>JASJDH010000216.1 GCA_030065175.1 Leptolyngbyaceae cyanobacterium MO_188.B28 | reverse complement strand
CCGCCCATCCACCCATCCACCCATCCACCCATCCACCTATCCCCCCAAACCGAACTCACCTGGATCCAAACCCACCTCCTCCCCGCCCTCCTCCAAACCCCCCAAGAAATCACCCATCTCCTCAAGGGGCTCGACGGTCGCTACGTTCCCTCCGGACCCTCAGGCGCGCCGACTCGGAACCGACCAGAGACGCTCCCCACTGGCCGTAATTTTTATTCGGTAGACATCCGGGCGATCCCCACTGAAAGTGCTTGGGATGTCGGTCGGAAAGCGGCTGAGATGTTAATTGAACGTTATGTTCAGGAGAACGGCGAATATCCCAAGACGTTGGGGCTGTCGGTTTGGGGGACGTCAACTATGCGAACCGGGGGAGACGACCTCGCCGAAGCCTTGGCCCTATTGGGGGTTATGCCGATTTGGGATGGACCGTCGCGGCGAATGGTGGACTTTGAGGTTTTATCCGTGTCTGCCCTAGGGCGCCCTCGAGTCGATGTCACGTTGAGAATCTCTGGGTTTTTCCGAGATGCGTTTCCCAATTTGATTGATCTCTTTGATCGAGCAGTAGAGGCGGTTTCGGCTCTGGATGAATCCGCTGAGCAAAATCCCTTGGCGGATCGAGTCCGTCAGGAAAGCCAGTTTTGGCAGGCGGAGGGTTTGAGTCCAAAACAGGCGGCTCAGCGATCGCGCTACCGCGTGTTTGGCTCCAAACCAGGGGCCTATGGGGCTGGTTTACAGGGATTAATCGAGGCCCAAAACTGGACGGATGACCAGGACTTAGCCCGGGCTTACATCAATTGGAGCAGCTATGCGTATACCCGTCAGGCGGAGGGGAGATCGGCCCCCGAAGCTTTCCAAAAGCGTCTCCAGCAAATGCAGGTGGTGCTCCATAACCAGGACAATCGAGAGCATGATTTGCTGGATTCCGATGACTACTATCAGTTTCAGGGAGGGTTAACGGCGGCGGTGCGGTCGGTCAGCGGCCAAAATCCGCAAACTTATTTTGGCGATCACGCCGTTCCAGACAATCCTAAAGTTCGCAAGCTACAGGAAGAAATTGCCCGGGTTTACCGGTCTCGGGTAATCAATCCAAAGTGGATTGAAGGGGTAATGCGCCATGGATATAAAGGGGCCTTTGAAATGGCGGCGACGGTAGATTACCTGTTCGCCTATGACGCCACGGCCCAGTGTGTAACCGATCACATGTATCAGGGAATTGCAGCGGCTTATCTGTTTGATCCCCAAGTACAGGAATTTATTCAACAAAAAAATCCCTGGGCGTTGAGGGATATGGCTGAAAGACTCTTGGAGGCGTATCAGCGGAAACTCTGGCAGGGTGTAAATTCAAGAACCTTGGATAGGCTCAAAATGATTGTCAATGAGGCAGAAGTTATGATTGAAAACAACCCTCATACGTCTGATTTTCTGTGAAGATTACTCAAAGGGGGGGAAGATTACTCTATTACTATCAAGGGGTGTACTGCTAGAATAGCTGGGATCGTTCTTTTCACGCACGATTCGGAGTGAAATTAATGGAGCCTGTACCCCCAGAGGTGGTTCAGCAGGTAGCTGAATATTTCAGTGTTCTGAGTGAACCGATGCGACTGCGGCTCTTGAACCTGCTCAAGGATGGTGAGAAGTGTGTTCAAGACTTGGTTGAAGCCACATCCACCAGTCAAGCAAACGTGTCTAAACATCTAAAAGTCATGCTGCAAGCAGGGATTTTAACTCGGCGGAGCGAAGGGACCTCGGCTTACTACAGCGTATCCGACGACCTCAGCTTTGAACTGTGTACACTTGTTTGCGATCGCATTGCAACTCGTATCGAAGAACAAGCCCAGCATTTCCGAGCTTTTAGCCTTGCGAGCAAGCAATAGAATGATTGCGAATTGAAAATTTTTGTTACGAAAATAAATGGAATTAGGCCAATGTTAATGCTTTCTTCGGGGTTGGTCCTTATCGGACATTCGTAAGGTTCTATTCGAATTCCTAGTTAGAGTTCCCCTGAAGTCCTATGTCTTTGTTCTAATCTTACGGGTGAATTTTTTCGTAACACCGTGGGAACGAATGAGGGTTTCCCGGATTAATGATCTAACGCCGACTGTGTACACATAGTCATATAGTTTCGCCTGTAATGGGTAGATCTCCCCAAATCTCCCCTATAGAAGCTGCTGGCGAATTATTTCGTAATATTTCAGGCCAATATAAAATCCGCCGAAATGAATATTTGCAGGGAGTAGGCCGTCTTTCCCACGCAGGTAGGAAGTTGGAATTCAGCAAATGGGCTTCAAAATCGGCAGTGGATTCCTATTTTCACAGAAATGACGCGAAAATTAAGGCTTTAGGCTCCCTAATGGCGCCAATGTTATTGATTAAAGTTCAAATTCTCGCTCAAAGTCAGCCCGAGTCATGGGCTGGAATACTTCGATCCCCTCTCCGCCTAGGACAACCAGAGATTCTCCCTCAATCGAAATCCAAACAGCTGACTCCGGGGCAAACATTGTCGCTGTATACAACACCTGCCCTAGACGTCCGGACATAGAAGCGCTGCCGCCCCCGAGCCCAAACTCTTCAGAAAAATCGATATGAATTCCATCTGACTCAATCGTCAGGCTAAGAATTTGAGTTTCTGGAGGGACCGTGGTCGCTGCTTTGCTGTCTCCATCTGTGGGTCCCGTCATCAGCAAATTCAACGCCACCTTTAGCTTCTCCTCCGGCTGATCGGTTTGAGGTAACTTGATCACCTGAGGTACCAATTCTAGATGCCCATCTACATCTTTCAGCCAATAAACTTGTCCAGTCTGCTCTTTTGCGGGTTTAACCGAGGGATCGCTGGGCTGCTGAGTTAGGGTTTCCGCCGACTCACCGGTTATTTTTCCAGAGGAGACCGATCCGTCCTCTACGGACTGACTGTCATTTACGTTAGGAAATTCGGGTATGGGCGTTCGGGGCGAGAGAGAATGCCAAGTCCACCAGGCGGCCGCTCCACCCGACACCAAAATTACCGTTGAAAGACCTGCAACAATACTCAGGGGAATTCGACGGATGTTATTTCTATCCTCCATCGTTACAGATCCTCCAATAAATCACATCAAAACTCAGGTTTAGTCACTTAAAAGGGTAGATGAGGGTTCTACTCTAACAAAAAACGCCAAATTTAACTTTTCCCCGTCTACTCCAAATTCTAGAACTCTGGCGGTCAGTCCGGAGGACTCAAGCCTGTTCAAAGTAAAGGTCTCCAAAAAACCTTTTGTTAGTTTTTCCACTAACTGAGAGGGCGCAGTCTCTCCGCCAATCATAACTTGGGGGGTGATCAGCTGCAGTTGACGTCCTTCAATCACCGCAAATCCAGATTCCAACACAACGGCTAGATCCTCATCCAGGACCTGGTCCTCCAGATCGGCCTGAAGGCGGATGCGATCGCCCTCTAATAAATCAATGGCAGGGTTGCTGATCACATATCGGCTGGCATCCCTTTCCTGCACTGGGTTGGAATATTCAAAACTCTGATCCTCGATAAAGTCAGTGACAGCGGAAGATTGTAAAAAACCATTCAAGTCAGCTTCGTCCAGGACGATATGGACCGCCGCCTGAAGGGGATCTTTTAGGGTAATGTCCCCCTGCTGCAGATCCCCTAAATCCAAACTAATGGAGTCAGTCTCAATATCTAAGACCGCCACCCGCATTTGAGGTCTGGGATATAGCCCCCGCCCCGCGATGCGAACCTTGTCTACTTTCCCCCGCAGGAGTTGAAAGTTGGGGGCGTTGTCCACCCGGACCTGCAGCTCTTCGGCGTCATACAACTGACCCCGAATGGCGTCCGCCGCCGCCTGGTCCACTAGAAATCCTACCGGGGAAACAATTGCTAGCAAGCTGGAGAGAAGAATAGTGATCAGTTCCATTAGCTAACGGCGTCCTCAACCCATTGTTTTAGGGTAGACACCACCGCTTCAATCGCCAATTCTTGAGCCTCGTGATTAGCCCGTTTAACCACTTCCACTTTGCCTTGTTTGAGGGATCGTCCAGTCACCACCCGGAAGGGAATGCCAATTAGATCGGCGTCTTTGAATTTGACGCCCGCCCGCTCGTCCCGATCGTCGAGGAGGGTTTCGACGCCAGCCGCGTTCAACTCTTCGTAGAGTTTTTCGGCGGCTTTGACCTGTTTGGCGTCGGCAATGTTGGGGATGACGACAATGGCCTGATAGGGGGCGATCGCAACCGGCCAGATGATCCCATCTTTGTCATAAGATTGTTCGACAGCGGCCTGAGCCAGCCGAGACACGCCGACGCCGTAGCAACCCATCCAGAAGGGGGATTCTTCCCCTTGTTCATTGGTGTATACGGCCCCCATGGCTTGGGAATATTTCACCCCGAGTTGGAAAATGTGGCCAATCTCGATACCGCGGGCAGTCTGGAGCAGTTGGCTGGGGTCATGGACTGCGCGATCGCCTGCGAACGCCTTCCGCACATCGACAACCAACTTCGGCAGCGTAAACTGATCGCCCCAATTCGCCCCCACCACGTGGTGATCTGATTCATTCGACCCGGTGACAAAGTTCTTCAGGTCGACCGCTGTTTTATCCACCATGCGCAGAAACTTAGGCTCCAGATGTTTGATATTCGGCTGAATATAGTCATCGGCCAGATCCGGCGCGATATAGCCTAGTGGCAAGGGATTAGCGGCCCATTTCCGTTGCCCCTCTTCACTGGGGACTTCTAACGCCAGCAGGGTGTTCCCTTTATAGTTGACGGCCAGCTTGCTCAACTCATTCTGCAGCTTCACCTCATTCACATCTTGGTCCCCTCGGATGCTCACCAGCGCCAGCACCGTCGCGCCATTGTCATACACCGCCTGGTAGAGGACGTTTTTAACAATTTGAGTCGGAGAACACTTCAGAAACTGACTGAGGGAATCAATGGTCGGCGTATTGGGGGTTTCTAATTTCTTATATCCTTCAAAGGTAGAGGGATCAGCTTCGGGCGGCAGGGAAATTGCTTTTTCCACATTGGCTGAATACTTGCCGTCTTCGGTGTAAAGCACTTCATCTTCCCCAGCTTCCGCCAGCACCATAAATTCTTGGGAAGCCGCTCCGCCGATGGCTCCGGAGTCCGCTTCAACCGCCCGAAACGCCAAGCCACAGCGCCGCAGGATATTGCTGTAGGCCACATCCATATCTTGATAGGTTTCCTTCAAACTATCGGCGTCCGAATGGAAGGAATATCCATCTTTCATGATAAATTCCCGTCCCCGCATCAGGCCGAATCGAGGCCGAATCTCATCGCGGAATTTGGTCTGGATCTGATAGAGATGCAGCGGTAATTGACGATAGGACCGGATCATTTCCCGGGCGACCAGGGTGATCACTTCTTCATGGGTGGGTCCCAATCCCATTTCCCGGTCGTGCCGATCGGTGAGGGCGAACATGATGCCCTCTGCCTTGGTGTAGGTGTCCCAACGCCCCGATTCGCGCCAGAGGTCTGCAGGTTGCAGTTGGGGCAGCAGACACTCCTGAGCGCCGGTTGCATTCATCTCCTGACGAACAATTTCGGAGGCTTTTTGCAACACTCGCCACATCAGGGGCAGGTAGGCGTAGACGCCGCTGGCGACGCGACGGATATACCCAGCCCTCAGAAGCAGTTTATGGCTGGGAATTTCTGCTTCCGCTGGGTCTTCCCGCAAGGTGACAAAGAGCATCTGAGACAATCGCATAGGCGGGCTTCCTTTCCAGGCCAGATAGTAAGTTAATGTTTCTCCTGTTCAGTCTAGAACATAGAATGACTTTGGAGCCTGGTGAAAATAGCGACTTTGCAACACCTCACCCATCGCCAAGTCAAATCCGAAAATTACGACAAGATCCCTGGGTTCTCCAAGAACCCAGGGATCTGAACCCACCCTCAACCAGCTCACCTATCCATTTATATAGACCGCCTCAAGTCCTATTCCCCTCCTCACTCAAACCCACCAAAGCCGGTTCATAGAGATTCAGACTAAATTGATCCAGCGTCATCGTGCCGGAGAGAGAATCCTCCCGCACCAGCTGATGATCACCTTGCAACACCTCACCCACCGCCTGCTCAATCTGCCTCGCTTCCTCCTCCGTCTCCGGCTCCTTCCACACCGACCGAGCAGCATGCAGCCAAAGCACCCGCTGATAATCCGAAGGCCGATCCCGCAACGTCTGACGCAACGAGTCCGCCAGGTCGGCCGGGTGAGCGGCTAGCAGATCCACATTCGCCTCAGGGTCGATATAGTAGGCCAACCGCAGAACATTGCCCCAGGCCTTAGAATTCATTACCAATAGCGTCCGCGTCTCTGGGGCCTGCATCACCCAATCATTTACCGTATGAAACATCTGACGTCCCCTGAAAGAGAAGTCCCCCATCCCAATCACGAGATAAAGCGCTAGTAGGGAAACCACCGCCCCTTTTCGCCAAGGGTTTGCTAAGTTCTCCAGACAAACGGTCAACAACAGCAAATTTCCGGGCAAGGTAAAGATCACTACCCGACCCAGTCCCCAAGCAAAGGTAAACTTGCCTGTCAAAATATCCGCCCCTAGCGCCATTAGCAGAGGAAACAGTCCCATAATTAGCGCAATGACCAATAAAGACGCCTTTCCTTGCTTAACTAGGCGAGCGCTCATGGCCCCTACCAGGGCAACCGCCCCAATCCCCGCCACTACCAGCAAACTTGCGGGGACAGTCCCGCCCCAATCGCCAAAGAGCAAATGCACACCCAACGTTGTAAAGGTGTTTTGAAAATGCTGCGACAGCGTGGAAAACCAATGGGAAGCCGCGGAAAATCTATCTAAATCAGCATTATTGAGTTGCTGAGGCAGTCCCCATAAAAACCAGGGAAGGGCCAGAAGCACGCCTGCTCCTATCCGTAGAGCGTGCTGCCGCCACCGATGGCGATCAAGATAGAGCGCTAAAACGGTTAAGACAACCAACCAATGGACGAAGAGATAAAACGTCAATAGTCCAGCCGCAATGGAGCCGATTAGCAGACCATTCCACAGACCCTTTTCTCTCCAATCTTGAGAATCCTTGCTTAAGGCCAGATGTAGCATTGCCCAGGCGCTAAGGATGACCCATAACACGATGGGCCCGTACATTCTGAGATTCAGTGAGTGGAACAGATAAAAAGGATTCAAAGCCAATAGCGCCGCCAAAATCAGACCGCCCCGATGCCTCATTAATAATCGGCCCAAACCGTAGGAGCCGCCCATGGCAGCCGCGCTGATCAAGACGCCGAGACTCCGCAAACTGGCTTCGGTCGCTCCATGTAGCCGAAACCAAACGTGTTGAGTTAGGAAAAAGAGAGGGGGATGGGGCTCTCCGCCCACCACTCCCCGCAGGACATTTTTCAGGGTCGCTAATCCTTGACCGAGACTTGCTTCCGTCGGTAAGCGCAGTAAGGCTGCATAGTCCGCCAACGCAACCGGTGTGGTCCCTGGCGTCTGATAATGAATTTTCTGTCCTGTAGAAAGGAGCAAAGAGAGCACTTCATCGTACCAAAGCTCTCGCGCTCCCAGATTCAGAATCCGCAGCAGAATCGCAAGAAAAATGAAGACGATTAATAGGGACTCCAGACCTCTATCGGAGAATTTTAAGGATACCTTCATATCGGCGACTCACGTCAGATTGACACAGACAACGCCATTCAAGCCGACTCCCTTTGGTGGAGAAGAGTGTCAGAGAACTCAAGCAAGCCCCTAAGATCCAGCTTGCATTTAAAATTTCCGGAAATTCTATTCTGAATATAACTCAGTATGAAAAGAGAGTTGTCAGGGCGAAATGCAATCCTGGCTATATCGAGGGCTTGGTCATGCGCCAAACCCCATATAAGCCCTCTGCTGGAATGTGGAGAAGACAGTGGCGGACCTCTCCACAATAACTCCGGCGCTCTACGCGCCAAACTCTTTGAATATCCAGACGAGTTAGACGGTTGCCGATCAGATTTGAAGATCCCTGCTCCCCCTGAACCAATACTGGGGGGAGGTTGCGATCGCTGGATTGATTAAACCGCTGAAATAGTTTCCAGTATGGAGATGAGACTCTGAAATCATTCAGGCGACTGCCTGTTGTTCATCCTCTGAATCATCAGCCTGATGTTGTGAAAGATGAATATGTTTATAGCCTAATTTGATCTCAAATTCATCACCTGGCTGCAGTCCCATTTCTTCAGTGTATGACTTGCCGATTACAATCGTTCCATTCTTATGGACCGTCGTGCGATAAGTGCGATCGCGCCCTCTACCCGTTGTAACGCTCCCTTTGGGATTGAGTTCTACACCATTGGCTTGCAATAATGCACTGTAAAACTGCTCTAACAATACGCGTCCGCTATCATTTACATAGCCACATTCTTTAGCAATTTCTTTTTTTGATAAGCCTGTTAATTCGTTGACTTTTTTTTGTAGCGCTTTTCCTGTTAATCGTTTCATGTGTTCACCTAGGCAAGTATTTGGCCGGATTATAGCAAGATAGAGTATATTATAAACTCCCCAAAAATGCGGCTTTAAAGTCTAAAAAAGTATTTTTTATATATTCTTAAACTTCCGGGTTCAGATATTTTTTAGAGTAGAGGCTAGGCAATAGCAACCTTTTTTTATTCTCCACAAAGTTAGCCAACTGTGATTCCCTCCATCAGGGATGTAAATTTCTCCATAGCCTGCCTCCTTTATTTTTATCTCCACCCAATGGCTTAAAACTGAAAGTAGGCCATTTCCCTGAGGGCGGGGTGCGGCATACAGCATACAGATATAGTTCATGGAAAACTTCTGTATGGTGTATGCTGCATCCCGCCACTGTCAGCTTGTCTTAGCTTAAATGAGACGCCCGCCGAATGTTGTCGGCTGGAACTACATGCGCCTCTTGAACTACAACATTGAATAGAGAAATCCCGAAAATTATCAGGAAGTACCCCTAGCGTTATTAGCTTGAAGCTGTAAATTTTCCCTGGAGCAGTATTTTAGTCTTGGGAGGCAGTATCCAATTCCCAGGATTGGCTGAATTTTCACACCCACCTTCAAAGATGGGGAATTTCATTTCGGTCAGCAAAGCCCAAACAGTAAAAAAGACAGAAGTCAGTGTGTTGAAAATACTGCCCCCTGACGCCAATAATGCTGAAATTTCCGCGTATTGGATTAGCCCTTAGTTGTAATTTTTCACCCGATAGCGATCGGCCAAATATGCGCTAAGAATATCGAATTTGTAGCAAAAGTCTATTTTGACTCGTGGGCGCTTTGACTTTATGGATACAGGATGGGTCTTGAAAAAACCCAAACCCCGCCTTTCCTTGAATCTGAATTTCATCACTTTTGCCATAGTAAGCGTAAACAGATTCGTCACTATGGCGCCCTGATTTCAGTAGCATCCAAATGGGTTTGCGTTTATGGGAGCCCCTGATCATCACGTGAGTCCCTGAGTCCTCATCCAGGACAGGCGTAATATAGAAATAGGCTGTCGCAAAGTTATAGCCCGCAATATCATAATGAAAGTTACTCGCTGGATATTGGTTTTGTACCTCGCCTTTGGTCAAGTTGGAGGCGAGACTCCAAGTTAAATGACAGGTGATTTTTGTCGGATGGTAGCGCAAGTAAGTACTCGCAATTCGAAGCAAAAGGGCGTCCTGCGCAACGACATTGACTGCTGAACATTGGTTTGTATCATTCACCAGCGCTCTGAAAACTTGGTGTCCATCGGGTAAACAATTGTTGTGATCTAGCTCCCTCATTAAAAAATTTTTACTATATCCAGGCTCCATACAAGGTGCATGAGCCGCAAAGTGAAGAACCTCTTCAACCATTGAGTCTGGCAAGTATAAACCAAAAAAAACAGAACGGTCATTAACCTCGTTAACAATTCTGTCAATGCTTGAATTACTTAGAACATAATTACACCCTGTAAGGAAATAGTCTTTGTAGTCAGAAAAATTGAACTTCTGTTGAATATTCTTTAGAAAACTATATGCTCTCCTAAAAAACAAAAAACGACTGAGTCGCTGACTGAAGTCTCCTTGAAATAATCTTCTGAATGGACTTGAGGAAGGACTTAATCGGCCTTTGAGACGAATCATTTTTTCGTCTTCAATATTTATGGGAGCCCTTCTAATCTGTAATTTTTGGTAAGTCATAGATGTACCCTGATTTTTTAAAGAAGAAATGACTGAGCGGGAAACTCACAATGCTAGATATCGCCTCAAGCGTTCAGAGATGGATAGGCGTAAGTTGTCCAAAAGCACCAAAGACTGACTCCCTGCCTCTTAATTGATGCAGAAGTTTCAGGCAAACCATGCCGCAGAACATTAGCCCCTAAGCGCGTGGAGGGGAAATTGCAAAGTTAAAATTGTTGTCAGAATCTTGGGTGGATCAAGTCGCATGAACCTGATCTATTGGCATTAACAGAGTAATTTCACCTTACCTGCAAGCTCAATGAATCCGTAAATATCTCCAAGTTTTCAATGGGCGAACCCGTTGTCAAATAAGATTTTCCGTACAATTTCTAGAATTGAACAGGGAGAATATACGGAGTTTTTATTTTGCGATCGTCAGTGAGTCGGGCTAAGGCTTTAAGATCCCATTGAGTATTACCCGGGATAACGGCTAAACAAACGCCCTGGTGATCGCCCCCGCACCGCCAATGTCTTGAAAACCTGTTCTGGAGACGCCCCAACCTTGGCGGCAATGCTCTCTGCAGCTAAGGGGCTGTGTAGGAATAACTTCAGAGGGAAGTGAAGAGCCTGGCAGTCATACACAGCCCCAAATCTATGAAGTTATTTTTGAATGCCCTCTAAGCCTTGCGGATCCACTTCCTAATGCAGTAATTCATAGGGGATTCCTAACCGGTCAAGAATGTGCACCGCATTGGTTTTCATGGCTGAATACAGTAGCGATCGCGGCCCTCACGCTTAGCTTGGTAAAGCCCCTTATCCGCCAATGCAATCAAGGAGTCTGGGCTAATTTTCCCGTTTGGAATTACGGTTGCGACCCCCAAGCTCATGGTCACCACCGAACCGACAGTTGACTGACCATGGCTGATCTGGAGGGCTTTAACCGCCGAAAGGATTTGCTTAGCAACCTGGACCGCTTCCTCAACATCAGTATCCGACACAATCACTGCAAACTCCTCCCCTCCGTAGCGGGCCACCAAGTCTGTTGAGCCTATAGCGGCCTGTCGAATGGCGGCAGCCACTTGTTGGATACAATCATCCCCCGCCTGGTGACCATAGGTGTCGTTATATGGCTTAAAACAATCAATATCCCCCAAAATTAACGAAAGGGGTTTCTGAGCCTGTCGCATTCGGCTCCACTCTCGATGCAAGGCTTGATCAAAGCTTCGACGGTTGGCCAATTGAGTGAGGCCATCTGTCGCCGCCAGCTTCTCTAGCTCTGAGTTTAATGCCTGGAGGGAAGCTTCCGCCTGCTTGCGATCGCTGATATCAGCAGCGTTGCCAATAATCTGGATCGGCTGACCCAGTTCATCACTTCTAAAAACAGCTTCTCGAATCATCAGCCAGCGCCATTCCCCAGACTTATGCCGAACTCGACGCTCACATTCCAACACCTCTTCATCCTGAACATTACCATCTTGATTATTCAGGAGATTACAGGAGCCTGTTTGATCAGTCCCCAGGTCATCTGCATGGGCTAACTTCTTTACAAATGAACCGCCTAAGCCTTGAATGTCCTCAAGTGTATACCCCAGAACCGCACTCAGTTGTTGATTAGCGTAGATAATCAAATCTGCATTTAAGTCGTGAACATAGAGAATGCTAGTGCTAGCGTCCGCTATGCTGTGGATAAACCGTTGACTCTCTTGCCAGGCTTGCTCCATTTGCTGGGCTTCAATGATTTTGCGGCGTAGTTGTAAGTTTTGCTGGCGCAATGTTTCTTTTATGCTGTGAATAAACTTTTGCCTCTCCTGAACGGCTTGTTCAGCTTGCTGATGTCCGATAATTTTTTTCCATAGCTGTAAGGTTTGTTGAGCCAGCGTGGATTGCTTTTGCTTAAGCGTACCTGCTGTTTGTTGATGCTTATGCGCCTCTAAAGCAAGTGAGATTAGATTCGCTGTGTGAATGACAAAGTTTTGCTCATCTATTGTCCAGTGGTGAGGCGTCTGCACTTGCTCGAACCAAACCCGACCGGCTGCATGACAGCCCGACCGAATCGGCGCATCGACCTTAGCAGCTGTCTCCCAAGGAGGAGGCCAAGTCGCTGCTAATTCCCATGTTTTAGAATCTTGTTGAACATCATGAGAAACGACCAGGCTTTGAGCCTCAAAAATCTTGCAGTACTTTGGGTGATTAACCAACCTGACCCTTTTCCCGCTAGAATGCCGATCTCCATTTAATTCATACAGGTTAGCTTGTGTCAGTTCATTATGAAGCTTATCGTACAACCAGATGCTAACCCGATCTACATTGAGGGCTTGACCTGACAGTTGAGTAATTTGCTGGAATGCGGCATGCAAGTCTCCATCGTAGATGGCCTGGCATGCTGACAATTCGATTAGGGCCGCTTGTCGCCGTCCCAATCGGTATTCGTCATCGGCCAGAATAGCCGCCGGTTGTCCAGAGGAAGAGCTGATCATTTAAAGGAAAGGCGCAGAGCCCCTTTGTAATCTATACAGAGGATTCCCGCGATCGCAGTTTGAAAACCAGATACTCTGAATCGGAGTAGGTCAGAGAATATCTATTACTCCGGCAGTATAAGTTCTAATCAACAATCCACTTCCCAAAGGGATTTCCGGCTATGAAGCGCATTCTCTTTCATTACCGGGTAATAGCTATAAAGATTTTTATGAAAGTAGTCGTTTCACCAATGAAAACCTATGTAAGAGTCTTGAGCAGGGAGAGAAATTTGTCTACGAACAACTGAGAAAGAAGTGGAAATCAGGGTAAACGTCTACAATTTGCTCAAGCTGCGATCTCTGCTACATCTATCGGATCAACCCGTTGACTGAGCGCTTTTGAAGATTTAGCCGCTTTGCCGGAAAGGATGCGATCGCCGGATTCAGCAATCTTCAATACCTCACATCCAGGGGGGGCGGGGAACACACAAGCCAGATTCGCAGCGAGGGCGGGAGACGCCTCAAACAACAGACTAATAAATGGGCCATCTTGATGTTGGCTAATGAGTCGAGCCCGACGCTCAAATAGGCGCACGGCCACGAGCGGATAAATGGTGTGGGGAATCCCCAGCAACGCCCAACCTTTTTTCTCCCTGGCCCGCCGGAAGCGAATGGTTGACCAGGCAGGAGGACAGGGAGACAGATGAGAAGTCGGCTCAACCGCTAAGCTGGACATACCCTAGGCTCAAATCACTACGTTTGCTAGTTGTATCCCAGTATAGTATTTTTGTACTTATTTGTCTATGTTTCTTCTGCAAGCGGTTCTAGAATTCTAGATGCCGGCTGGGGTGAGGCCTCTCTGACAGAGTCCGCTACATCAATCTCAGCCCTAGAGTCTGCTACGTCAGCCTCAGTATTAGGAGTATCAGGGTCTGTTACGTCAGTCTCAGCGCTAGGGTCTATTGAATCAGTGCCAGTACTAGGGGCTGTTATATCAGCCTCAGCGCTAGGAGTACTAGGGTCTGTTACGTCAGTCTCAGGACTAGGGTCTGTGATGTCAATCTCAGGACTAG
>JASJDH010000215.1 GCA_030065175.1 Leptolyngbyaceae cyanobacterium MO_188.B28 | reverse complement strand
TTACGAAAGCGTTTTGATATTGATGTGCTGACCTTTAAGCAGCAAACTCCTCAACTCAGCTAGAGATAACTCACATAATGCGTCCATTATAATTTGGAACTTCTACTAGAAAAACAATTCAGAAAAGGAATGGATAATCAGTCTGCCTGAAAGCATGCAACTTTTCAAAATCCAGACGTCATCCGAACGTCTATCTAAACCAGGGTTTAATGGAAAACGCGATACTGAATTTAGATGGTTGGACCAATATACTTAGCGTAATAGGCTCCAAGTATCCCAATCAAATTTTAGTTTAGTATAGTTCTTTCCTTCTAATCCGTAATTATCATGACGGTTTTGTGTTCCCGTTTCCGACTCGGCTCACAGCGGATTGTCACTAGTTCAATTTTAGCTAGTGTCTTGGCTACAATTTGGGTGTTGTCCGGCTTTAGTTTAACTAGAAAACAAGTCGCCCCCACGATCTCATTCAGCGCCGCCTATGCACAAGCGGTCGCCAGTAATGACGAAATCATCGCCTATGCGCAATCTGTTTTAGAAATAGACGGCCCGCGCAATGAGGCCTTCACGGAGATTAAGAATATCCTGATTGAAGCTGATATTGGCGGTAATCGTTCTGGTCTGTCTTTAAGCTGTGGCAGCAACCGAAATATTTCCCAGAGTCTCTCCAGTCTTCCACGGCGAGTGCGCCCAGATGTCCGGTCGATTAT
This sequence comes from Leptolyngbyaceae cyanobacterium MO_188.B28, assembly GCA_030065175.1. Taxonomy (GTDB): domain Bacteria; phylum Cyanobacteriota; class Cyanobacteriia; order Phormidesmidales; family Phormidesmidaceae; genus JAKSDM01. The sequence goes on along the minus strand of JASJDH010000215.1, from coordinate 12,885 downwards.
CGTCGACTTCTGCAACCAAGCCCGAGACATTGTTGTCGGGAATGGATTGACGGTCAGGCAATTCAATGATATAACCGCCTCGCATCGAGGCGATCCCGCCTTAGCAGAGCGTATTCAGGAACAGATGCTCATTCTCAGGGGAACCCTGGTTCAGCCCTAGGGAGTTTGCGATAGAACAATGACCCAGTAAAAAGCTGTGGATAGGTAGGTGAACCAGATTCTACCCCATCAAAGATGAGTTTTTAGGTTATATGCAATTTATTGATCAGGCGGAGGTCGAAGTCGAGGCTGGCAAAGGAGGGGATGGGATAGTCGCCTTTCGTCGGGAAAAATATGTGCCCGCAGGTGGGCCTGCGGGGGGTAACGGAGGGCAAGGCGGTTCGGTCATATTAATGGCTGTTGGCCATTTACAGACGCTTCTGGATTTCAAATACGCCCATCGCTTCAAAGCGCCGGACGGAGGCAGGGGCGGCCCCAAGAATAAAACCGGCGCTTCGGGGAGCGATCGCTTAATCGAGGTGCCTTGCGGCACCGTTGTCTATGAAGCCGAAACAGAGGATTGTTTGGGAGATTTGGTCACACCCGGCCAGACTCTCTGTGTCGCTAAAGGCGGCAAAGGCGGCTTGGGTAACAAACATTTTCTCAGCAATCGTAACCGAGCCCCTGAACATGCTCTGCCAGGGTTGCCGGGCGAAGCGCGACGAATCCGTCTAGAACTGAAACTCTTGGCGGAGGTGGGGATTATTGGCCTACCTAATGCCGGGAAGTCCACCTTGATCGCCGCATTGTCAGCCGCCCGACCCAAAATCGCCGATTATCCCTTTACCACCTTGATTCCCAACTTAGGCGTCGTCCGTAAACCCACGGGCGATGGGACCGTATTTGCAGATATCCCCGGGTTGATTGAAGGAGCCCACCAGGGGTTGGGATTAGGCCATGAGTTTCTGCGCCATATTGAACGGACTCGGCTGCTGCTCCATCTGGTGGAGGCAACGGCGGCGGATCCCATTGCTAATTACCACACTATCCAACAAGAACTTTCGGCATACGGTCGAGGCCTGGCCGATCGTCCCCAAATTCTGGCTATCAATAAAGTGGATGCGCTATCTGAGGAGACCGTCGCTGCGATCGCAACGGACTTTCAAACCCTGAGCGGAAACCCCGTCTTTCTCATTTCCGCGGTTACCCGCACTGGCCTTGACGCTTTGCTCCAAGAAATTTGGCGAACCCTCGAAGCGGATGCGGGTGATCAAACCCCTCTGCTGGAAAGCCTGGAGAGTAGACTCTGAGACTGCCGCAAACGGAGTTGAAATATAGTATCTGGGCTGACGCCTAACCTTTACAGCTCAATCAGTCCCGGCGGTGGAATGATCTCCAGCCGACCTTGCGCCAAATCCACCACCGGTACAATTTCCTTCACGAAAGGAATTAACACCGTTGGCGGATCAGTTAGCTTGTCATTCTGTTTTGTTCGCTTGCGTTTTTTCGACCGTTTACTACTTTTCTGCTGACTACTTTTCTGCAAAGCGTCTTGGGTATCAGGACTCGACTTAGACGGGATGGGCGGAATCTCAGCGGTTGCTTGGGGCTGATCCATCGCTACTTCGAGTAAATCGTTGCCAGCCTGATAGACCCCCACCACTTTCCCGATGGCTGTTTGGGTCGCCTGCAGAATAACGTTCAGGCCCACCAGATCCGCCACATGGAATTCATCCGGCTCCAACGGCGGGCGATCGCTCTCCGGCGCCAAAAGCTGACTATGCCGCAAGGCTTCCGCCTGCTCCCGCGTGTTAATTCCCTGCAGCTGCACCACATACAGACCTTTTCCTTCCAGAAAACGTCCCTGCAATAGCTCAATCGGCTGAGGTTCGGACGCCCCCGGCGTCAGTAGCCACCGCTGTCCTGGTTCAATAAACCGCTCCGGAAAATCGCTGCTGGGATAAACCCGAACTTCGCCCCTTAGTCCCTGAGGGGAAACAATTGTACCAATTTCAAGCCACATTAATTCTCGATAAACCCTATACCTGACATCCCGTCTCAACCTGATTTTGCGGTGGCCGATCTGAAACTTCAGACTGCCTATAGACATCATCAACTAATTTCGCTAATCGCCTCAAGGCGGCGGCGATTTCCTCCTTAGTCGCGGTAAGGCTAATCCGGAAGCATTGTTGGGTATGGAGCCAATCTTCTCGTAGGCCTGGGAAGAAGGGACTACCGGGCACCACAATTACGCCGCATTGCTTTAATTCTTGATAAAATTGCCAATCCGTCATGGGCAGATCCTGCAGCCAAAGCCACGCAAATATAGCCCCTTCCGCCCGATGCAGGCGCCAGGGGACGGTTTTCGGCATGGCTTCATCTAGGGTTGTTTCCAAGGTTGTGAATTTTCCCTGGTAATGGGGGCGAATGACTGTCAGAGAGACATCGGCAAGGGCTCCAGAGGCGATCGCGATCGCCGCGATCGCCTGACCATAACGGGAAGAATGGATGCAGAGATTGGTTTGGAAAGACTCCAATACCTGAATCACATTGGCGTCCCCAATGGCAATGCCGATACGCTCCCCTGGCAAACCAGCCTTTGAAAGACTCATGCAATGCACCCGATTCGCGCCAAAGATTGGCGTCATATCGGCATAGTTCAAAGCAGGGAACGGAGGGGCGTAGGCGGAATCAATGAAGATCGGCGCGTTGTAGGGAGCCGCCAGCGCTGAAATCCGATTAACCTCATCATCGGTCAGCACATTGCCAGTGGGATTACAGGGCCGAGAGAAGAGGACAAAGCCAGTTTTTTCGGTGATTTCCAGTTGGCTGAAGTCAGGGCGATATTTGAATCGATGGGGATCCGGTCCCAATTCTAGGGTTGGCCGATAGGCTCGCAAAGCCTCCGGTATTAGCGTTACCCCTCCATATCCGGTGTAATCAGGACTGAGGGGCAACACAATTTCCTTCAATTCACCGGCTTGAGTATATCCTCCCAGTGCATTGGCGGCCAAAAAGTAGAGCGCCTGGCTGCCTGGAGTGATGAGGATATTGCGATCGGTTAGCGTCAGGCCATAGCGAGGGTTGAAGTCATTCAACACCGCTTCAATCAAAGGGCGATAGCCTTGGCTAGAACCATAGCGGCAGACCACTTCACCATATTCGGCGCTGGACAACAATTCAGCCGTACAATTCCGCCAGAGCTGCTCAACTTCAGGCAGGATCACCGGATTACCTGCGCTTAAATTGATAAACTCTCGACTTTTCCCGGCCCGAAGGGTTTCGTTAATATCCTTCATAATGGCCCGGACCCCTGTCAGCTTAGACATCTGGGCGCCAAATTGGGTCAGGGTAGGATTCATAGGAGTCTGTCGTCAAGTATTCGAAGTGGCTGCTAATCTCAATCGCAAAAATATAGGCTGGTGTATTTGAGCGCTATTTCTGCTAAGGGAAACGTTTGAGGGCGTTTGCCGTACGTTTGCTGCGCGCGGAATCCCGCTAACTTTCGCAAAAGGCGAATGACGTCCTTATCGGTATGGCGCCACAAATATGGCGTCATCTGGATCATCTATTACCGATCATAGATCCTTCGCAGCCAATCCAACGAATGGGCCTAGGTTAGACCCAGATGGGGACGCCCCTCTTGTTGATGCAAAGGGGAGGAATAGCGCAGGGGGATAGTCGGGATCCCTGGGGCAGCTTGACTGCTTAGAAAGTTAGTTAAATATTCTATTCAATCTACGGCTGAGATTCTCACACATATCTCAAGAAAAAATTAAGCATTGTCAGTGAATAACTTAATTTTTTCGACGAAAGTCAAGGGTATGCTACCCCTAAGGGAATTAAGACTATTTGTAATTCTGGTTAAAACCTTCATTAGGTTTTTCAAAAAAATCACAATTTCTGAGCGGAAGTTTCCTAAAGTGGATAAAGTTCCTAAAAAATCTATAAACCCCTTTCAGAGTAGAGTTTGAACTAATTAGCGAAGGCGACTGGCGGCTCCTAATTGGTTGGGCGATTGATCACTTGATTCGAAAGGGAGTTTTCAAAAAAACAATGGGTTATCTCGACTTCGACAGATTTCCTGAAGATCTACGGTGCAGAGTTATATGAATCCTATATCGCAATTGAGAACGCGGTTGCCACAACCGCTTCGCTACTTGGCGGACCTGGCCTACAACTATTGGTGGAGCTGGACCACGGAGCGTCTCTCTCTATTTAGTATTATTGATCCGAATATCTGGCAAACCTGTAATCACAATCCAGTGGCGTTGCTGGAATCCGTTTCTTATGAGCGACTGTCACAGTTAGCGGAAGATCCTCAATATCTCAAAAGATTACAGTCCTTGGCCCAGCAGTTCGACGCCTATATGACGGAGCAAGACACGTGGGCTAGCCGCGCCGCGCCTCAGATTTCCCATGAGCATCCCGTTGTCTATTTCTGTGTCGAATTTGGCATCCATGAATCACTGCCGATATATTGCGGCGGTCTAGGCGTACTGGCGGGAGACCACCTAAAGTCCGCCTCTGATCTGGGGGTGCCCATGGTGGGAATGGGACTCCTCTATCGCCAAGGTTATTTTCGCCAGCGCTTGAATCGCAGCGGTTGGCAAGAAGACTTTTACCTCGATAGCGATTTTGACCACATGCCTTTGGAGTTGGTGCGGGATGAATATGGTCAACCCATTACGGTCAAGCTGAGCATCCGCCAACGCATGGTGCGGGTCCAAGTTTGGAAGGCGCGGGTGGGACGGGTGGACCTGTATCTTTTAGATACTGATCGTGAAGATAATGACCCCATTGACCGCTGGCTAACGGGACATCTCTATGGGGGCAATCGCGAAACCCGAATCGCCCAAGAAGTCCTGCTGGGAGTCGGCGGCGCTAAAATTCTCCAAGCGCTTGAGATAGAGCCGTCAATTGTGCATGTGAATGAAGGCCATGCGGCGTTTGCGCTGTTGGAAATCGCTCGTCAAGAGATGGAGCAAACGGGCGCTGCTTTCTATGATGTGGAGGCTAAAGTGCGGGAGCGCGCTGTCTTCACCACCCATACCCCTGTACAGGCGGCTTATGATGTTTTCTCCGCCGACATGATGGATTCCTTCTTTGCCGATTACTGGCCGAAGCTAGATTTGACCCGAGAGCAGTTCTTGGCCTTGGGCGCTCGTCGTTTGGGGGATCCCTGGGAGCCTTTTGGGATCACTGTGCTCGCCCTCAGAATGACCCGTACGGCAAACGGGGTGAGCGAGTTACATGGGAAGGTTTCTCGGCAAATCTGGAGTGTCCTTTATCCCGATCGCGCTGAGGAGGATGTCCCCATTGGCCACATCACCAATGGCGTTCATATCCGCACCTGGACCTCCCCGCTGATGAGCGACCTCTACGCCCAATATTTGGGGGAAGATTGGTCGCGCCAAGTCGCCAACCCTGACCTTTGGACCAAGGTGGACGACATCCCTGATGAGGAATTGTGGCGCCGACATTGCATTTTAAAGGAACGCCTGATTGCGTATACTAGGGCTAAGGTCAAGCGATCTCGCTTAGATCGTCGAGAAGCGCCAGACGATATCGCTGCGGTGGATCGCCTCTTAGACCCCAAGACGTTAACCATTGGGTTCGCCCGTCGATTTAGTCCCTACAAGCGAGGCGCCCTGATATTTAGAGACTTTCAGCGCGCTCTACGCATCTTGTCTAATGTTAAGCGGCCGATTCAACTGATTTTTTCAGGTAAGGCCCATCCCGCCGATGATGAGGGTAAGCGAATTATCCAGCGGTTGATGGAATGGTGCCGCCATCCCACCCTGCGCGATCGCGTCGCCCTAATCGAAGACTACGATATGCATACCGCTAAGATATTAGTTCAAGGTGTCGATGTGTGGCTAAACAATCCCCGTCGCCCCTTAGAAGCCTCTGGCACCAGCGGACAGAAAGTCTCCCTCAATGGCGGCGTCAACTGTAGCGTGTTGGATGGTTGGTGGTGCGAAGGCTATCAAGAAAGCGCCAATGGAACAGGTTTAAACGGCTGGGCGATTGGCGAAGATCTGCACACTAGCGATCAAGATGTTCAGGATCAAGTTGACGCTGAGTCTCTTTATCACATTCTTGAGACCGAGATGGCTCGAATGTTCTACCACCGCGACGCCAATGGCGTCCCTAAAGGGTGGGTAAAGATGATGAAAGCCTCCATCCGCTCCACCGCTCCGATTTTCAATACAGACCGCATGGTAGCTGAGTATGTCACGCAAATTTACACTGCAGACAACTCAGTGAGTATGACCCCAATATTGGCGAGTGTAATGTCATAGGATGAAAACCTGGCAAGCAGATTTCTATCGTCGTCCGCTGCAAGATGAGCAAAATCGTCCCCTCTGGGAATTATTGGTTTGCGATCCGGATCAAACGTTTACCTTTGGGGCCCTTTGCCCTCAGTCAGAGGCCAATTCAGTCTGGCTGAAGCGGCAGCTTGAAAAGGCGGCTGCGAACAACGACAAGGGACTTCCTGATCAATTGCAAGTGTTTCGCCCCCAATCCCTCAGCCTTTTGCAAGCCGCCTGTCAACCTCTGGGGGTGACGGTTCAGCCGACCCGAAACACCGTCGCCTTGAAACAGCAACTGCTTCAGCGAACTCAGGAATATTCAACCCTGCCCGCCTATACTGGCGAAGCCTATGATCCCTTGGGATTGGATGCGCCGCCCCCCAATCCCATGCCGGATGGACTGATTGGCGATAAGTGGGGATTTACCGCCCTCTCAGCCTCTGACCTAACCGATTTTTTCACCCATGAGCCCATTCCTATTCAAACCATCCCTGAAGACTTACAGCCTCTGATAATGGGACTTCCCAGTACGATGCCGATTCCGGGCGTGGTGATTGACGGCGGCCGTCGTTCGATGTCGCTTTCCCTCTGGCTGCAAGAAACCAATCCGGTCAGCCTGAATTATATCTCTGGCGCTCCAGATGGGTTAATCCTCGAAGCCAGTCTAGTTGACCGCTGGGTAGTGGCCACCTTCGAAGATTCAGACGTTGCCGCCGCCGCCCAAACCTTTGAGCAGCGGAAGCAACAGAGTAAGGGGCTGCATTTTCTCTTAGTGCGTCCCGATGATTCAGGGATGACCCATACGGGGATTTGGTTGTTGCAGCAGGAGAGTTAGGGATGAGTTGCACCCGGTAAAAGGTGGATGGGTGAATGGGTGGATGGGTGGATGGGTTTTAGCGATAGATCCTGACAGAGTTTTTAGCAGTCAGCTATCCGCCTCTAGGATCCAGTCGATGGCAGGTTCCTGATCGTTTGCGGCTGGATCTTCGGTCGTAACCGGTTGCTCTGTCAGGAACTCTTTGGCGTTTACCCCGATTGCACTTACCGGCTCAAGAGGACGACGGCAGAGTGTTATTTGAGCTTGCACCCAGTCAAACCAGGCTTCTAATCCCTCACCCGTCTTCGCCGAAACTGGCAGGATGGCGGCATGGGGGTTGAGCTGACGGATGTTGGCTTCAATCCGCTGGATATCAATATCCAGGTAGGGGGCCAAATCCATTTTGGTGATCAGCAGACAGTCGGCTTCCTGAAACATGATGGGATATTTAAGCGGTTTGTCTTCACCTTCCGTGATGCTGAGGAGGGCGACTTTGGCGTGTTCTCCCACTTCGAATTCGGCTGGACATACCAGATTGCCGACGTTTTCCACCAAGACCAGGTCAAACTCCGCCGGATTGTAGTCATGTTCGAGTCGATGGATGCCGCCCGCCACCATTTTGGAGTCCAGGTGGCAGGAGCGGCCGGTGTTAATGGCGATAACGGGAGCGCCGTATTGCCTCAGTCGATCGGCGTCTAGTTCGGTGGTCATGTCGCCTTCGATGACGGCGATCTTAAGGCGATCGCGCAACGCATCAAGCGTCCGTTCCAGCAGAACCGTTTTACCCGCGCCCGGACTGCTCATCACATTCAGACAGGTAATCTCCCACTCATCAAAGTGGGCCCGATTATGATCCGCGCCTGTTTGGTTCACATGGAGTAAATTGATGCCGAGAGCGGCGTCAAATGTTTGGTGCATAGTCAATCTTCAAGTGCATATTCAATTCGGTCAATTTTCAGCTCTCGGCCTGAGCGAATGTCCTCCATCGGAGAACCACAGGTAGGACAGGCATACCGCAGGCCAATGTCTGGTTGGTATTGTTGCTGGCAAGGATGACAAAACGCGATCAACGGCGTTTCGCGGATTACCAGCTCAGCTCCCTCTAGAAACGTATTTCGAGTTTGCACCTCAAAGGCGAATTGCAAGCTGACAGGTTCAACACAGGTAAACTGTCCAACGATCAGATGGATTTTTTCCACCGGCGGCCTTTCGGGCTGAGAGTCCCACCAGTCTCTCACTGTCATGATCAGCGCCTTGGTCATATCGGTTTCATGCATGGGATTACTTGGAATGCATCACAGCGGAGCCGGGAGATATAGGGGATGAAGCGATGGGCAGTCAGTCTAGGCTTATCATTTCCTGCCTACCGCCTACTGCCTGCTGTCTACTTCTTTACCTCATCGCCATTTCTGATCAACCTCCATATTGACTTCCTCATGGATATACGCAGGCTTTTCCCGTCGAGGCAGTTGCCCTGAAATCACCAAATGCGCCATGGTGTCGCAGATTACCCGAGTCGCCATCAGCGAAGTCATATCGCTAATGTCATAGGGGGGGGAAACCTCCACCACTTCAAGACCGCAAACCGGCGCTTTCTGGACAATTTTGCCCAGTAAATAGAGGGCTTCCCGAGGCAGCAGTCCACCGGGTTCGGGCCAGCCCGTGCCCGGAACAAAACCCGCATCAATACAATCGATATCAAAGCTGATGTAGACGCAATCCGTCCCATCCAGGGCGCGCTCCAGGGCAAACTCGACGGCGGCGTCCAGCCCCATTTCCGTAATATCAGTCACGGTCAGAATATTAGTCGATCGCTCACGGCAGACCTTCACCCCCTGTCGAGGCACCTGCCAACCGCCAATGCCCAATTGCACCAGATTTTTAGCCGGGGCGTTTTTCATATTGGTGGCGTGGAACCAAGGGCAGGTATGCATGCGCTCATCCAAATCTGTCTCCTGGGTGTCAACATGGCGATCAAAGTGAATGATGCCCACCTTTTTGTCCCCCAGATGGCGGCAAACTCCCCGCACCGTTGGGAAACCGATGGAATGGTCGCCGCCCAAAATGATGGGAAAGGCTCCGGAACTGAAAATGTGAGCAATGCCTTTTGAAATCTGGTCAAATGATTTTTCGTTATTGGCTGGAATGGTAAAAATATCTCCCACGTCACAGAGGGTGATTTGTTCGCGTAAATCAACCCCTAACTCAAAGTTGTAGGGGGTGTAGAGGGCGGAAATACGGCGGATGCCTTGGGGACCAAATCGGGTTCCGGGACGGTAGGTTGTCCCCGAATCATGGGGAACGCCCACCACAGCGACATCGTACTCGCCGACTTTACGGACATCTTCAATATAGGGAGCTTTGAGGAAGGTGTTGATACCCGCAAAGTGGGGCAGTTCTCCCCGTGAGAAGGTGGGGATGGAGCGATCGCGGATACTCTCTGCGGCCTCTAGGCCAAATTCCAGTCCCCTGGACACCTCCTGCTGCCAGCCGGTCAAAGGAAGTTGAGCCTCCCGTTCGAGGGCTCGATTGGCTTCGGTGTCGCCATCTCTGGACTCTGGACTCTGAAAGAGAGGATTGTCAGTCATTGATTTTGTAACCTTGAATAGACAATTCGAATAAACAGTCCGAAAAGCATGAACGTTGAGAGACTCTCCCACCACACACCCTATAGTTCCCTAGCAAAAAGCCCGGGAGAAACGGACAGAGTCTTAACTCAGTCACCGATCTCTCCCGGGCTTTTATCCCGCCGTGTCACTAATTATTATCCGCTGAGCCAGATTAGCAGCTCAAACAAAGGACATAATTAGACGCCTCTCTTGGACCAGACGTTCAGACCTAACTTCATCCATCAAGGTTGATCCATTGACTTGGAATTTGAAGGAGGACGGCCAAACCGGAACCCTAGAGGCTCAAATTTTCTATTTACAATTATTGTAGTTGTAGATTCCAAGAAAGCAACTCACGTCTCGCTTAGGGGAAAGATAGATTGAAGCCAGCCATTAAAATGGATTCTACTGAAACTAACAATCCGCAAAATCAAATTATTCAGTATCCTTCTAGGACAATAGACCGCGCCGCCAGGGCAATCCGCTGCGCGCCTTTTCGAGGCAAGCTGTTAGCGGATATGAGATCAAAAAGCGTTCCGATGAAGGCAATTGCAGAAAGTCGAGGCGTTTACAACGGGTACTCCAATTATCCTCTGTCTGAATTAGCCGCGGAAAGCGAACTCCTATGGTTAATTGAAGTGGGCTTATTGAGACGCGAAGTGGATGGTCAAGGAATTACCGATAGCTTCCGCCTAACGCCGTTAGGTCGTCAGCTGATTTCTCAGTGGGAAGATCAAGGTTGTCCGGACCTCCCCCCCTCCTTCAAGGATCACTTATATAATGCGGTGAATCGCTGGCTGCGTTTGCCCAGTTGGCTGTAATGATTGCGGGCGCAACTTAATATCTCAGAAAATTGGTTAGCTCAGGCGACTCCTTAACTGTTTGAGTATTAAATTGCGCAGTTCCTAGATTGGTCGTGACTGCTTGGAGACTTTGAATGAAGGCCATCATGGTAGTGGGAACATCGTCCCACGCAGGGAAAACCTTGCTGACTGCCGCCCTCTGTCGCATTTTGTGTCGTCGTGGCTGGCGAGTGGCCCCTTTTAAGGGACAAAATATGGCCCTCAATGCCTATGTCACAGCGACAGGGGCGGAAATCGGATTCGCCCAGGCGGTTCAAGCTTGGGCGGCAAAAGTTTCTCCCCAAGTGGAGATGAATCCCATCTTACTCAAACCTATGGGGAATATGTCATCCCAGGTGGTGCTTAAGGGGAAGCCCGTCGGTAAAGTAGCGGCGGCGGAATATTATGAACAGTATTTCGAAACAGGTTGGCAAACCATCCAGGATTGTCTCGCTCGCCTCAGTCAGGATTTTGATCTGGTGGTTTGTGAAGGGGCGGGAAGTCCAGCGGAGATCAATTTGAAGCACCGCGATATGACCAATATGCGGGTCGCCTCCCATCTTCAAGCGCCCACTATCTTAGTGGCGGATATCGATCGGGGCGGGGTATTCGCTCACATTGTAGGCACCTTGGAACTCCTGGAACCGGAAGAGCGATCCCTAATCAAGGGCATTGTGATCAACAAATTCCGAGGTCAAAAAGAACTCTTGCAGTCCGGCATCGACTGGTTGGAGGAACGAGTCGGCATCCCAGTGTTAGGCGTTATTCCCTGGTTAGACGAAGTCTTTCCCGCAGAAGACTCTTTATCCCTATTCGATCGTCAACCGTCTCAGAAACAGGGAGACGTGACAATTTCCGTCATTCGACTACCCCGGATTTCCAATTTCACCGATTTTGATCCCCTAGAGTTTGAGCCGTCAGTCACGGTTAAATATCTCAGCCCTAAAAGTCAGCTGGGCTATCCTGACGCAATTATTTTGCCCGGCACCAGAACCGCCATCGCCGATTTACTGATCCTTCAGCAAACAGGAATGGCCGAAGCGCTACAGAATTACGCGGCGGCGGGAGGAACGGTTGTGGGAATTTGCGGCGGCTTCCAGATTATGGGCCAATTTTTGGCGGATCCAGAAGGAATTGAAGGTCACGAAGGCAGATATCGGGGATTAGGGCTAGTGCCCTTGAGAACCGTCATCACTCAACACAAAGTGGCGCGGCAACGACTTGTCACCTCCAAATATCCGCAACAAGGTCTTCCTGTTGCGGGCTATGAAATTCACCAAGGACGCTCACAGCTTGTCATTCCGGATCAGTCCGATAGTGACGCGCCCACCTATGAATCTTTGTTTGACGACCGCAGTTTAGGAATAGTAGACAACTCCCTCTCTATCTGGGGAACCTATCTCCATGGCATCTTTGACAATGGAGCATGGCGTCGCGCCTGGCTCAATCGCCTACGTCAACAAAGGGGCCTCGGATCCTTACCCACCGGTATTCCCAACTATAGAGAGCAACGGGAGGCTATTTTGGATAAGTTAGCCGACACGGTCGAATCTCATCTGAATTTGGAGCCAATTTTGTCCTTGCGCTAATCAATTGAATTTCCAGGCAATTCCCAATTTTTCGATTTATTCTAATGTCTTAGCGTTCCAATGATTAAGGCTTAGTAGTGCGCCGATCCCTGTATGGAATAGCCCCACAAGACTAAGAATCAGGGTTGCAGCTGTCTCCAAATCATAGATACAGACACATACGGGGAAATTGGCAAATAAAAAAGCACTGGAACACAGGTTCACAGTGCTATTACTGCAAAGGTTCCTGAAAGGATATTTAGAGAAATAAAGCGATGACTCTGGAGAAAATAAAATGGATACTCTCCTCGGACCGCACATATCTATTTATCCCTAAAAGATCCTAAGCTAAGGAGCCAAATTGCTCAAAGCCAACTAAGAGCGAATACCCAAAAATTGAGCAGCCATGAGCACTATGCTCTATCTTTGCTCCCATCGTTAGAAACATAAAGAGCGATCAAAAACAAAGTTGGTATCAACACAAACAAAAGACTAGCGACAAAACCTAAATTTTGAATTTCCATTGAACCCGGCCTCTACTCTGCAAAATTTGGCAAAAAGCCCGACGCTATTAGGATATCACTACAAGATCCCCATTCCGAACAACATCGAAACTACTCGCCATTTTTGGTAGTGACCTGAAGGAAAGGATGAATGAAGTTCCCTCCTAGTCTTGGATGCATTGATTGATGACTGGATGAAAAGGTCAAAGTATCTTCGAAAAGCAGGAGCTACAATGCTGATTCTTGCGAC
>JASJDH010000214.1 GCA_030065175.1 Leptolyngbyaceae cyanobacterium MO_188.B28 | reverse complement strand
TATGAATCTCTTCGAAGGGGCTATCCCAAGAGCTGCTCCGAAGGAGTGGTCTCAGTTTTCCTTTGCCTAGAGTGATTGAAGAGCGTTAATATGTGGCATTCAACCTGATCTGTGATTCAGGTGTATTAGGGATTCTGGACGAACCTGCACAGGAGAAAGGCTGAAAAGTTCGACATAACTTCCTATTTAGGGATCTTATGAGTGTTTTCAATCGGCCTAACTTAACCATTTGGGGAGATAGGCAGACATATTTCGGTTTAACACCCTATATTTGGGGTGTTATGCGGAATTGCATCGGCATAACACACCGATTTGGGTGGATAGGCGGATGAAGATTCGGTATAACATTCTGACTGAGGTAGATAGACTGACAAAGTTCCGCCTAGTTAGAAGTTAGGTCTCTGCTGCGCCATTGCCATTCTTGCAGTGGTGGGAAAGTTTTTGGGGGAGTCAATGCGATCGGTTTTGCTCAGAGATAGGCATTTGTGGATTCCAGGAAGACAAGTTTTCCAAATTCTGGGAAAGTTTACAATAGTGGATATTTAGATTGCTAGAAGAGTTAGCCATGCCTTGTGCAGTAATCTTGACAGCCTTACCCGTGGAATGTCTGGCTGTCGGGGAACATATGACGGATCGTCAGGAGGAAATTCATCCCCAGGGAACAATTTACGAGTGGGGGAAATTTCTTGGGAATGGGCAAGAATGGGTAGTCGGCCTCGCGGAGATTGGGGCAGGCAGTTCAGGTGCAGCCGTGGAGGCAGAGCGGGCGATCTCCCACTTCAAGCCAGATGTTCTCTTTTTCGTTGGCATTGCCGGCGGAATCAAAGATGTTGATATAGGTGATGTGGTAGCAGCAACAAAGGTTTACGGCTACGAATCTGGGAAAGTTGAGGATCAGCAGTTTTTTACCAGACCAACTCTAGGTCAGTCGTCATATGCACTGGTACAAAGGGCTAGATCGGAAAAAAGAAAAGGAGAGTGGATACAAAGATTATCCAGCAAATCTGTGCCAGAGCCTAATGTACCTAATGTATATGTTGCTCCCATCGTTGCAGGGGAGAAAGTAGTTGCTTCTAGGAAATCAGAGATTTTTCAATTTCTGCGGGAGAGTTATAATGATGCGATTGCTGTTGAAATGGAAGGATTCGGATTCCTGAGCGCAGTCTTTGCCTACCCCAATATCAGGGCAATCGTGATTCGAGGTATCTCTGACCTAATCAATAACAAAAATGTGCATGATCCCGAAAAAGGCGACGAACAACAGCGACAGGAAAGGGCTTCTCGTAATGCTAGTGCGTTTGCCTTTGAGGTGTTAGCAAATTTCCAAGTTGAGAAACCAGCTTCGGAGGCTGTGACTCAGGCAGATAAATCGGGACAGCAGCATTATATCCTTGTTGTTGGTGGAAGCAATGGTGAGAATATTATACAGTTGCCGTTTGAGTTTAAGGAGGATCGAAAGTACACAGTTGAGCCTAAGCAACTTTTTGGTGGGAGTTGTATCAATTACAGTATCCGGTTGATGAACTTTGGTCTTCCAGTCATCCCAATACCTGATGTTGGCCAAGATCGCATTGGGGACTGTATCCAAAAAAAGTTTCTCAGGCTTCTACAATGTCCAAGTGAATTCCCAAATAAAATTTGTAGTTTTGTTGAGTCTAAAGATTTCTTTGTCCCCGGAGCGACAACGAATTATTCCACAATTCTAATTAGAGGTGAGAAACGTACTATTTTGGCGGAAAGAGGTGAACAGGGGGACTTTCTCCTTCACCTTGAGAAGCGACTAGATAACCTTGGACCAGAAATTGAAAGAAGAATAAAAACAGTTATTATTGGACATATTTACGCCGATAGTGAACGTTCAGGCGAGTGTACAAAGTTACTTATTGATAGATTTCCCAATGCTGCTATTTTTGCCAATTTCGGCAGAAGTCAAATCAATCACGGTTTTAATTTTTGGCAGGAATATCTACCAAAAATTTCTGTTTTCCAGCTAAATCTAGATGAAATAAAGAACTTATTCCAAGTAAATAACAAGGATCTCACTTTGAGGGAAATCGTAAGATCTTTAACAGAGAAACATGTGACAAGTATAATTACTATGAACAAACTAGGGGCAATCTGTAGCTACAATGATGGGTCAGATGGACTTATTGTAGCACCCCCCTTTAAGCTGGAGAACATTGTAGATCCTACAGGTGCGGGAGATGCTTTTGGTGCAGCTATTGCATCACATCTGTTTATAAATCATGAACTATTCAAGCATCATGGACAAAGTTACCCTTTTTATCAACTCCAGCCAGCTGTGAAAGATGCTCAAACCTGGGCAGCATATGCTTGCCAGCATTTTGGCGGGGCAAATAATTGTCCTAGCAAAGGAGAGATCGACAGATTTAAAAAATCACTGCAATCTCCAACAGTGCAGGTGATTCCGCATGGGGCCGCTGAAACTATACTCGATCTTCTGGACATAGCGTACTCGCCAATCACTTAGAAGAGAAGCTTGCAGTGCGATCAAATGATTTTGTAGGATGCGCTAGAGACAGCGTAACGCATCACAAGATTAACTCACATTATTCTCAATTTTCCCATGCCTAATCGGGTCGAGGAGAGATTTTCCCTCTCCCCTCCCACAGTACTCCGTATTCGGGTCCGCACGGGGCGCTTCCTCTGAGAGGGTTGCCTGAATTAATGAATCCAGACTAACGCCGTTAACCAGTGCTAACTACATCATCGAACGGCAAAAATACAATCAGCATTTGGATCAGCCTCTCCACCCGAGAAACAGCAGCATTGGAGGATGAATCGAAATGTGACGCGCCTGTCCTGTTATTGAACTACCGTCATTGAGCCAACATCGTCCGTTGGGAAAAGGCTTCTCGCAGTACATAGCCTGCGCCTCGAATGTTATGAATTAAGCGACTTTCGTGATTGGCTTCTAACTTCAATCGCAGGTAGCGAATGTAGACTTGCAAGATATTGGATTCGCCCACAAAGTCGTAGCCCCAAACTTCTCTGGTGAGGCGATCGCATGACAATACCTGACGCGGATGTGAAATGAGTAAGACCAGTAAATCAAATTCCTTTGGCGTTAGTTCGATAAGACGGTTGCCGCGATACACTCGCCAGGTCTTCAAATCCACTTTTAAGTCCTGGAAGTTGAGTATGTCTTGCCTATCATACCTGTAGCGTCTGAGGTGTAGCCGGATGCGGGCGACAAGTTCTTCAATGCTGGCGGGCCATCGCAAATAGTCATCCGCGCCAGAATCAAAAGCGATCGCACAATGGTTAATACTATCTTCATCCAGCAAAATAATAGGCATTTCCTGTTGAGTTGCGTGCAAGCGCCGACAAATTTCTAATGCCGACGGCCTCGACAGCGCAAAATCTAAAATTGCTAAATCAGGCTGTTGTTCACGAATTGTCAGAAGGGCAGAGACGCCATCGTCTACTACTTTCAACTGATAGCCTTCGTAGCGTAATTCGTTTGTTATTAAGGAACTTAAAGGCGAATTATTAGAGGCTAATAAAATCTGAATTGACATGGTTTTAGGGTAAGTATGCTTCAACGAAGGGCTGTTTTAACGAACGACTTTGACTCGCTCTGCTAGCCTACTGTGTATACACAAGTCATCTGTACCTTCCTCAGGCGGGTTTTACCCCCTCTAACTCCCCCTTGCAAAGGGGGAGGACCCAAGTTTCCCCCCTTGCAAAGGGGTGAAACTTGGGGGTAAAGCAAGGGTTCCACCTCCAAACCGAGATCTGTGTACACGGTAGCCCTGTTAGCAGACTCATGACAAAGGCCGGATCAATACACCATGGGTCAAGATTGGCGTAACCTCACTCCCCTCCAGAGGGTTTAACTTTGTCGGCCATACCTGCCAGCGCGGGGGCGGATGGCAAGTCGGCATATTTCCCCCTTAGCTCAGTTTTGGGTTGTTTTGATTTCCGATGAGTGACATCACTTAACAGGCGCATGATTGCTGGAACCACCGTTGGCGTCAGCAGGGTTGAAAAAGCCAGACCGCCAGTCAACGCGATCCCTAAACCCTGATAGAGTTCGGCTCCTTTGCCAGGGAAAACAGCCAGCGGCAACATGCCCAGCACACTGGTGCCAGCCGACATAAAGATAGGTCGCAGGCGATCGCGCACCGCGTGGTAAAGCGCATCATCTAGCCCATAACGTTCTGTGTCCTGGAGTTGCAGGGTGCGATCTACTAGGAGAATCGCATTGTTGACGACAACCCCTGTGAGAATCACAAATCCCAACCCGGTAATCATATCGAGGGGAACCACAACACCTGGAATCAAGTTGGCGACGACCAGGCTTAAGACAGCTCCCGTCATCCCCATAGGAACCGTCACCATAATCACCATGGGGTAGATCAACGAACGGTGCAGCGCCACCAACAGCAGGTAGGTGATCACCAACGAGAGTAGGAAGGCTTGTCCCAGCTGTAGTAGGGTTTCTGTCAACACATCGGCAGATCCCGCCAGCTCCACTCGATAGCCCGCCGGTAGGGAGGCTCGCAGCGGTTCGAGAATTTTCTCTTCGGTTTGCTGCAGCAGGGCGCCCAGGGGAGCTTCCCGCGCCACACTGACCGTCAGCGTCACGGATCGCTCCAGGTCGACGTGGTTGATTACATCAGGCCCCGTCGTTTCGACCACGTCAGCCACGTCGGATAGCTGGAGTTGAAATCCACTGTTGCTGAAAATTGCTAGCTGCCGCAGCTGCTCCGGCGATTCTACAAACGTATCCTGCAACTCCACTGTCACATCGAGTTCGCGACGTCCATCCACAAATTCGGAGGCGCGTACTCCGCCAAGCGCCGCCTCGACGAGCGTTCCCAGCTCCAGTTCAGATAATCCAGCTTCGGCGAGTCGTTCTCGATTAGGAATCACCTGTAGTTCTGGGGCGCCGGTGACAAAGTCTGAACGGACATTCTGCACGCCGCTAAGCGATCTTAACTGAACGCTGACATCCCGCTGGAGCTGATTAAGCTGGTCTAGATCGGCTCCGATGATCTGGACTTCAAACTCCTTGCCGGGATCGCGGAAAATGGGGACCCGTCGTGGGATCAGGAAGCGATAGCCGGGGTAGTTGGCGCTGGCTGCCCGCATCTGATTGACCATGCCGTCCAGGTTTTGCCCCGTGGCCTTATCTGGATCAAGAAAGGCTGCGATCGCTTGTAATCCTGGGCGATGCACGTAGAGAGTGCGAATCACGCCAGGCTGCTCACTGGCAAATTGGCGCGGCCCAGCGGATAGGGCGACAGCTTCTGGGATACTCGTTCCGGGGAAAGGGGCTGCCAGCCACAGCACCAGGTTGCGGTTGCCTTCCGGCAAATAATCCGCTGCTGGCAGCAGTCGTGTTGTGACGACGAGCAAACCAATCGGAATTGCCAGGACCACTAGACGCCGACCTTGGCGACCGGCTCCCAGTGACCAGCCAACCGTCCCTAGTAGACATCGTTCCAGGCGACCTTGCAGGAGTCGAAACATCCCAGAGGTTTTCGCCACCATCCGTTCAAACCAGTTGCCCTGTCGATAAACCTGATCCAGCAGCATTTGCTGGGCTTCAGCCTGATTCAGCAGGAGACCCGATAGCATGGGAACCAGCGTCAGGGCGGCAAAGAGTGAAAACAGGACGGAAGCCGACAAAGCCATCCCAATATCAAAGAAAAGCTGCCCCGCTTCTCCCGTAACCAACACGATGGGAGCAAATACTGCAATGGTTGTCAGCGTTGAGGCCAGCATGGCCCCGCCGACCTCCTGAGTACCCTCAATTGCTGCATGTGCAGGGGATTTTTGCTGCTGCATGTGGGTGAATATACTCTCAAGCACCACAATGGCGTTGTCCACCACCATCCCTACAGCAAAGGCCAGCCCTGCTAGGCTGATTACGTTGAGTGATCGCCCGAGCGCCGCAAACACCATAAACACTGCAATCAAGGTGGTGGGAATCGTAATGGCGATCACCGCGACAGTGCGCAATGACCCCAGGAATAGCAGCAGCACCAGAGACGCCAGGATAGCTCCGATAATCAAGTTGCCTTGCACGAAGGAAATCGACTGATTGATGTAGTCGTTTTCGTCATAGGGGATATCAAACGTGATGCCTTCACCTTCGTGATCAAAGCGGGCTTCGAGTTCACCCAGAGCCGTGCGAATACCCTGAGAAATTTCGGGAACGTTCCCCCCTACCTGACGAATGATGCCTACGGCAACCGTGGGTTCCCCATCCCGAATCAGCGCCCGGTCTTGAATCCTGCGTCCGAACTGGGCTCGGGCGACATCTCCCAAATAGACTATTCCAGAAGTATCTCGCCGCAGAACGAAACCCTCCAACTGCTCAATATCATTCGAACGACTGACCGTGCGCACGCGATATTCCCGCCGTCCTACGACCAGGGGACCGCTCCGAATATCGCGATTGTTTTCCCGCAGGGCCTCCACTACATCTTCAATGGTGAGATTGCGATCAGCTAAAGCACGCGGATCAACCACGATCTCGACTTCGCGCTCCCGCCCACCCGACGCCAAAAATTGCCCTACCCCTTCTACTTGGCGGAATCGAGGCACAATGACGTCATCAACTAAATCGCGGTAGCGGTATTCATCCGTCGTAAAGCCCTCTTTGGGCGTCAGGATAACCCACATCATCGGACTGCTGCTGCTGCTCACCACTTCAACCTCTGATTCATCCGCTTCTAAAGGCAATGAACCGACTTGCTGGAGCTTACTCAGCACATCCACAAACCGCCCGTCAACATCCGCATCCCAGTCAAACTCAAGACTGATGGTGCTGAGTCCCAATCGGTTAGTGCTGGTAATTTCTTGAACTCCTTCCACTTCCTCCATACGCTCTTCAATCGGACGCGTGACCAAATCTTCCACCTCGACTGGACTGGCCCCTGGATAGGGCGTAGTGATAGTGATTTCAGGGCGATCGCCCCCCGGCTGCAGCTCGGAAGGCAAGCTGAATAAAGCCAGCACCCCAAATAATGCAATTAGGCAAAATAGGACAGCGGTTCCGTGTCGCCAACGGACGGCGGTTTTGATTAGGTTCATTGGATTGGTTATTGGTTATTGGTTATTGGTCATTGGTCATTGGTCATTGGTTATTGGTCACTTGTTACTTGTTACTTGTTACTTGTTGCTTGTTACTTGTTGCTTGTTATTGGTTATTGGTTCTTAGTTATTGGTTGTTGGGGTTTGTGGTGGGGAATTTTGGAGATTGAGTTATTGGTTATTGGTTATTGGTTGATGTTGGGAGGGGAAAATATGGCTAGGGGATTTAAGGAATTGGAGGTGTATCAGTTGGCTGAGGAGTTGTCTGATGAAATTTGGAGGATCGTAGTTGATTGGAATTTCTTTGCTAAAGACACGGTTGGTAAACAACTTGTGAGGGCTGCAGATAGTATCGGGGCAAACCTGGCTGAAGGGTGTGGGCGTGGAAGCTTTCGAGACAATCGACGCTTCATCAACATTGCCCGAGGGTCTCTAACAGAAACCCAGCATTGGTTACGGCGCGCCTATCACCGTGGCCTCTTAACTACTGAACAAACTGCTAAACTGCAACCCCTAATCACAACCCTTGCCCCCAAACTCAACGCCTACCGAAACTCCATCACCAAAATGATCCAAACCAACCAATAGCCAAGAACAAAGAACAAATAACGAATACCCAAGAACCAAAAACCAAGAACCAGTAACGAATAACAAAGAACCAAAAACAACCTACTCAAACATACCGATTACGTTTACCGCCACACTATCCTGTAACCCTTCTGAACCTCGAACGACGATGGATTGTCCGTCTTGTAGCTGATCGGAGAAAATTGAAACGGTTTCGCCCATATCGGCGACTAGTTCTACTTCAATTTCTTGAGCTTGTTCGTCAGTCACGGCAAACACCACCCACGCGCCAGCTCGTTGCACTAAAGCGTCACGAGAAATGATGAATCCAGGCGTGTCACTCGTCAGCTCTAGCGCGCCTTGGATGGCCATACCGGGTAGTAAACCAGCTGGCGGGTTCTCTAGCTGGAGTCGCACTTGCTTTCGACGAGACGCTTCATTGGCAGTGGGAATAACGCCTACAATGGCGGCTTGCCCCTGCCAGTCTGGAAGAGCGCGGGCGGTCAGGTTCACTGTTAGTCCGGGGGTGACCCGGCTGGCAAGCGCTTCAGGGATTTCGAGAAAAACATCCAGATCCGAGCGATTGACCAAAGCCAAAATTGGATCTCCGGCTTCTATGTAATCGCCAACATTGGCGACCCGAGACTCTACATCGCCATCCGTGGTTGCTTGGATGCGTGTACGACTGAGTGCAAGCTGAGTTTGATCGACGGCAGCCTGATTAGCCGCCACAATCGCCTGCTGGGCGGCGATTTCTTCGACTCTAGGACCTGCAGTCGCTTCAGCCAAAGCAGCGGCGGCTTCTAATCTCGAAGCCTGGGCATCGTCAACAGCGGCTCTAGCTTCAATCAGCGATCGCTCAGCCAAAGCGCCTACACTCACCAATTCCTGAGTTCGCTGCAGATTGTCTTGGGTTTCTTCTTCTCTGGCCTGAGCTGACTTCAACAGCGCCCGTCGCTGCTCAATAATCTCGGGACGCGTGCCGACTTCTAGCTCGGCTAGGATGCTCCGCTCAGAGGCCAGATTAGCCTGGGCTCGGGAAAGGGCTAACCGCTGGTCGGTATCATCGAGAACTGCAATCGTGGCACCTGCACTGACAGCATCTCCAGGCTCAACTAAAATTTGCTGTACAACTCCTGACGTTTGAGATCGCACGGTCGCACTCGTTCGCGCCTCGACTTGACCGATGAGGTCAACCGACCGGACGCCCTCTCCCGCAGTTAATCTCGTGACCTCGACTGGACGCGGCGGCGGTCCTTGAACGGCGGTCTCTGAGGCGATCACTTCACCGCTTCCCCGATTGACGAACCAAACAAATCCGCCCCCAGCTAGGACACCTATCACCAACCACGGGAGCCAGTGATACCGCTGATAATGCCTCTTTTCATAATTCGCGGGGCGATCTAAGGTTGCTGAATCCAAGTCGGAAGAAATCATAGAATACCTCTGATGAACACTGCGCGGTAGGGATAAGCTCAACGCTTCTAAACCTTGCTATGCAGTGTTGCAGAGAAATCTCACAGAAAGATGATAGTCAATGCTAGCTTAGGTATGACCCCGATTTTGGGTGCTATCACATTTTTGTTATGTTCTCCTGCGACAATCTTCATAAGAGTTTTAGAGCATCAAACCTTTATCTAAAAGTCAGCTAATGGATGGTTCCCTATGGCTGAATTGGAGGTGGAAGCTTCCCCCAGAAAGAGTTCTCTTAAATCGAAGGTAAAGCCTCTCACTCGTTTGTTAAGTCGGTAGGCAGAATGAATTACAAAACAAAGCTGCTGAAACAACCTGTTCGCAGTCACCCAGGCTGTAAATCTCATTACACAGGTACTTATCTGACCTTTGCTAGGCGGTCTGCTGCGCTGTGTATCAACAAACTGTTAACACTCGAACCCTTTCAACAGCTCTCCAGAGAGCAGCTGGAATGGGCCTGCGATCGCGCCGATGACCTGGAACTCCCAGCCGGAACGATGTTGATAGAGGAAGGGGGAGACCCCAATGCCTTTTTCATCTTGCTGAAGGGGCGAGTCAGCATGACCCGACAGAGCGAAGGGGCTGAAATGCCCATTGGACAGCATGAGGCTCCCGCTTTCTTTGGTGAAATTCCGGTGCTCACAGGCAGCCCAATGCTAATCTCTATGCGCACCCTGACCGACTGCTATTTCTACAAAATTAACAGTGATGATTTTCTCACACTGCTGCATGAATGCCGTGACTTTGAGCGCAGTATCTTTCAAGAGGTGGCTCGTCGACTGCGGGGGCTAGAATCCTTCATTCGGAATCGGGAAAAGATGGCCGCCTTGGGTACGCTCTCGGCAGGACTCGCCCATGAACTCAACAACCCTGCCGCCGCTCTGGTGAGAGCGATGCGGGATATAGCGCCCGCCATTCGCGAGCTGGAGCGGATGAATTTGACCTATGGGCAGCGGAATGTTGAGCCCGAACATACCCAGGATTGGTACGATGCCCGCGATCTCGGCTATGAGTCGATCTTGAACCAAAAGATCGACACCATGACGCTGAGCGATCGCGAAGACGAACTACTGGCTTGGCTGGAAGGCTACGGTGTCAAAGACGCCTGGAAATTGACTGAACCGTTGGCGGCGGCAGGCGTCGAGATATCAACTCTGGAGCGGCTGACACAACGATGGCGTAATGATCCTACTGAGCTACGCGATCAGGGTATTCGCTGGCTGGCCCTTTCCTTTGATGTGATGATGCTGATCAAAAACGGGTTGCAGGGAGCAGAGCGCATTTCAGACCTGGTGCACTCGATGAAGTCTTACTCTCATATGGATCGGGGCGTGCAGCAGTTTGTCGATGTGCATGACGGTTTAGAAGATACCCTCAAACTCTTTTCCTACAAACTTAAGCAGGGTGTAACGGTTCATCGCAAATATGATCGCACCCTCCCTAAAATCAATGTCTACGGCAGCGAATTGAATCAAGTATGGACGAACCTAATTGACAACGCGATTGACGCTATGGGTGACGCCGGAACGCTGGAAATCTTCACCTGCCGCGATGGCGACTACATTCGGGTTGAAATTATTGATTCTGGCGCTGGCATCCCTGCTGAAATTCAGTCCCGCATCTTTGAACCGTTTTTTACAACCAAAGATATGGATAAAGGATCGGGCCTAGGATTGGATGTCGTGGGCCGCATTATCCGTAACCGCCATCAAGGCGTCATAACTGTGACGTCTGTACCAGGTAGGACCTGTTGCACAGTCTGTTTACCCATTCCCCCTAAAAACTGATCGACTCAGTTGTTGAGCAAACATTTTTCATTTCTGCGTTTGAAACATCTGCTATTTTGATCCGGAGAAAAATCATAAATCATCCAATTAGCAATGCTTCCATCGTTTAGCCCAAACCGTCCAATAGGAGAATGAACGATGTTTCCAATAGATCGAAAACTTTCTACAACAATAAATGTCTACAACTTCATTGCGGTAGGGAGTGCGATCGCACTTTTGGGAGTGCTTGGATGTGCGACTCAAGCTCAACCCGAATCTGCCACTGCGATCCAGACTGAAGAGACCGCCGCTCAGTCCAATCCTCCCATCACTGTCCAGGCTGAGAGGTCAGATGTCGGCGTCAATCCAGATTTCCAAAATGTCACCGTGTTGGAAAACCTGGAGCATCCATGGGGCCTTGTCTGGCTGCCAGATGGTTCAATACTCATTACCGAGCGACCAGGACGAGTGCGAATTGCTCGAGACGGTGTGCTAGATCCGACACCCATTCCAGGAGTACCTGAAGTCTTTGCCGAGAACCAGGGGGGCTTAATGGATATCGCATTGCATCCCCGCTTTGAAGAAAACCGCCTAGTTTACTTTTCCTACTCCCACGGGACAAATTCAGCTAACCGCACTCGCATCGCCCGAGCCACTTTTGATGGCGGCTCCCTGAGTAATTGGCGGATCATTTTTGAAGTTTCCCAAACAAAAAACAGAGGACAGCACTTTGGCTCCCGTCTAGTATGGTTGCCTGACGGCACGCTGCTAGCGTCCATTGGTGATGGCGGCAACCCTCCTGTTGAACTCGAGGGCGAACTCATCCGGCAACAGGCGCAGAACCTCGGCAGTCATCTCGGTAAGGTTATTCGGATAAATGACGATGGCTCTATCCCCTCTGACAACCCTTTTGTCAACAATGCCGGGGCAGCGCCAGAAGTATGGAGCTATGGGCATCGCAACATCCAAGGACTCGCCTTTGATCCGACCACGAATCAGGTTTGGGCTACTGAGCATGGCTCTCGAGGGGGCGACGAGATGAATCGGGTTGAGGCGGGTGAAAACTATGGCTGGCCAATGGCGACCCATAGTCGGGAATATTCTGGCGGACTGATTTCCCCGGAACAATCTCTTCCGGGCATGGTAGACCCTAAAGTGGTATGGACACCGGCAATCGCTCCGTCTGGGCTGGCTGTCTACACGGGGGCTCCCTTTCCCGAGTGGCGAGGCGACCTGTTTGCCGGTGGATTAGTTTCCCGAGATATTCGCCGCCTCGAGTTAGATGAATCGGGCGGTGTGGTAAATCAGGAGTCTATCGCAATCGGTCAGCGGGTGCGAGATGTACGACAAGGTCCGGATGGCCTGCTATATGTGTTGACCGATGCATCGAATGGGCGACTCATCCGTTTTGAACCATGAAGCGTCATTAGTCGAACGACCCCTAACTCATAAATTCAGAGGGGTTGGGCCTTCACCAAAAGATCCAGACGAAATACTCGCATTTTCAAATACTCTACGCTTACCTCGGTATAGACATCGTTGTTCTAATCCTCAACGATTACAACTTGAACGATGCCCTTACAAGCGATTGGAGGACTCTCAGAAGATTTTCGATTGGGCTGTCACTCACCTCAATCCAGATCCAGCTAAACGTTTCATTCAGGCCCTATCATCCTGTTGTCGATGGGCCAAACGGACTCAGCTGATTGACCAAAATCCCTTTACGAGCCTGTCGGGAGACATCAAAATCCCCAAAGCATCCGCTGATAGGACGGATATCGACCCGTTCACTCGCGAAGAGCGCCAAGCGATTATTGATAGTTTTGCACAGAGCCGTTACTACCGTTACTATGCGCCTTTGGTGAAGTTTTTATTTTATACAGGCTGCCGTCCCTCTGAAGCAGCCGGGTTGCAATGGCAGCACATTACTGGCCAGGACATCATCTTTGACCAGGCGGTCGTGGATTCAGTGCATGGGCGAGTGCTCAAAGATGGACTCAAGACCCAACTGAAACGCAAGTTTCCGATCAACGACCAATTGCAGCAGCTGTTGAACGCCCATCGTCCCTCTCCAGTGGATGGGAAAGATTTAGTCTTTCCCTCGCCTGCAGGCCACTTTTTGAACTTTCATAATTTCCGCAATCGAGGGTGGTTGGCGGTTCTGACCGAATTGGGCGTTCGGTATCGCAAGCCTTACCAAACCAGACACACCTTCATTACCCACTGTTTAGAGGAGGGCGTCAGCGTGCAGCAAGTAGCGAAATGGGTTGGAAACTCGCCAGAGGTGATCATGAAGCACTATGCCGGGACCTTAACACAGTTCAAAGTTCCTGAAATTTGACGCTGGCGCTGGTTTTACAATGCTTCCGTCTAAAGGAACTGGACCGGGCGATCGTTGCGCAAGATTTGCTGTGGGTGTAAAACTCAGTTGACTCTTGAGCTTTACACCCACCTCTCTCTTGGAGACAAATGAGCCAAGTCGATAAACTGATGTTCAGAAGCAGAATGGGCGTCAGCCAAGCAATCGAAATCACAAAACTGGCAGTTGTTGAGAGCACTGCTCCGATGGCTAGCGCCGAAAGGATATTTCGCCAGTTATATCAAGTTGGGATAAATGCCCATAATATAATGAAGGTAGTGCCTCTACCTTTAAGCTCACCTTATGCCTAAACGCATCACCATTGCCCCCCATCTGAGTCTGGATGAACTTGAGCAGCG
>JASJDH010000213.1 GCA_030065175.1 Leptolyngbyaceae cyanobacterium MO_188.B28 | reverse complement strand
TTTGCCAGCGGCAGAAGATTGGGATATGTGGCTGAGACTCGCCCAGGATTCTGAATTTGTAGCCGTCCCTTCGCCTCAAATTTTCTATCGCCGCACCAGCTCCATGTCCTCCAACGTCGTGAGGCAGGAGCAGGCCTGCCTCACGGTCATTAACCGCGCTTTTGACAACGCCCCTGAGTCACTGCAGCCTTTAAGGCGTCAAACCCTTGCACAGCTCTACAAATACCTGATCTTCAAGGCGATAGAAGGGCCGCCCGGTCGCGCCAAAGGCTGGTTAGCCGGCAAGTGTTTGTGGCGGGCGATT
Source organism: Leptolyngbyaceae cyanobacterium MO_188.B28 (assembly GCA_030065175.1). Classification (GTDB taxonomy): domain Bacteria; phylum Cyanobacteriota; class Cyanobacteriia; order Phormidesmidales; family Phormidesmidaceae; genus JAKSDM01. The sequence goes on along the minus strand of JASJDH010000213.1, from coordinate 13,198 downwards.
CAGTACAACCCCTCCCTATTACGACAACACAAGGTTGTCTTGTCAGTCCTAATGAAGATCGTTGCAGCCCTATTTTCATAACTGACTGACGGTTCCTACTTGAGGCGGGCGATTATAAGCCGGAAAAATCCATTCAAGCAGAAATACCGCTCCTTAAGGAGATCAGAAACGCCCGTTAGACATGGGAAGAAATCTTCTATTTTTAAAGACAATTAGCCCCTTTGAAGTCGAATTAGATTTTATTCCTTCGAAGGAAAAGCCAGCATTCAGATAGGAGCTGGACTCTATCTCCTGTATTCATTTCCAAAGAATATTACCCACTTTTAGTTAATACCGTCCTGGATATTTTTAGCTTAATATCACTTTATCTTCTTTAGGACTTTACTCCCTAAAGATTAAAAATATCCACAATGAACATTTCCTACACAAACATTTTAAAGTGGATCACTGCCGCCATTGTGGTAGTCGGTATCTGCATGCGATTTACCGATCTCGATAGCAAACCCTTTTGGTATGACGAAACCATGGGCGCATTGAGATCCTCAGGATATTTAGAAGAAGAAATTCTCACTACTATAACCTATGAAAATGTCACGACTGTTGAATCCTTTTTGAAATATCAACAGCTTAAACCACAGGCTAACTCTGCCGATACAGTTCGTGCGTTAGCCGCCAATGATCCTCAACATCCGCCGCTCTACTATACCCTGAGCAATATTTGGATGACCTGGTTTGGGGACTCTGTCGCTGTTCGTCGCAGTCTCTCCGCCGCCCTTAGTTTAGTGGCCTTGCCATGTGTATATTGGCTATGTTTAGAACTCTTTCAGTCAGCGACTGTGAGCTATTTTGCAGTCATCTTAGGAGCCGTATCGCCCCTCTATTTGATATATGCTCAAGAGGCTCGGCAGTATAGTCTTTGGCTGGCTTTGACTCCATTGTGCTGTGCGGCTCTGTTAAGAGCTCTACGGATTAACAGTAGGCTGAGTTGGTTTATCTATATGCTCAGTCTATCGTTGGGCTTTTTAACCCATTTATTCTTTGCCTTTATCGCAATCGCCCATTCAATTTATATCTGTTTTAATGAAAGGTTTCAGCTAACCAATCGATTGCGACGCTATTTTCAATCCCTATTGGCTTGCGCATTTATCATTTTGCCTTGGGGCGTTATTGTCTTCCAAGGAATGAGTATTGTTCGTACGACCACTAGTTACACCACTGAAAGTTCTCGTTCCTTATCCTATTTATGGAAGCTCTGGCTATTAAATTTAAGCCGCTTTTTACTCGATTTTGATCTGAGCCTTGGTGAAAACCACCCTTTAATCTATCTGGCCCCATTATTTGCAATACTCGTTAGCTATGCAGTGTATTTCTGCTACCGTAACGCCTCCTTTAAAAGTTTTTTCTTTACCATGCTTTTGGTCAGCATCAATGTTATCGGTCTTGTCATCCCAGATTTTGTTCTAGGTGGAATTCGTTCTAGTTCAGCTCGTTATTTTATGGTTAGCTATTTGGGCATTCAGCTTTTAATCGCCTACCTCCTAGCCATAAAAACTGAGGCATTGAATCACAGAGTGTGGTTCTATCGAGCCTGGCGATTTGGAGCAGTCGCTCTGATTGTAGGAGCGTTTTTTTCCTGCAACATGAATCTTCAAGCCTCTACTTGGTGGAATAAGAACAGCGGCTACTTCGATCCTGAAGTGGCGAACATTATCAATGCTTCTCCTAATCCGCTAGTGATTAGTGACGCCATCTCAGGCATGATTTTGTCCCTATCCCATCAACTCAAACCAGAGATTTCACTACAGATTCAGCCTAAGTGTCGTATCTGTCATGACTCTCAAATAGAGAATTCTGCTGTTAGCGCGCCAACGATACCAGAGGGCTTCGACTATATATTTTTCTATCGCCCATCCAAGGCGCTACAGGATAGTCTCGCTGATCGCTATAAACTGGATTTAATTTACCGGCCTCAACGTTCGCCCTACGAACCTCAACTTTGGCGGCTTCACAGCATAACCGATTCGTAAAACTCAGCGATCGCCTAATTGATACAATCGCTGTGTAGTAACCAGACTTACCCCGTGTCTACTAATTCTGATTTAAACGCGCAATCCACCACTGGCGCTGATGCGGTTGATACTGCGATCGCCAAAGGACTGGATCTAGATGGTTCTCCGATTCCCCCTAAAAAGCTTGAACTCTATAACAGCGTCATGGCGCTAGAAGGCAATCGTCAGCGCAGCGGCGTAACGAACACCATGCGTTCCCGCATTGTTCGCATCGGCGCAAAGCATCTGTCCCAAGCAGACCTCAATCAACGCTTGCAAGACGCGGACTTTCCGCCGCTGAAGGAGAAAGAAATTGCCTTCTACTATGGCGGTAAGTAGGAGACAGCAACACAGACTGCATGAAGGTTCAGTTGACGCATTAAATTTTGGGACGTTGCTGAATGCCGGGATGAACCGCCCACTCTATGAGAAGAGCAAGCTCTACATCCCCAGCCCTTCTCCCTCAGGGAGAAGGGAGCCGGAATCAAAGTCCCTCTCCGTGGGGAGAGGGATTTAGGGTGAAGGCGATTGAGGCGCAGCAAAAGCCTATTTATCTCTCTGTTCAGAAACGCCAATTTTGGAGCCTAATTTCTTGTCGGCTCCGCCAATTTTCGAGCAGCTTCTTCGGCGGCGTCCCGGAACGGCAATAGTACTAAATCGGCTCCTGCTTGCTTGAGCAAATCGACATCCTGCAATGTGTGACAGGTTAGGGCGACGCCGCCTTTAAATCCGTGATGTTTGAGACTGTGCAGCAGGGTCAAGCTAATATCTCGGCCTGGAATCGTGCTGACCACCCATTGCGCTTGACTGAGGGGTAGAGCATTAGTGAACTCAGGGTCTTCGGCGTCACCGTAGAATGTCCAGAAGTTCCGCTTACGCCAATATTGCACCAGCACTGGATCAAAATCGACGCCCAGAACAACCAAGTCATATTGGCGCAAGTCCTGCAATATACACCCGCCATATCGCCCCAGACCAAATATAATAACATCTGCAACCCGGGGCTCAGCGGCGGCGGAATCTCTGAGGGCCTCTTCCCGCTTCGGGATGTTACGCTCAAATATGGTAAGCCAAGCAGAAAACCGCTGATATAACGCAGAGGTGTAAAGAATCAGATAGGTTGAGAGGCCAATGGTGATGAGACCAATGAGGGTAATTAGCCCCATCACGTCTTCGCTAATATGCCCCAAACTAACCCCAAGGGCGCCCAAAATCAGAGAAAACTCACTAATTTGACTCAGGGCCAAACTGGTGTGAGCACCGGTGTGCTTGCGATACCCCATCGCGCCGACTAACCCCATGATCATCAGAGGTTTACCCACCAGAACAAAGATGGAGAAGACCACCGCCGGACCCAACTGAGATCCCAGATGGCCAATATCGATATGAGCCCCCAGATCCAGAAAGAAAAACAGCAGTAGAAAGTCGCGCAGCCCGACTAATCGGGCCCCCAATGTCGCCCGATAGTGGGTGGACGCTAGGGATACGCCAGCCAGAAAGGCCCCAACCTCTTTGCTAAACCCTAACGCTTCTCCCAAGGAGGCTAAGGTGATGGCCCAAGTAATCGCGAACAAAATTAATAACTCGGGGGAGCGGGCCAAACTATGCAATAGACGAGGCAACAAATAGCGAGCTGACAGGCTCACTATCATCAGAACAGCGACTCCCTTTATCAAAAACATCAGCAACGCTTGGCCTAAACTGGGGTGATAGGCCTCTCCCCCAAAGGCGGATAAGCCAATCATCACCAAAACCACCGTGATATCCTGCACAATCAAGACCCCCAGAGCGATGCGGCCATGGAGGGCGTCAATTTCTCGCTTATCGGACAGGAGCTTAACAACAATAATGGTGCTGGAAAAGGTCAGCGCCACCGCCACATAAAGGACCGCTGCTCCTCTAAGCCCCGTCGCCAAACCAATCAGATAGCCCAAAGACGCCGTTAGACTGATTTGACCGACCCCCGCAACGATCGCCACTGGCCCAACGGCTCGAATTTCCTGGGGATCAAGTTTGAGACCGACGACAAATAGGAGCAGCGTAATCCCTAGCTCAGCAAAGAGATTCACCTGCTCGCTGGCGACTCCCCCATCGAAACCCATCGCTCCAACCAGGACGCCCACCGCAATAAAAGCCATGATCAACGGCTGCCGCAACCACAACGCTAGGGCGCCTGCAAGCGAGGTCACCGCCAATAAAGCGGCTATTTCATAAAATACATTGCTGAAAGAAGGCATATCGTTCGCTAGTAGAAATGACACTGATCTATGTCTTTAATAACTCGACAGCGATTTTTAAGAGCCCTAGCTCTAACCTTCACCACTAAAGCTCTATCGCCGGAATATACTCAGACTCCATCAAGAAAATCGTCAGGCAGTGTTGTAATTGTGGGGGCCGGGTTAGCCGGATTGGTCGCAGCCTATGAATTACAACAACGGGGCTGGATGGTCACGGTGCTAGAGGCGCGGGATCGCGTCGGTGGACGCGTCCATACCCTCTATGATGGCTTCTTTCAGAGTCAACATGCCGAGGCAGGGGGTGAATACATCGACAGCCTACGAGTCCACAGTCAGATGCACCGATACATTCGACAATTTGGTCTGCGCCTTGAGCCTGTCAACCTTGAACCCGCATTGCCGGGCGTCTACTACGTCGATCGGCAGCGCTTTCCGTTAAGTGATGAGGCAATCGCCCAAATTTTAGGCGATGACGTCATCGCTGACATTAATCGGTTTTGGGATCAGCTGGAACACATGGCCAAAGAATCCATTCCAGATCTGCGCAACCTCGCTGACAATCCCAACGCTCGAAGGTTGGACCAGCTTACCACGGCCGCATGGATAGATAAGCTGGATCTGCGCCCAATGGCGCGCGTCCTAATCGATCAGTACCTACGGGGCGAATATGATGAGCCGACTCGCTTATCTTTGTTATTCCTACTCCAACAAGCGGCCCTATACACCTCAGTGCCAGACCGACGATTAGAAATGTATCGAATTCAGGGGGGCAATCATCAACTGCCGCAGGCGATCGCTGACGCCCTGGGTCCCGTCCTCCGCCTTCAAACCCCTGTTACAGGGTTAACCCAAACCGAAAACAAGGTCGAAGTAACGCACTCAGACGACAAGGTTATCGCCGATTACGCAATCCTCGCAGCGCCGCTACCGGCCCTCCGATCAGTTAAATTCACCCCTGAACTATCCCCGGCCTTAAGCCAAGCCATCACCGAACTCAACTATGGCTCCCACATCAAAATTTTGCTCCAATATGACCGTCGCTTCTGGCGAGACGCCTACGGCGCCTCGGGGTTAACGATCACTGATTTGCCCATTGGCTCCGCCGCTGACACCACCATTCGGCAAGCAGGCGACATGGGGATTCTGACGATTTATGCATCCGGAAAATACAGCCAACAGATGCTGTCCTTGAGCGATGCGGAGCGAATTGAGCTAGGGTTGGCCCAATTGGAAAAGATTTATCCCGGATCTCGATCCCATCTCAAGACCGCCAAAACCTGTATTTGGCCTCAATCCCTCTATACTGGCGGATCGTATTCTAGCTACAATATCGGTCAGATCAGCCGCTTCTGGACTGCCCTAAGACGACCCTATGGCCGCCTCTACTTTGCGGGCGAACATACTGCAGATCTCTACCTTGGCTATATGGAAGGAGCCGTCCGCAGCGGTCAGCGAGCGGCCGAAGCATTGACGGGGCGGCAGATCAGGATAAGGAGAGACGAGAGTCTACCAGTCGCCAGACTTCACAGAGACTTCCGTTCCATCTTTGGTGACAATGGTTAGAGGTAAAGAGGTTTGGGTTTCCTGGCGAGGGAATTGAATGAGCTGTACGCCTTTTACGATGGGTTGTACCGTCATGAGGTAGCGATCGCCATCCCACTGAACCGTATCCGGCTGATGGCCCATCAACCACACTTCCGCGAGTTGTCCGCCATTGATTTTCTCAGCGCCGGAACCTTCATAACAGGTGGAAAACGTATCTGCAATTTCCCCAAGCCCCGAAAAATTAAGCGGCTCAATCCGAGCGCTGAGACCATAGGTGGTGAAGGAAATGGCTTGATGGCTCCAAAAACCTTGAAATAGACTCTTCAGCGGTTCTGCTTCAATTGCGTCGCCGTATCGAGGGTTTTGTCGCAATTGTTTCAGCTGGTCCGCTTCACTCAGACGAGTCCAGTCAGGAGATTGGCTACAAACTTCAAATTCAATCTGTTGAGCTTCAGGGGTCGCCGCAATGAGCGCAGCCTTCTCTGATGAAACGGGCGAATCAGGCTCAGGAGAAGATTTTTCAGGGATCGCAGACTCCAATTCCGATAACGGAACATTCATGCCCGTAGCGATTTGCGTACACCCAACCACTGCAAAACTGGCTACGAGACATAGAAAGTTCTGCCCTAACCTCACTAGCGAATATCTATGCATTTTTCTATACCTCTCCCACAACCCCTCTCTGTAAGCTTATAAACAGGAACGATGCACAGGAACTCGCTTCCGGAAAGTCTCAAATATACTCTATAGCTATTTCGTCATTAAGACAATTAAGGGATGCTACAGAATGATTAACCCCCAGTTAAATAGCTGTTTGCACTAGCTTAATGGGTTGGGAATCGATTTGCCATCTTTCTTTTATTACTCTTAAGCTGTTGAAATAAACTAACGGAACCCCAAAAAGTATCAACGGATACAGCACTGACAAAGAAATTGCTGATGTATTACGCCTCAATCCCTCAGAATTCTGGCGCCTGTCATACCAACCGACAAAATTTGACGGGAAAGGATACATCCCCGAAACTCAAAGGCGTGTACTTTAAGCCGGAAAAATCCAGCTGAGCTGGAATCAAGGGGTATCCACTTAAGGCCTCTCCTGCCCCCGTATTTACCTCTAGGAAAAATCTCCCATCTTCTAGGGAAAATTTCCCACCTTAAGTTGACCGTCAACGCAAAAAGGAGTGGTTATACTCTCAAACAAGGAGAATATCGAGGGTTCGCCGGTGGTTAAAAAGATTGGATTGATATTGCTGACGCTGACGCTAGGGGGGGGAGCCTTTCTGCTTTACAACTGGCGACAGGCGACTCAATTACCCAATTGGTACATCCCATCCGCCGATCTGCCCATTGAACACCCAGACCCAGAGACCCTTCAAGCCAAGAAGAAAAGATTAGTCAGTCGGCCCAACACTGAAATTACCGATCAGACGGTGGAGGAGCAGGCTAAGCCACTAGCAAATCAACCGGTAGAAACCGATCGGGCTGTAGGGGTTCAGGCTAACCCATTAACGAATCAGCCGGTAGAAACAGATCAAGCTGTGGACAATCCGGCGAATCCAGTGGAAAATCAGCCGGTAGAAGTGGAGTTAACCGCTGAGGAATTCAACACGTTAGTGGCGGCGGAACCGACTGTCCAAAAAGTTCTTCAATTGACCAAAGGGTTCAACACGACGATTGAAGACGGGGTCGTAGAGAGCGGCTTTGTAATCAACTTATCCAACTTGCCGATGGAAAACTTGGATAGCCAAGAACAGGAAGTTTTGCAGCAAGTTATGCAGATATTTCCCGGTCTGGAAACTCAAGACTTTTACATTGGCATTGAGGGGCAGCCCAGAATTGAGCAGGGTCAGCTTCGTTGGGATGAAACCACCCAATTTAAGGTGGGCGGCTTAAGCTTTTCGCTGAACGACGTCGCCCAGCAACTGGGACTCTCGCCAGAGCAATTGCAGCAGTTGATCAGTCTGGAGTTGGGCGAGGTGAATCCCGGCAATGCGGAATTGCCGGAACAACGGGTTCTAATTCGGGGAGCGGCGGATTGAGCAGCACTTGAGGAGCCCCTAATCCCCCACTAAAATAAGCATCGGATCGTTCAGCAGGCTTTGCATGGAAGCAACGAAGGTTAGGACCTCAAAAAATTTTAAGAAGCTGCAGGCAAACTTACGGGGATTAGTCGGAAAGGCGATCGCGGATTACACCATGATCGAAGACGGCGATCGCGTCATGGTGTGTTTGTCGGGGGGAAAAGACTCTTACACCCTGCTCGATTTACTCCTGAGTCTTCAACGCAGCGCCCCCATTCATTTCGACCTCTTAGCGGTCAATCTAGATCAGAAACAGCCTGGCTTTCCCGCCCATATTCTGCCTGAGTACCTGCAATCGGTGGGAGCGCCCTATCGAATTGTAGAAGAAGATACCTATCGCATTGTCAAACGGGTGATCCCGGAAGGGAAAACCATGTGCGGTCTGTGCTCACGCCTGCGCCGCGGAATTCTGTATCGAGTCGCCAGTGAAGAGGGGGCCACTAAAATCGCCCTAGGCCATCATCGGGACGACATCGTGGAAACCTTATTTCTAAATATGTTTTACGGGGGACAGCTGAAAGCAATGCCCCCTAAATTGCTGAGCGATGATGGCCGACATATGGTAATTCGCCCCTTAGCCTATTGCTCCGAAAGGGCGATTCAACGCTACGCCAATGCTCGACAGTTTCCCATCATTCCTTGCAATCTGTGCGGCTCCCAAGAAAATCTGCAGCGATCGCAGATCAAACAACTCCTGCAGACCTGGGAAAGAGAGCATCCCGGTCGGATTGAGAATTTGTTCCGCAGCCTGCAAAACGTAGTTCCCTCTCATCTAGCCGACACCACGTTATTTGATTTTGAGGGATTATAAAGACATTTATCGGGGTGAACAGATGGCCGGACCTGGGATGCAAACATGGCTAACGCCGACGTTTGGCGCTTTGATGCTTTGGGGGTTATGGAGTTTTATCCCCAAGATTACAACCCAATATATTGGCCCTAAGAGCGCCATCATCTATGAGGTGTTTGGAGCAATTTTGATTGCGACGGTCGTGCTTTTCTCCCTCAATTTTCGCTTGGATACCCACCCTAGAGGCATCGCGCTGGCGATTACCACTGGAATGTTGGGCTTTCTCGGCGCGCTCTTCTTCCTGATGGCCGTCTCAAAAGGCCCCGTCACCTTGGTCGCCGCCTTCTCCGCTCTCTACCCTATTGTAAGCATCTTGCTGGCCATCTCTTTTCTGCATGAATCCCTAACTTTGAAACAAGGCGTGGGAATTATTCTGGCGATTCTGGCCATGGTTTTGGTGGCGGCCTAAGGGCTGTCCGCCCTCTCATCTCTCCTGACCAAACACCCTGAGATAACCGATGTAGCCCAGCCCCACTAACAAGGCGAGTCCCCACAAAAACGTAGAAAAGGGCATAAAAGAAAACAGCACAATCCGAATGCGGGATAGAACCCAGGACAGGGCTAAAAAGGCGCCAGCCATCAACGCTAACCCCTGCAAGGTCCGGAAAGCCGGGATAAACTCTAGGGGGATACATTGCCGAGATAGCCACAAAGAGGCGATGAGATGGTACATCGGCAAAAATAGGAGGATTAAATCCGCCTGCTTCACCACCAGCGTCCATCCTCCCGTATTCGTAGCGTAGGCCAGATATCCCGCCCAAAGGATTAGACTGATCACCGATAGGGTTAAATTGGCGCTGAGGACAAACGGTTCTTCCCGCTTGCCGGGAATCAGTTTACAGAGCACGAAGGCTGCCCAAGGAGTCAGCAGCATGAGAATGATCAGGGGGGTCTTCTGAGCTTGAATCGCGATGTAGACTGATTCGAAAGTCATAGGAGCGTGGGGTCAACTATCCCCTCCATCATGCCCTGACATTGCCCCAGATTCGTCAAGCAAATTCTAGTCTCCTCGCCTCGTTCCTTCCTTTCAATGGCTACCGCACACACAAGTCATCTAGTCCGATCCCAAAGAGTAGATCCCTCCAACTCCCTTGAAAAAAGGGGGGAGAACTCAAAGTCCCCCTTTTTTCAAGGGGGATTTAGGGGGATCAAGCAACTTTCCACACTTGCAGTTGAGATCTAACGGCTCGGGACCAAGCTCAAACCGCTACTGGACTTCTCTGAGCGTACAAGGCCTTGAGCGCCATCGGCAGCCGTCTAGACCAGGAGGCTTCTGAGTGCTCTCCTTCGGCATCTTCAAAGACAAATAAATCTTCGCCTTCAACGTAGCCGTAGCGATCGCGCAGCAGCTTCGCCATTTCGCGCCCCCGCTTGGTGGTATTACCCTCGATAAACCAATTGTGGAAGCCGCCATTGCGCAAGAGCCCCCAATCGAGCCAGAAGCGAGGACGCTTTTCTCGATCAGCGAGCGCATCGCCAGTTAATTGCAGCAACTTAGAGTTCGCCAGGGAGCGAAAAGTCCCTAGGCCCCCATCAAGACCTATCCAGAAGGAGGGAGAAAAAGCGGCGGCGACGCCAAACCGCTCAGGCCGACGGCAAGCGGTGTAGTAAGCGGCTAGACCTCCATGGGAGGCACCCAAAATTGTCGTATCCTGGGGCTGCGGCAGCGTACGATAGCACCCATCGATAAAGGGCTTTAGGTTATCTGCTAAATAGTTGGAATAGTCTTCTACGCCGCAGCAGGACTGTTGCTGATTAAACAATCCCAGCGATGCGGGCGCATGGGTATACTCTTTTTCCCGATCAACGGGGTAAACCGCCACGACGATCACTTTACGGATAGCGTTTTGGCTGTAGAGATCGCTCAGCGTTTCCCCCATATGCCAGGACAGACCGATGGCGCCGCCAGGGAAAAAAGTGGTGTCGCCATCGTTGGTATAGAGAACCGGATAGTGCGTCCCTGTTTCTTCGTAATCTCTAGGCACAAATACTTGAACTTTGCGGGGTTCTCCACCGACATCCAGGGCCTCATAGGTGTGGAAGAATCCAGCAGGATGGCCTTCGTCGTGGAACCAGGCCCGTTGGTCACCTTTATAGAATTCGCTCATTGGGGGTTCTCTCCATTGAAGATGAATACGGGTGAAAGTAAAGCGAGTTTATCTGATGGCGAATTGGAATGTGGTCGTTTAGGCGACATCGTATTCAATGGCCCGAAGGACCGTTCAATGTATCGGAAGAACGCTGCGGTTTAAAGCAGTCATTGCATCCCTGAGGGACTACTCTAACACCGACCTGCGTCAATTATCTGGGGAGAAAACCGGCAAATCCCTCATTTAACAAGAAAAATCAAGGATTTTATGCATGCCTGACGGAATTTCCTAAAAATTCCTCTCACTGATAGGTTCTGGCTTCGGTTTCAAGGCAAAGCCATCTTCCTTAGAAATATCAGGCAGCAGTCTGATGCTAGTCGATGACTTTCGATGTATGGCCATCATGATTGCCAGTGGGGGCGAAGCAGCAATCAGCATTGGGTAAAAAAGTCTACAAAGTCTGCATCACCTCTCATCAGACATCAAGTAAAAAAGTTTACAAAACTTGCATCACTTACTCAGCAGATATGAATAGACGAAAAGAATCTTGAAGGAGGAATAACGAATTCATCTCGGACCAAAACTACAGTTTTAGAATTTCCTTGGTTGCAAAAATTGTTTCCCATACCAATTGATTTAGCAACCCCCATCTGGGTAATGAATGAAAATTTAATGTGTGAGTATATTCGTGTATTCACACAAATTTTGGAATTAATTTTAGGAGCTTTCTGAAATATATGAAGTAGATTCAGCCTCAACTAAGAATCTCAAGTTAGGAAAAATACTCTGTAGAGATAGTAAAATATTTTGGACATTCAACTCGTTTAAAATATGATCTCACCCTCCACAATTGCACAACAAAAATCGTTCTATTGAATGGGAAACTACTGCAAATAAAATTCCATCCAATCACTAACTATTCAACCTTTTGCACTGGAGTTTTTTTACGCCAATCCCTATGTTTGATCCTTTCAAACCTTTCCCTGAGAGCATTTCAGCCTAGCTACTTATCTCACCTAACCGTTGAAATAAAATAGCTTCGCAACTGAACTTCGCCTCACAAAAGTCTACTGGCTGCAAATTTAAAGTCTATTGAATGACCCCTTTCCATCTTTCAATAGAATATATTCTGCCTGCCCGATAGAAGAATATGATGTCATTCCCACTATCGCCATTTTTTTAAATCTTGGCTTAGTACATTAAGCGGTTGACAGTGGCAAATTTTTCAGGCTACAGCAAACCATTAATGAAGACGAAATAAGAGTCTATAAGTCCATTTCTAGAAATGGATAATGGAGAGATTATATATATCTTCCCATTATCCAATGTGACCAGAAAGGCAGAGAAAAAGTTCTGTCATCTAGGTCAATAAAGCACTATGTAAAAGGAGAAAACACTATGTACTGGAAATTATTGACTGCTGTGATTGCTGGATCCGCAGTGTTAGCAGCAACACCGGATATTGAGGAGCCTTCAGGGTTAAACTACGATTTCGAGGTAATTGCTTTTCTCGGTGATCCTGCGCCAGAGGGAGGCAAGTTTGATTTTGATTTTGAAGCCGGCGACATCAATAACTTTGGTCAAGTCCTATACGGCGCCGACTTAGCCACCAACACTGGAGAGGAGATTGGTGAGGGAATTTTCCTCCGCAATCAGAATGGAGAGACAACCCTGCTCGCTCGCACCGGAGACCCTGCGCCGGGAACAGACACTGTGTATGGAAGCCTCGGCTTTATAGAAGCGGGAAGATTGAATGACCGAGGGGAGGCGGCTTTCGCCTTTACACTGGAGCCGGTGCCGAATAACCGATCTATTGGAGCCGGTGTTTTCCGTTTCACACAAAAGAACGAAACCATTCACCCGGTGTTCCAGCCTGGTTTGACTGCGGCCCCTGGCGGCGGCGTTTTCGAGGGAGCCACCATTCGGGTCAGTCTAAATAATCGAGGGGCCTTGGCCTTTGCGGGTCTTGTGACGCAAGGCAATCTTATCGATGATCTACCACCTGGCGTGCCAGGGGAAGACCTGGGCGTCGGGGTGTTTGTGCAGAATCGGCGCGGTCAATTGACTAGCATTGTCCGCCCAGGAGACCCCGCTCCAGGAGGCGGCTTATTCGACTTTGCCGAAAATCCTTGGATCAATGATCGGGGCGATGTGGCGTTTGGCGGACACGTGGCTGGGGAGGAATGTGTCGCCTCTGATTTAGACTCTCAAGTTGGACGCATCTTCTGTGGTGAGAGTGTCTATCTGAAGACCCGTGAGGGCGATATCATCTCGATTGCGCATCAAGGCGAAGCAATCCCGGCTTCGGCTGGCGGCGGCGTCTACCGACTGGCCTTTGGACCGGTGG
>JASJDH010000212.1 GCA_030065175.1 Leptolyngbyaceae cyanobacterium MO_188.B28 | reverse complement strand
CTCCTCCACTTTGCCGACAATCCCCTCCTGCGGGACAGAGTCATCCTCAAACCCGCCTGGGCCACTAACGCCGTCTATCGCATCTTTGACGACGACCGCATCAAAGCCAAAGCAGGCCGCTTCAGCCGTCAGGATTGCGCCGATATCTGGCGCGACCCGCAATATCGCCGCATGCACGATGTCTTGATCGAGCTGATGAAAAACTTTCGTCTGGTGTACGAGATTGGCGATACCGGCGAACTGGTCGCTCCCCAACTGCTGCCCCAGAACACACCCGACTATGACTGGGACGAGGCCCACAATAGCCATATGCAGCTCCGCTATGACGCCTTTATGCCCAAGGGCGTCTTCTGGCAATTCGCCGTCACCATGTATCGCTACATCCACAACCACGATTGGGTCTGGCGCAATGGCATGGTCATCCGACGCGGAGACACCTGGGCTGAAGTGATTGAAGATCTTAACTTGCGCCGCATTTCTCTACGTTTCTCTGGCCCGAGCATTACCGAGTTTCGAGCTGTCATCATCGATCAGCTGGACAATATTAGCCAGTCCTACCATCACCTGGACTACGACAAGATGATTCCTTGCCGGTGTACTGAATGCAAAGACGGCAACCAGCCCCATTTCTTTAACTATGCGGTTCTAAAACGGCGGCAGGAATCTGGGAAAAAGTCCACGATCGAATGTCAACGCAGCGAAGAAGATGTTTCCCTCAACCTGCTGCTTGAAGGTTTCGAAGTTCAGACAATTCTCGCAAGTCTCCCAGACAAAAAAGAAGGGGAACCGACTCCTCCCTCTCTACCGCAAACGAATAACCCGCCTTCCTCCAAACCACAACCCACGACGCAAACCATCAAAATCTTTCTGGCTTCATCTTCAGAGTTGAAAGCAGATAGAGAACAGTTCGAGATTTTCATTAACCGCAAGAACAAGGAAACCATCAAAACCGGCGTCTTTTTGGAACTGGTGCTCTGGGAAGATTTCCTCAACGCTATGTCGAAGACAAGATCGCAAGACGAATACAATAGTGCGATCGCAAGCTGCGATGTGTTTGTCAGCCTCTTTCACACCAAAGTTGGACAATACACCGAAGAAGAATTTCTCACCGCGTTGCAAACCTTTAAAGACAGTGATAGGCCCTTGATCTATACCTATTTCAAAGACACAGCCATCAACGTGAGCAGCATTACGCCGGAAATCATGACCCTGCTCAACTTTAAACAGCAGCTCTCTGATATGGGGCATTTTTATCAAAACTATGCCGATACCAATGATCTCATCCGTCAATTTGGCGATCAACTCGTCAAGTTTCTACCGCAATTAACTGGAACAGACCATAATCTGCATAATCAGTAGTGCGATCGCACATCGGTGTCGGCTGAATTGACGCAAGCAAACCCAACATTGCTTTCCGCTCAGAGTTGTGACTGTTTCTCCTTCATCTGAGATCGCTGCCTGACTATTCGATAATTCCATAAAAGACAAATCATTCTCAGATGAGGCTTGCAAGGCTCAAAAAAGCCTTTTGTATTTACAAATCATCTAGGATTGCGATATTTCTGGCGCCATAAACTTAATCATTGCAGTAGTGTCCACTGAATTTCTCATAAAGAAGCCAAACATTTCATTGCTATGAATTAACACTAACTAAACCAGCTAGATTTCTTATTAGAAAATGTGTTTATGAAAATAGCAAGGCTTGTCCTTAGAACAGAGGTCATCATGCAACGCACGGTCCTTTGCGCACTTTTATGCTGCCTGTTGTTGTTCCTGGTCCCAATCGCGCCAGCCCAGGCGCAAGCTGACAACATGACCAAGATCCAAAGCGCCATGAGCGCCGCGCCTCTCTCGATCGCCGACAATGCGACTGTCGCGGACTGGCCTGGTGAGCCCGACGGCGATATGCCCATCCTGCGTGAGGGCGACAACGACTGGACCTGCCTGCCCGACATGCCTGACACGCCGGGCAATGATCCGATGTGCTTGGACCAGCCCTGGCTCGAATGGCTTGATGCCTGGGTGAATGAGAAAGAGACGAACATCGCGCAGATGGGCTTTGGCTATATGCTTCAGGAAGGTTCGCCAGAGAGCAACACCGATCCGTATGCTGAGGGGCCAACTTCGGATAACGAGTGGATAACCGAGGGGACTCCCCACCTGATGATCCTAGCGCCAGACGCGCAAATGCTGGCGGGGTTGCCGACGGATCCAGAAAATGGCGGTCCATGGGTGATGTGGCGCGATACGTCCTACGTTCATATCATGGCCCCGATGCCCAAGTATCAGCCAGAGTAGAAGTCGCGGGATCGTCCCGTGTATAACACGGCGCTTCAGCTGACAATGGGCTCAGGGGTCTTGCCTGATTTATTCGCTATGTCTACCGAGCTTTATAGAATCTTGACGCCGTCAATTCATTGCGGCTGAGCTTAGCCGTTAGCTGTTGATTTTTTTTTGCATAGAGAGGGTGCTGACAATAGCAGGCGCCCGCATTAACATCTCCAATGTCTTGGATCATCTGGTGGCGGGCTGAACACCCGAGTTGCTTGTGAATTAGCTTCCGGCAACAAAAAAATAACTCAATGCGGGGCTCCCCTACACTGAATGCTAATCGCACGGCTTTAATTCTGACGCTCAAGACGGGCGTACAAATAGCCGCCCCATCATTCATCCCCTTTAAAGACAGTAACGTTGATCGGCTGGATTAAAGCCGAAATATCTGTAGTATGCCCTTGACAGCTTGTAGTATTCTTGTAGTATAAATAGGCAAGGGCATACTACAGCCACTAAAAAGCCTATGCACTAAACCTTTTGAACCTTGAAAATTCAATATGTTGGCTTCTTGGGTCGTTAGCTCAACGATAGAGCAATCAGCTTTTAACCGATCGGTTCAGTGTACTCTTCGAGAACGCTGACGCGTATAAATCCCTGGCGACCCACTAACAAAAAATGGGCGTTTGGCAGAACGGCTATGCACCTGACTCTTAATCAGGCTTACACAGGTTCAACTCCTGTAGCGCCCTCATTAAATCATCAGGAGTGTTTTCTATGTTGTTCAATCTATTGTTACTCCCCGCTTTATCTATCAAGCCAGACAAAGCGGCGCCACCCCCAAAACAGCCTGAAAGCAAACTCAACGAGCAGATTCATTCTAGCTCTCTTCGTCATCATCTTGATGCGATTGAGTCGCTGCGACAGTTTCACCAACGGTACTACTTAGACCGTAGACTTTTCTAATATCCAGCGCCCAGTTCTATTGCGAGGTGCAAGATGAAACTCCAACAGTTTCAATCGGCGACTAAATTTTATCAACAAGTTGAAGACTATTTGGTGGGCTCCGAGGCGGAGCATAATCTGTTGCTGGGCATTCTCCATACCCTCAGAAAGTATCCAGAGCGGTATGAAACTCACCCCTATCTGGCATTGGTTCAGGCGGACGATAAAACGCTCGCGACGGCCATCAGAACACCGCCTCGGAATTTAGTGCTATCGAAAACCGCTGATTTACCAGCACTGCAGCTAATTGCTCAAGATCTTGACGCTCATCAGGCGGATCTTCCGGGTGTCATCGGATCGGTGGAGGAAACCCAAGCCTTTGCTGCGATGTGGAAAACTTTGAGGGGAAATTCCCACCGCATCAAGATGAATATGCGCATCCACCAACTGGATGCAGTACAACCTGTCGCCAAGGCTCAAGGCAACTTGCGACAGGCGACAACAGAGGATCGCGCCTTATTGCTCCAATGGGTTCAAGCTTTTGTCCTCGAAGCTTTTGGCGAACCACAGGAGGATACCGAGAAGGTGCTTGACCTCCAACTCCAACGCGGTTTGATATACCTGTGGGAGGATGGCGTTCCGGTATCCATGGCGTCAGGGCGTTGGTCCACCCCCAATGGAGGACGCATTGGCCCTGTCTATACACCCCCCGAATATCGTAATAGGGGGTACGCCACAGCTTGTGTCGCCGAGGTGAGTCAGGTGTTGTTGAATCAGGGATGCCGCTATTGCTTTCTATTTACAAACTTAGCTAATCCAACATCTAACCATATCTATCGCACCATTGGTTATCAACCTGTCAGTGACTGGCAGGAATGCACATTTAGTTGAGTGCGATCGCAATTTTGCAACTTCCAGGAGGTGATGCCAATGAAGCTTGCTGAGGCTCTCATTTTGCGGGCCGACTGCCAAAAACGTATAGTCCAACTCCAACAACGGTTGATCCGCAGCGCCAAAATCCAAGAAGGAGAACAACCGCCAGAAAATCCTAACGAGCTGATCACTGAGCTAGAAGCCGTCTCCGCCGAATTAGCCGACCTGATTAAGCGGATCAACCAAACCAACTCCCAAACCCCATTTGGAGACGGAACCCTGTCTGATGTTCTAGCTGAACGCGACATCTTGCGCCTCAAACGAGGTGCCTACGACAGCCTGATCCAAGCCGCCTCCATCCGCCAGGAGCGCTATAGCCGCTCCGAAGTGCGATTTATCAGCACCGTCGCGATCGCTGAAATCCAGCGCGAAGTCGACACCCTATCCCGCGACTACCGCGAACTAGACGCCCAGATTCAGGCGTTGAACTGGCAGACGGATGTGGTTGAGGGGAATGGGAATGGAGGCGCGAGTCGGTAGGGTTTTGTGGAAGATGGTGGATGGGTGGATGGGTGGATGGGTGGATGGGATGCGATTTAGACGCAGATTCCTAATGACAAATGACAAGTGACAAGTGATCAATGACAATCAAGTTGGTAGCCAATTTCAACAGAAGCGAGTACACCCCGCCAACTGGGCAAGTTGGACTCGGAACTTTGAATTCCGAATAGGTGGTGTTGGGGCCATACCGATAGGTTCGACTCCTGTTCACAACTAAGGCCCAGCATTGTTACATGTGCATTGGGTATTGTTTATCGCTTACTACCGCGTACTGGTCTGTTGATTTGGTGAGGGTGGGTTTGGGGAGGTTTTTGGGTGCGAATTAATGTCGAGGGGGAAGGCAGGGGGAGCAGGGGGAGCAGGGGAGGAGAAGAGATAGGGAGGATGGGGGAGATAGGGAGGATAGGGAAGGCGCAGAATTCAAAATTCAATATTCAAGAGCCCCTGTAGGGGCAAAGCATTTGGCTGTAAGTCTTCAACTACTTCTGTTAATCTTGCTCCAAATGCTATAGCCCAAGGGGCATGGCTTCGCTAGCGCCCAGAGCAGTCTTCGACAGGATTTTAGAGAGGATGGGTGAGATAGGGAGTTAAGGGGGGAAAACAAATCCGAAATCCAAAATCCAAAATTCTCGGGAGATAGGGATATTTGTTGTAGCTACCCCTAATCATTGATGTTGATTCCAAGCTTTCCGAAAGATTGAATAAGGAAGTTGTTGAGACCAGCGCCAGAGGAGGTTGAAGCATTCTTGGCTTCGCTCTGGGGAGGAATGGGGAGAGGCGGGTGAGCAGTAGGGTTTTAGTTGTGAGATGAGATCGTGGATCTGGTCTTCTAGGACGATCGCTCTCAGTTGTTCAGCGGCGCGTTTGAGTTGGGATTTGTTTTGGCCGGTTTGTAGATATTCGACTAGGACAGCGATCGCTTGGGGGTGTCCGGGGATATAGCGGCCTAGCTGACCGGCCACGCGAATCCAATTGGCGTCGTCGGTTGTGGTTTGAAACTGCTGGTGGAGGGTGGCTGTGATTTTGTCGAGGTGGGCTTGGGTGGGTGGACGCCGCCGTCGAGTTTTTGTTTTGGGGGTGGATTTAGACTGGGTGTAGGAGGCGAGGACTGGATGATTGGGGTTTAAGGTTTGCAGACTGTTGAGGGCGGCTCGGCGAAGTACTTTATCGGAGGTGGAGTCAATGATGTGGACTAGAGCCGCGATCGCGGCGGCGTTGTCGGGATCAATCCGTCCCAGTTGGTAGGCGGCTTTGCGACGGATGGCGTCTTGATCGGTTGATTCGAGAATATGGGTCAGGGTGTGGATGGCAAGAGGATTCCCGGGGTCGACTTTGCCCAAGCTGGCGGCTCTTTGGATGCGGAATGAATCGGTGGGGATAGCATCGAGGTCTGCTTTCAGGGCGGCAATGGCGGTGGGGTTTCTCGGATCGTAGACTTTGCCTAATCCGTAGGCGGCTAGCCAGCGATCGAACAGATTTGTAGAGGAATGGATGAACTGCTCTAGGGCGGAAATCGCGCAGGCTCGATCGGTTTTTAGAAGGGTGATTCTGGCTTTTTCAGACAGGGTGGCGGGGACGGCGTCCTCGTTGATTTCTCGACGGTTAAATCGCCACTGCACCAGTTGGTTGACGATGGCGTCTGCTTGGGAACAGGTGGAGAATTCCGCCAGTCCCTCCGCCGCCAGGAAGTAGGCTTGATGGCGATAAAAGCCGCCGCATTCATCCTCAAAGTTGGTCAATGCCTCGATAAATGATTCTTTTTGCGCGATCGCAATCTCCTCGCGGCCTAGCCAAAGGAGAATAATTTCTCGCCAAGCGGGGTCAAAAATCGGCGGATTGATGGGTGTATCTGAAGGGTTAGGTGAAGGGTTGGAAATGGAGGAGATGGAGGGTGAGGAAGATACAGCGTTGGCGAATGGGGTGTCCAAGAACTGTCGCCAGTCAGCTGCCGCCTGGGCTGCAAAGTATTCCTGGAAGCTAGGGTGATAGAAGGCGTAGATGGTTTCGCCTCCCGTCTCCGAGAGGGCCACTGGCGTCAGCCAGCCTAATTGCAGGGCGAGTTGGAGTAAAGAGATATCGGTTTCTTCCAATACCTGCAAAACAAAGTGATGGGGGAGTCGAAACTTAGCCGTGGACTGAGTCATGGCCCGCAGCGCCAGTTGGCCGAGGGCTGTGTTGAGTTGTTGCTGCTGAGTGAGGGTAGTGGGGAAGAGGTCTTGTTTCCAGGTATAGATGGCGTTGACAAACTGGCGGTAGAGGGTCGCTTTTGTTTCAGGCAATCGGCCCTGGGTAAAGGTCCAGGTGCGGCACAACAGGGCTAATCGGAGGGGATTTCTCACCGCATCTTTGATGCGCTTCAATTCCGGGCGACTGAGTTCGGCGCGAAGTCCATCAGCAAGAGCAATGTCGTTTTGAAACCAATGTTGAATAAACGCCCCAACCTGATCGGGAGTCTGCCCATCCCCATAACTAAAGTTAAGACTGCGATAGGTCTTAAAGTTGGCTAAGGCGTTTTTGCCCGCATCCCACACCGTCAATCGACAGGTGATCACCGCCCGAGCGTCGGCAAGCCATCCGGTTAACTGCTTCGCTAGTCTCATTAAGGCGGTGCTGGCGGTTAAGTTCATTTCATCTACCGCATCCAGCAGCAGCCACACCCGCCCCTGGTTGAATTGCATACCCAGCGCTTCTACCTTCTCAGGGGGAACCGTGACTTGACGCAGGGCGGTTTTGAGCCAATCCTGCAATAGGTACTCTTCCAGGGATTTGTCCGCCAGGTCGGCCAATGAAATCCAAATGGGGAGGGCGTCACTTGTTTCCAGCAGCCCCGTAGCAATCCGCTGTAGCAGGGTAGTTTTTCCCGCCCCTGGTTCCCCCACAATGGCGACGCGGCGATGGTCATCTTGCTTCAAGCGCTCTAGAAATTGACTGGGTTGGAAGACCTGACTAATTTCAGCGTCCTCTAGATCGTCATCTGACGAATCGGATTCAGGCGGGGGCTGCGGTTTCTCCCCGGCTCGCCGTCTACGTTCCACTAAGCCAAGCGGCACATAGATATCCTCTAGGCTGAAGTGAAGACCGTCATTCGCCGTCAGGGGGTTCGTGCTCAAATCAGCATAGCGCTGAGACTCTAGGGCGGTTCTGCAAAGATTGGTCCAGAAGTCAGGACTGGTTGAAGCGGAAGGAGGGCTTGAAGATTGCTCTTGTTTGCGCAAGTCTTCCCCATTTTCCCGATCAGAACTTGATTTCTGGGGGGCTGCAGATTCGCCTGTAGCCCGCTTAGAGCGGGCTGGACGGGACTGTTCCCAAACCTGGTCGAAGCGCTGCAGGTTGGCGGCTCGATCCCAGCGGGAGCACCATAAGGTCAGGGTGAAGTGCCAGGTATTCGAGCCCCGACGGGAGGCGCGATTATCTTCCAGCACCTGCAGAAATTGCTCTAGCTGCTTCAGCGCTTCTTTAACCTGGCTGATAGTCAGGGGGGAATCGCTGGCCGCTAACCGGGTCAGTTCAACTAAATGCCTGATTTGGGTGCGCACCACCAGCTGCTGGTTAGTCGGCCAATGGAGTTGAATGTGCGATCGCAATCCCTCCAATCCCTTCTCTGACTCACCCTCCAACTCATCGTTGGCAAAATCGAGCAATGCGGTGAATAAGCACTGGGTCCGCTTTTTAGCTTCGGGTCCGTAACTCAGTTTGGGCATTGAGGGAAATTAGAGGGGGCTCATTTGGCAGAGAGGTTCGGGAGGGCAGGCAGGCAGGAGTCAGGAGTCAGGAATCAGCAGTTAGGAGCTAAAAGTCAGGAGTCAGGAGCCAGGAGTCAGAAGGCAATACTTCTGTATTCTCCCTCAGAGATAAGTTTCCCCGCTTAAAGGAATCTGCGGTTAAACAACATCCCATCTACCCATCTACCCATCCACCCATCCACTGCCTTTTTCTGGGACTTTATTTGGACAAAATTAAATATCCCCAAAAAGTTAAGGGGAGTCCTCAGGTTAAATTCCCCCCTCAATTGTAAATCCCTTCTAAATCAACTGTTTTAGTCGTCAATACAGCCATTAGCTTAGGGGGAGCAATCGTTCTTATTCTAAATTCAGCGATGAGGAACTCCCTGGAACAGCGTTCCGCATCACTCCCAAACACCCACGCGGGTAGCTCCTTAAAGGAGTCGCCAAAACCATCCTTGTTCATCCCTTACCTGTAAAGGCCGACGAATGAGGGTTATCGCACCACCGGGTGGAGTAGCAGCGACGGCATCGACTGTTCGGGGGGAGCCCTAATCGCTATCAGAACCTAATCAAGTGAATAGCTGGAGTCGAGTAACACCGTGGGCGGGTAGCTCAGTGGTAGAGCGCTAAAAACATCCTTATTCACCCCTTGCCTGCAAAGGCCGACGAATGAGGGTTATCGCAATCACGCTAGAGGTCGGGGGTTCGAATCCCTCTCCGCCCACCACCCCATGGAGTAGATAGCTCAATTGGTAGAGCGTATTTTTTGCCCTCACGGGCCGAATGAACGAAGGTTATCGCTCGAAACGATCCCCCCTTTGTTCAGCCGAGATGCGGGTTCAAGTCCCGCTCTACTCCCTGACTCGACTCAGCACCGTGGGCGGGTAGCTCAGATGGTAGAGCGCCAAAAACATCCTTGTTCACCCCTTGCCTGTAAAGGCCGAAGAATGAGGGTTATCGCCTCTTAAGCGGGAGGTCGAGGGTTCGAGTCCCTCCCCGCCCACCAACATGGAGTGGATAGCTCAATGGTAGAGCGCATTTTTTGCCCTCACGGGCCGAATGAATGAAGGTTATCGCTGAAATCGATCCCCCCTTTGTTCAGCCGAAATGCGGGTTCAAGTCCCGCTCCACTCCCTGATTAGGGATTGGCGTAAAAGTGAAGTCCCAGTAGAAGACTGTAGATGGGTGGATGGGTGGATGGGTGGATGAGTAGATGGGATGTTATTTAGCCGCATTTTCCTTAGGAGTGGGTTGTCGCCCAGCGCCTACTCAATACATCAATGCAGATTTGCCTAGATAGGACGAAAACTATGACGTATCAATTCTATAAGCAGCCTCAGCGAGCGACGCCGCAAACTCAGCCTCTTCCCGGTCGTGAGGCGGAAATGATTCAAGGTCGCTCGGGGGGGTATCAATTTGACGCCGGGAGCTGGCGCATGCTGCGTCGCTGCCTGTTGATCGGCTCCGCCCAGGGGACCTATTACGCGGGTAAACGGGAACTGACCGATGATTTTGTCAATACTGTAACCCAGTGTGTTGAGCTATCTCCCCAGCGGGTGGCGGAGGAAATTCTCTACGCCAGCGATGGTCGAGCCATCAACAATAGCGCCCCCTTGTTTGCACTGGTGCTATTGTCCATGGGGAACGCTCCGGAGGCGAAACAGGCTTTTGTGGAAATCTTCCCCAAAGTTGTCCGCACCGGCAGCCATTTCTACGAGTGGTTGAACTACACCAAAATGTTACGCGGCTTCGGAAAGATTGTGCGGCAGTGCGGCCAAACGTGGCTATCTAACCCCGACCCCAAGGCGCTGGCCTATCAATTGCTAAAATACCAACAGCGTCATGGATTTAGCCATCGAGACGTATTGCGGTTGTTCCATGTCAAGCCGGTAAGTCCCGATCACCAAGCCCTGTTCAATTGGGTGACCCAAGGGTGGGATAAACTGCCTGTCCAACCGCCTTCTGAGCCCATGACCCAGATCTGGTGGTATGAATGGCTAAAGCGGAATCCGGCGAAGACCCACAAAGCGATCGCGCAAGGCCGTCTGACCCACGAAATGGCCGCGCCCGTCGGCCAAATGGATCAACAAGCCTGGCAACTCCTGTTTGAAGAAATGCCCGTCGGCGCTTTATTGCGTAACCTGGGGTCCCTTACCCAACTCGGGGTGCTGCAGCCCCATCTCCGCAAGAACCTCAAGCAGGTTGAGTCGATGCTGACCCAAAAGAAAATTCTGCGGCGAGGCCGGATTCATCCCATTGATGTGTTGAAGGCCCTGAAGACCTATTCCTCAGGGGGCCGTACCGGTCGCAGCCAGAAAACCTGGCGGCCCATCCCTCGAATTGTGGATATTCTGGAGAAAGCCCTAGAACTGTCCTTCGAGGTGGTGGATCCAACCGGCCAAGTGTTTCTGCACGCGGTGGATGTATCGGGCTCCATGTCCTACTACACCGTGAGTTCTGTAGGCCTAACCTGCTGCGAAATTGCTGCAACCATGGCGCTGGTCACCGCTAAAGCCGAAACCAACTATGCCATTCGAGGGTTTTCCACCAAATTCTGCGATTTGGGGATTACCGCTCGAGACAGTTTCCAGTCGGCGATGAAAAAGGCGCAATCTAGAAACTTCGGCGGCACTGACGCCTCCGTCGCCTACGACTGGGCGATTAAAAACAAGTTCTGGGCTGATGTGATTTGCTTCTGGACCGACTCCGAATCCTGGGCCGGTCGCCGCCACCCCAGCCAAGCCCTGGCGGACTACCGCCAGAAGGTCAACCCCAACGCCAAAGCGGTGTATGTGACCCTAGCCCCCTACCAGCTCACCCTGGTGGATCCCAAAGATCCTCTATCTTGGGACTTCGCCGGCTTCGATCCGGGAACGCCTCGGGCGATCCAAGCGATCGCGGCGGGAGAAATCTAATTGATTTTAGATTTTGGATTTTGGATTTCGGTCATTTGTCATTTGTCATTTGTCACTGGTCATTGGTCATTGGTCACTGGTTAGGGAAATGCAGCAAAATCGCAACCCATCCACCCATCCACCCATCCACCCATCTACCCATCCACCTCTACCTCCCCTGCTCCCCCTGCCCCCCTACTCCCCCATCCCCCTATCCCCCCCATCCCTCCTGTCTCCTAAATTCCAACTACTCACTAAAAAAACACCATGTCTTACGAAAAACTCAAAATCACAACCCAAGCCCCCGTCCTCTCCTGGGCGAACCACGACCTGGGGCATGAAGAAATCAAGATGGCGAAGAATATGGCCTCGTTGCCTTTTGTCTTCAAGCATGTGGCGCTGATGCCGGATGTCCATTTGGGTAAGGGCGCCTTGGTGGGGTCTGTGATCGCAACTGAAGAAGCGATTATGCCCGCGGCGGTCGGGGTGGATATTGGTTGCGGCATGTGTGCTATCCAAACCCCGTTTGTGGCGGATCAGCTGGAAGGCAAATTGAAAAAAATTCGCCTAGATCTTGAAGCTGCTATTCCCACTGGCTTTAACCAAAACAAGGATGCGGAAAAATCTGTCTACAATTGGCAGGGCTGGAAGGATTTCAAGCAATTGCATTCGGGGGTGCAGCATCTGGAGAACAAGGCGTTAATGCAGCTGGGGTCTCTGGGCGGCGGCAACCACTTTATTGAGGTCTGCCTCGATACTGAGGACCAGGTGTGGTTGATGCTGCACTCGGGGTCTCGCAACATCGGCAACATGCTGGCGAAGAATCACATCAGCACGGCTAAGAACTTGCTGAAGCTGTCCGACAATAAATTGCCAGACCCCGACCTGTCGTATTTTGTTGAAGGCACCGCAGAGTTTAAAGCCTATTGGCATGATCTGCAATGGGCGCAGGACTACGCCCGCTTCAACCGAGAGGTGATGATGGCCCGCTTCAAGCGGATTGTTGAAAAACATGTCGCTGGCGGCAGGCCCACTAAACCGCTGCTGTCGGTGAACTGTCACCACAACTACGCCGAAAAAGAGACCCATTTTGGGGAGGATGTCTACGTCACTCGCAAGGGCGCGGTTCGCGCTCGCACGGAAGACTACGGCATTATCCCAGGGTCTATGGGCGCTAAGTCCTACATCGTCAAGGGTAAGGGCAATCACGACAGCTACTGCTCCTGCAGCCACGGCGCTGGACGCAAGATGTCTCGCAATAAGGCCAAGCGCCACTTTAATCTGGATGATCTGATTCAACAGACGGAAGGGGTGGAGTGCCGCAAGGACAAGGGAGTGCTGGATGAAATTCCGGGCGCTTACAAGTCGATTGAGGAGGTGATGGCGAGTCAGTCTGATTTGGTGGAGGTGGTAGCGACGTTGAAGCAGGTGGTGTGCGTGAAGGGATAAAACGATGAAGTCGTTGATTCAGATGCAAGCAGTCATAGAAGCGCCTTATCACGAAGGTGAATTTCTTTGTCCTTGGCCAGTTTCAGAATTCGAGCCCTTTTCGATGATCCGTTTATGCGGGGATATGACCTATCCAGAAATCGGTTTGATTTTTGCTCAACTGGCTCAATACAATCAAATAGAACTTACAAATGACAAACAGGCTGTTTTAGAGCAGCTCCTGGAAGCAGAGAGTTTAGTGTTGCCCGGTGGAATACAAATTTTATCTGAGGAGAAAGTTATTCCACCAAGTTGTTGTTGCGGACTAGAAACATGGCGCGAATGGATAAACTTTCTAAAAACGGGTAATTCCCCTTGGTTAGGGCACGATCCAAGTCCGTGGGTTGAGAGTCAAGGCAATGTCATTCGTGTTTGGTCAGATGGTGGTATCGAACCAATCAAGAATGCGTTTTATGTTGATGTTTCACGACCTTATTTTAAGAGGGCATTGATGCTTGTGGAACAAGAACTTCAAGCATTTCTGTTTTCTATCGAAAGCTGGGCGCAGAACGTTGGCTTTACAGGGTCAAACGGGTTATTTCAGAAATTTGATGATTGTTTTAAGATTGGAAGGCGGCATACGGAGGTTTAGAGAATAGTAGGATGAGCATCGCCCACGAAATCCCATATCACTATTCTTCTGTTAATTTAGCTAGTACTACAACGAGACTTCTAGGGACTGGCCAAGCCTCCTTAGCCTACGCCTGCGATGGGATAAGTAAGCAGAATGATTGCGTTGTTGTCGGTAAT
>JASJDH010000211.1 GCA_030065175.1 Leptolyngbyaceae cyanobacterium MO_188.B28 | reverse complement strand
TTTTGAGTAGTCGGGATTTTTGCTAAAAAAATGAGGTTCCTTTTCCTGACAAAAGCAAACTTCAGAATGCATGGATAGAATATCGGAAAGCGTACTTGTTCCGCTTTTCATGGCGCCGATAATCATAAAGTCTACAAAAGACATGATTTTCTCTATAAAACCTGTAATAGCTTTGAGTCAGTCCTATTTAACATTCCGACTTCAGATTAATCCGATGAAGCAGGTGACGGTCTATACTCAAAATAGTTCATTTGATCACAACAAATCGTTTCAATTTGGCGGAGGTTTACTGGTCCAAAAAACTCCAGCCAGCCAATATTTTTATCTCCAATGGGCTGGTACTGTATATTCAGATCGCCAGCAATGTCATTGAGTTGATTTAATCCAAGATCCTTAGCCAGATCGCCAATGACACGAATTTTATCTTGGACAAAGTCTTCGTAGCGAATGAGTGAAAAGTTATCCTGATGATTAATGTAGGTCTCTGCGGCTAGATTCCAGCGGTTAGCCAACTTTTCAATATAATTATTGCCGGGGATAACGGGGCGCCGACCTATCTGCACCTCGCTGCCCTTAAAATCAGATAACTTATCCAAATTACCTGGGATTCCGCGACGATTTAGGAAACTCCGAATCGTATCTCTAGGATCGCGAATCACAAACGCAAACCTTGCTTCTGGGAAGCATCTCACTAAATCATCATAAAAAAATGTCAGCTTGGGATCTTTGATCAGGGGTGTGGAGAAGTAAAATTTATTTGATTGTATAAAATCATCAAACGAAAGCGCTTGACTAAAAATTTTTTCTTGCAAAGCCCCCTTAGGATCAATCCGAAAAATCGGATCTAGTGACACTTCTTGACCGCTCATTTTGGCAAGGAGAGAGGCAATCACAGTTGTCCCAGATTTAGCATGTCCTAGAATAAAAATGGGGTTAGGATGAAGTCTACTAGTCTTCATCTGGTAGACTTTTTTGGGATTACCTAAAAAACCTATAGATTGCCTAATTGAATTAGGAATGATTTGTTTCAATTGACCAATTTTCATACGATTTATTAAATCTGATTCAATGCATAAAGGCTGACTACCGAATTTCTAGCCACTTAGAGAGATCCCTGTTGATTAGCTCTTGAAGCTTCAAAATATCTTCCTGATATTCTTGGATAAACTGACTTCTTACCTCTGGCGATAGCTGAGGTTTCTCTTTCTCATTTAAAGTATTAAGATTAGCTTTTATATACTTCCGAAATCCAGGCAATAGGAGGGGTTTTAGGATTGATTTCATCCGATTTGGCCGTCTTAATAAGAGATCTAGAGTCGTGTTTCTAGAAAGTTTTGAGATATTGTGTTTTTTGGAAGTATCGGGAACAAATGTATTATCTACGCCCAAGAAGGTGAAAATATCTTTGAGAACTGCAAGGGGATTTTCTTTAAAGTCGTCATAGAGATACACTTTGATCTGACTGTGATCAAACTGATCGAAATACCGCTTCAGCTGAACATAGTAAAATCCTTTTTGCTTGTAATGCCATCGCGGAGACCAATTATTCAGGATTCGTTCAGGCTCGGCTAACATTGCCTCAGAAAAGTCAGAGAGCGGCTCAAGCCCTTCCTGAGAAGCATGCAAAAAGTTGGAATAGGCTCTTTCGACGGGATCGCGGAGGATGGCGATGAGCTTTGCGTTAGGGAGGTGCTGCTTTATTCTTTCAGCAACTTTGGGTCGATAAAGATACCATGGAGACACTTCGCCAATCGCAATTTCAGTGGAGACCCCCTCAAATAGCTCACGATAGGCCTCCATATCCGTAACAAATTTGAATCTTGTTAAATCTCCTGGGCCTTGAAAATTTAAGGGTTCCCCCATGAGAGCAAAGAAGCGAGGCTCCTTATGGGGACTCATATAAATTTGTGGATGCTCTTTAAGGTAGTGAAAAATTGCAGTGGTGCCGGCCTTGGCTGCGCCAATAACCAGAAAGTTGGGCATTGTCACGTTACGGTTACCTATAGCTGATCTGAATAGATATGCAGTGGTTGTGAATGAATGAGATTACATCCCAAATTATCTCTACCTATAGACTTGAAAAGCCTTTTTTAGGTTCATAGTTTGTTGGAAATTAACCGAAATTAGATTTCCAACCAATTGGAGAGGTCTCTATTAATCAGATCTTGAAGCTTTAAGATATCTTCCCGATATATCTCGACGAATTGCCGCCGAACTTCTGGGGAAAGCTGAGGCTTTTCGCCTTGATTCATCTTTTTGAATTTGATGGCGACCTGCTGACGAAGCTTTGTCGGAAGCAGGGGTCTTAAAGTAGACTTAATGGGATTTTCTTGATTGATTAATCCATGTAGCGCCTTATTCTTTCGGGTATGCGTTACATTATGCTTATGGTCCACATTTGGAATAAACGCATTGTCTACCCCTAGAAAACTAAAGGCGTCCTGAACGACTCCCAGGGAATTTTTCTTGAAGTCTTCATAGAGATAAACCTTAATTTGATTCCGATCAAATAGGTTAAAGTAGCGCTTAAGTTGACTATAGTAAAATCCTCTTTGCTTATAGCACCACCGTGGAGACCAATTATTTTGAATTCGCTCCGTCTCTGCTGACATCGCTTCGGAGAAATCAGTCAGAGGCTCAAGGTTTTGAGAAACTAAACTTGTAAAATGCGAAAAGGCTCGGTCGACAGGATCCCTTAGAATGGCGATGAGCTTCGCATTGGGTATGTGGTGTTTTATTCGTTCAGACGCCTTTGAACTGTGGAGATATCCGGGGGACGCTTCACCGACGGCGATTTCATTGGAGACATCCTTGAATAAGTCTTGGTAGGCCGCCAGTTCGGTCACGTAATCTTTTTTCCAATCATCTGGTCCCTGAAAATCGGCTTTTTCCCCCTCAAGCGCAAAAAACTTGGGCTCTTTGATCGGGCTCATATAAATTTGCGGATGCTCGCGTAAATATTGATAGAGCGCAGTTGATCCCCCTTTAGGCGCGCCGATAATCAGAAAATTAGGCATTGTCATAGTATCCGTCATACCCTCTTATCTTTCAGAAAAGTGAAGTGACATAGGGGAAGTCTTGAGGCGAACATTCCAGCTCACCTCAAGACTTCCCCAATTGCGCTTACCTGGCGACCCCTACTCGTGTGCACAAGTCATTAAACGCCGCCAGGAACTGTGATCGACTGTGGGTATCGGTCACCCACTGACGCCCCTCTTTTCCTAACCGAGTGCGGAGTTCTTTATCTTCTAGAAGACGAGTGAGGCCTTCTATAAACTTGGGCATACCTTCTCTACCGGAGCCATCCCAACGGCCCACAAAAATTCCAAATCGAGACACGACATTTTCGGGATTAACGCAACTCAGGATGGGGGTCTCACACTTGAGGGCTTCCTGAAAACTAACCGCTAAGCCTTCATGGATTGAAGTATTCACTAAGGCCCAAGCCGAAGACAGGAGATGAAGCTTCTTTTCTTCCCCGATATGTCCCATCAGTTTCACATTATCCGGGAGTGAGTCTGGCTCCCAAGCGCCTTCCCCGCGATGATGGGGTTGCCCCAAGAAAATAAACTCGACATCTGGGAAATGAGTGGCGAGTTCTGCAAACAGCCAGGGGCGCTTATAGGGATCAAGACGAGCCAAAAAGACAACCGTGGGATGTTCGCTTTTCACCACTTCCCCTGGCTCAATGTCGATAATATTCGGCAGTAACGTCACTTCTGGCGGTTTAACGCCATAGGTTCCTGGAACTTTATCGGCAAGAAAAGGCGCTGGAGTGGAAAACAAAATGGGACGACGCAGCCACTTTGAGGCGTTGTATACCTTTGCCAAAGGGGTGCAATCAATCGGAGCGAGTCCTTTGGGATGAATATGTTCTTGGCCGGGAATACGGGTGGTGTTGATTTTCTCAACATCTTCTGGAGGCCTTGGATCCCTTACCCAGACAATAATAGGCGTAAAGGGCAATATGCGAAATAGGGGGCTATAGCTGGGCCGATAGTCGATGGATAGGAGAAGATCAAACCCTTCCGACCAGATTTGACGATAGTATCCTAGCTGGCTCTTCTGGCGTGGAATGAGGCGTGTATTATGAATCAAATTTTGGGAAGAGCCATCTCCCACTCCTGATTCTCGGGAAAGAAAGACGATGTCTACGCCAAGATTTGGATCTGAACTGAAGCATTTTGCAACTTGACGGGTCGCCCAACCAAAGCCCCCCATTCTGCCAATAGATAAGTCAAAGAACTCATTGGCGACTACGCCTACTTTAATTCTTTTTTTCCGTGTTTTAACTAGAGGAAATGGCATATTTTTATGGGATGAAATTTCAGTCAACGTCATTCAACCTATGGATAAATTTGACTCTATTGATTTCAAGTAAATCGACAGTCTAAGCCAACCTTTTTTCTCAGCCAGCATCCCCATACCCATGCAGCGCCAGGTGATATTTCCAAAGCTCACCCCGACAAGCTGACAAGATAATTTCTCTACTCGGCGATTCGTCGTTGATCAAATACACCCCCTTATCAACTCGCATAGGGGTTGATAAGCGATGGGCGAGGCGATCGCAGCCACTCTCAATATCCACGTATCAAGCAAATCTACGCCAGTTTTTGTCGATGCCGAATTGAGTTGTGGCAGATTTTGACCAAAGGGAAGCGGCAGGCAAACGCAAAACCCTTCAAAAATGGCGGGTAATGGAGTCAGCGCTAGGGCCAGAAATATAATCCGATGGAGATATCGAAAATATTTGAATTCAAATACTATAGAAGAGGAGTTATATTGCCAAAAATTCGTCGCCTTGTATGGAGACCGAATTAAACGGCGACTAACCGACATAAAAAAATATTATTGAGCATAAAATATATTCCTACCTTAGAGATGAACCAACTCCTCATTTAAATAAGCGGCGCTTCCTTACCCATTGCCCCTAATCAGAAAAGCGGCGTCACCTAAGGTGTAGATGCATTACTTATAAGTGTAGGTGAATACAGGGGACAAACTTGGGGCAAGTGGGAGAGTCATTGATGACGTTAATGAATTATAAGATAAATTTCCATTGACCGGTTTTACTCACTCCGAACGTTCTGGTAAGGATAATTCAAGCTCAATAAGTAACTGGGGACGTAAATTGAATAGACATAAGCAGTTTTACCAATCCCATGAGTGAGAACGGATCCTATGCCCAATCTCAAAGGCGATGATATTGCATTGCGCCAGATACTCACTGAGGCCAAACAAATTGCTGTTGTAGGCCACTCTGCCAAACCGATGCGGCCCAGCTATCAAATTGCTCAGTTTCTGAGGCGGCAAGGCTATCAAGTTTACCCCGTCAATCCAGGCTTAAAAGCGATTGAGGGGCGTCCCTGCTATCCTTCACTCCAGGCGGCTCCCCAGCCAATCGATATCGTTAACGTATTCCGTCGATCTGAATATTTGCCTGAGATTGTGGAGGCCGCGATCGCTATCCGCGCCAAAACCCTTTGGACTCAGCTTGATATTGTGGATCAAACCGCTGCTCAAAGGGCGATTGATGCGGGTTTAAACGTGATTATGGACGCCTGTATTAAGCTAGAGTATCTGCGGCTAATCAGATGATATGTTCCGTCGTCGCTTTCGTTATTGGGCAATCCTTTTGGCCATCCTTTTTCTGGGCATTGGCGGTCTATTGAGCAGCTGGATGGCGGAAACCGCTAAGCCGCCTATTCCGATTGAATCGCCCCTGATCAATTCCTCCACGGTAGAGCTTTTCCAGGAGCCGGTATTTCAGCCGGTCTCCTCCAGAAACCTCTTAAGTCAGGCTGTCCGTCGCGCCGAACAAACGGCTGGGCTAGCGCAGACTGCCCGCTCAGCTGAAGAATGGGATGAAGTCGCCCGCGGCTGGGCGGCCGCGATCACACTCATGCAATCCCTGCCAGCGGGCGATCCAAAACGCGTGTTCGCCCAACGCAAAGCCAAAGAATATGTTAGTTATCTGATTGTGGCGCAACAAAGGGCCGCCGCTACTAGCTTCCCAAAAATCTACCCCTCCTTAGGCAGCCCGATCTTGGATGAACAATTAGTGGTCTATTTATCCTATGTGGCTACCGTAGGCGTTCCAGATGTGCTGATTATCGGCAGCTCCCGTTCTCTGCAAGGGGTTGACCCGCAGATCCTACAGCAAGCGCTGGCGACTGCGGGATACCCTGGCGTCAAAGCATTCAACTTTGGAGTAAATGGGGCCACGGCCCAGGTAGTGGACTTTATTTTGCAGCGACTCCTCAGCCCGGATCAGCTACCCAAATTGATTTTATGGGCGGGCGGCTCCCGCGCTTTCAACAGTGGTCGCCGCGATCGCACCTTTACCCGCATTCTTGACTCTCCTGGCTACCGCGCCCTGGCGACCGAAGAAACTCGTCCCACCTTAGAGCCGCCATTAGACATAGCGGATTCTCCCTCCACTGCAATGGCGATCGCTCCCCCCATTACGACTCCAGCGCTGAGCAACATCAACGCCTATGGATTTTTACCCATCGAAGAGCAATTCGATCCCGCCAGTTACTATTGCCGCCATCCTCGGGTGGAGGGACGCTACGATGGCGCTTACCAATCCTTCAATTTAAGGGGAATTCAGACCCGGGCCTTAGAGTCCATTGTCGGCTTCACCCAAGCGCAGGGGATTTCCCTAGGCTTCGTCAACTTACCGCTCAGCCAAGCGTACCTAGATCCTGTCCGCTTAAGGCTTGAACGTCGGTTTCAAACCTTTCTTCAACAGCAAAGTCGGGCTCAAGGCTTTCTCGTCATTGATCTATTACAGCAATGGACTGGGCAAAACGCACTGTATGCAGACCCCAGCCATCTGAATCGCACTGGCGCAGCTCTCCTTGCCCGCCAACTTGCAAGTAGCCGTCAGATTCCTTGGGATGACCTGAAGAGCTGATTGGGTAAAGTTTCTACCTAGGTCTAATAAAGAACCCTCTGACACCTCTTAACCTTAGGAATCAGAATATTCACGTTGTATCTCCTATGCTGCCGGCTATCGCCCAAACTCTAGCCAATATTCTCGTGGGAGACAC
Organism: Leptolyngbyaceae cyanobacterium MO_188.B28; assembly: GCA_030065175.1. Classification (GTDB taxonomy): domain Bacteria; phylum Cyanobacteriota; class Cyanobacteriia; order Phormidesmidales; family Phormidesmidaceae; genus JAKSDM01. The sequence goes on along the minus strand of JASJDH010000211.1, from coordinate 6,406 downwards.
ATCCTTAATCAGTACAGAATCCATTGATTTTAATCCTCCCAGCAGTGAATTATCGGGGCCGCCGGGATTCAATCTTTACTGCTACGGCGTTTTTGCAAAACCAACCGAAGAGAATGCTTCTGACGACTCAGAGCTCGTGCAACCCTCACCCCAAGCCTCCTTTCTGAGCCCCCCCCGCTGGGTTGACGCCTCTTTCTTGATCAGCGCCCGAGATCATACCTGGTTAGGTAAACATCAACTGCTGTCAGAAGCACTCACCTCCTTCTTGAAACACCAGCCCCTAGAAGAAAAGTTTCTAGCGCCTGAGTTACGGGGAAATGGGAGTTTGGCTCTGAGTTTGAACCCCAATAAAATCATTAGCCCATCAACCTTATGGGCTTCTCTGGGGGTGCCTGTTAGACCTGCTCTCTACCTCACCATTACTGTGCCTATCCGATAGAAATGTCCCAATGAAAATGATTACCCAGCAGCGTCTAAAAAAGGGGACTTAAATCGAAGTCCCCCTATTTGATACTGATGGTGTTTACGGGCAGAGGTTAAGAGGGGAGAGTCTGAGGGCGTCCCCTCCAAGATACCTAGGCGTTTCTTAGTGAAGGGGAGCCCCGACTCAGTCTGAGTAATCTGGTTAAGCCTCTACTAGGGTAAAAGTACCGCCTAAGCCTGCGCCCATCTCTTCCGGCGTAATCTTGCCGTCGCTATCCATATCCAGAGCGTCAAAAACCGCATCAGTCCCCATCCACTCTTCCCGAGTAATGAAGCCGTCTCCATCTAGGTCGTAGGTGCGAAAAACATCCTCAGCGGCATGACTCACGAGCTCTTGACCTTCCAAGCGAGCGAGTCGATCGGATAGGAGTTTTTCCAGTGAAATCAGAGCCTTAGTGAACCCGTTGATGCCTTCTTCTAGTTTTTCAGAGGCCATCCGATCTTCGGCGTGCATTTTGTCGAAGACGGCTTTATCCATGGAGATCTTTTCGATATCGGCTTTAGCGGCTTTAGCGGCGTCCAACTTGAGAGGCAGCTTTGCTTCAGTGGAATTGAGCGGATCAAGCAGCTTGGGGGAGATAGTTAACAGATCGCAGCCTGCCAGCTCTGTGATTTCGTCGATATTGCGGAAGCTGGCTCCCATCACCTCAGTTTTGTAGCCAAACTTCTTGTAGTAGGTGTAGATGAGGGTCACGGACTGGACGCCGGGGTCTTCCTCGGGCGGATAGGAGTCGCGTCCGCTCTCCTTCTTATACCAGTCCAGGATGCGGCCTACGAAGGGGGAGATTAGGGTGACGCCGGCTTCAGCGCAGGCGATCGCTTGGTGCAGACCAAACAATAGCGTCAGATTACAGTGAATGCCCTCTTTCTCCAGAATTTCAGCCGCCCGGATACCCTCCCAGGTCGCCGCGATTTTGATCAGAATGCGATCGCGCGATACCCCCACTGCTTCATACTGAGCAATCAAATCTCGAGCGGTTGCGACCGTAGCATCGGTATCAAAAGACAACCGTGCGTCGACTTCAGTGGATACTCGACCTGGAATAATCTCCAGAATCTTCAATCCAAAAGCGACAGCAAGGCGTTTGAAAGCAAGGGAAACAATTTCCTGCTCAGTCGCATCGGCGCCCGCATCAACTTTAGCTTTCACTAGAGTTTCATCGACGATTGGCTGATATTGGGGCATTTGCGCCGCCGCCGTAATCAGCGAAGGGTTGGTAGTCGCATCCCGTGGCGTGAATTTCTCAATGGCCTGAATATCTCCAGTGTCGGCGACCACAACGGTCACCTTTCGTAGTTGGTCTAATAAACTCTCCACCATGGGTTACTCCTATCTTATTGCCTCAAATGCCTCAATTGTAGTCAGCCTATTTCGGAGAGCAGGCTAATCAAAAGATTAAAAACAGATTGCGATAGCTGAAGGGGTTCAATCAATTCGAAATTACTATTTACCTTGATCTGGAATCAGCCTGTAGCGCTTTGTTGCTTAACTTAGGAGAGCTTTCTATCTCCGTTACTAATGTTTAAGGAAATCTACCGAATCGGGGAAAGTCTTGGCCCAAAGTTCCGTGTTTCGCCTAGCGAATTTAGTCCCTCTAAAAGGGGAGTCTTAATTCAGGAGGATGAGGTCAGCGAATCGCCAAAATTTCCCAAGTTTTTCTCGATTATTCGATAAAAAAGACATATGGAATCAATCATGGCCTGAAATTTAAGATTCCATTTGCTGACATTACTCACTGTTCAAATGCTGCTCAGTAATCTCAATATCTGGCTCTCTAAGGAGAGAAATCATGACGGTGCATTGGAAAACATTTATTATCAGAGTTAGCTTTTGGCTAACCGCCGAGGTGGTCCTAAACATGATTGGAATTGACGATCTGGCTGATTATAGCGAGTACCATTTTGAGCATAAAGCGCGGCCCGTCGCCAGCTTGATTATGAAACTTAGCTAAAGATTAGGTAAAGACTTTTTAACGCAACAGATAAATCTTTGAGATCACTGATTTTTATTTTTCATTTATTCTAGCCGCCCCTTCTAGCAAGTCAAACACCTTCTCTCCAGAACAGCCCAATCTAGCAACATCAAAATTTTGGATTTTGGACATTTGACGTTTGACATTTGGATGATTGGGCTCAGTCCCGAGGCCGCTTCTGTCCTGGAAAAGTTTTTCAACCAGCGGGATTATCCGTTGCTCATTGGGCCTGGAATACTCCTTCCTTCCGCCTACTTCCTGAATAAAGATCCGCCATAAATGTAAGAGAAATCAAGAGCGCTCCTTCATGGTTTGCTACAGCGCCATACCGATACCTTAGAGTCGGTGTTTACCTGCGCTTGAGAAGGGCGATCACCATGTTTTAAGGGTTGCTCACTCAGCGACATGGTAAGGGAATCCAATAGCTGGATTTAGCCGCTTGTGGATTTGGGAAACCACCGGTAGGTCTTCCCGCCGCCATTGACCATCCCAACGTAACGCCCCCTGATGCATAGCGTCTGACATCACCTCCATGTACAGCGTCAAATTTAGGTATGCCGTTGCTGGCTCGTCTTCAATAAAAAAATGGATCACAGGGGAGCCAAGGATTTTGTCTGGGCCGCATTCCACGGCGTACCACTCACCCTCAAACTCAAACACAGGGATCCAAGTCTGGGGCCATCCCAAAATAGGATTCGAAGTCAGCTCTTGATGGTTCTCAATAGCGGCTTGAACAGACAAGAACCTGTGATACCAGATGAATTTGTCTGTTGCTTCGCCATTCCGCCAGGTCCACAACGCCTTCAATTCATCTGGAACGATGCAGGGAAACTCAGATAGCGCTTTTTCCAGTTCAACTGCGCTAAGAGGCGGTTGAAGCTGGAGTCCAGTACGATTCTCCGTGTGAAACGCCTCAATTTCATTGAGAGCTGCTTAGAGCCGCGGTAAATCGGCGCTTTCCCGAGCACTTTTTCTCTGCTGATCTGTCACAACAGATCGATTGCCATATCCCTGATTCATACAGGCTCCCAACCCCAGAACTAGAAGCACGATCAGTATTTGCATGGCGCAGGCCACATTCTCGAGTCCATTATGTCGAATGTGAACTCCATTGTCCTCCATCCAATTAGTCTGCTTGAAATCAATTCAGCACACGTAAGATTTTCCATACCAAGGGGTTGAACACTATGCATTGGCGACAAACCAAAGAATTATGGGCGTCGATAAAGATGGACCGACTGGCCATTACTCTCATTCTCACCCTCATCCTGGTGGATATCTGGCCTCACCCGGCCCTATCGGCGGGATTGATCAAAACTACACTAACCCATATCCGAACTACGTTAGCTGATTCTTAATGCGGACCATTTGTCACGATTGAAGGCGGCGAATATTTTTTCGTCCCTGGACTCTCCGCCCTACGCGGTCTTGCAAATGGTCAATATTCAGGAGATTAACATGGTCATCACGGGCTCCAGCTTAAAGCGGGACAATCCAGTAGAGCAGGAATACAGGATACAGAAGTCAGTCAGGAACTAGATTCTGTCTCCTGACTCCTGTATTCTCGCCCCATCAGAATGTCCCGGCTAAAGTTGGCGCCCGGTATCACACTTTCGGTCTGCAATCCAATATCCAGAATTGGGGATTTGTGCGATCGCGCTTAGTCAACTCGCTCTTCAGGTGCGGGTGCATGGGGGTTGGTCCTAGGGTCGTCAGGGGCGCGATCGCGACAAGCCCTAGCCCATGACGAATCCAAATCCAAGGGGATATAGTTGATGGAGAAATAGTGGATTGGTGACGCTTCTAGCTCTATGACAAGTCCCCCGCCCCTTAACCTATTCATTTCCTATTGCCATCGGGATGAAGACCTGAAGGAGGAATTAGAGGTCCATCTAGCCAGTCTCAAGCGGGAAGGCTCCATCAAACCTTGGCAGGACCGCAACATTGAAGCAGGGGAGGAGTGGGATAGCGAAATCAGAAAAGCGCTAGAAGCTGCACAGATTATTTTATTGCTGATTACGCCTCGTTTCTTGAGTTCTCGCTATTGCTTTGATGAAGAAACTAAACGGGCAATGGAGCGCCATAAGGAAGGCTCTGTCCGGGTGATTCCCATCATTATGAAGCCCTCGGACTGGAAAACTAGCCCATTTAGCAAGCTGCAAGTGCTGCCTAAAGACGGCAAGCCTGTGAATCGCTGGGATGACCAAGATGAAGCGCTATTAGATGTCGTCAGCGGGTTGCGTCGGGTCATCAAATCTCTTAGGGACAAACCCTCAGTCGCCTTTTCGAGCAAATCCGGCGGGAAATCGGGGAGGCCATCGCCCCCACCCATTTCACCCAATGTTCCGAAATTACCGCCGCACTTTTTGCCCCGCGAGGCCGACCTGGAGGCGCTCAAGGCGAAGGTGCTGACGGGGAGGAGCCAAACGATAGCGGTGACGGGCGCTCGTAAAGCGGCGAGTATTCAGGGGATGGGGGGCATTGGCAAGTCGGTGTTGGCGAGTGCGATCGCCCGTGATGCGGAGATTCAGCAGGCGTTTCCCGACGGCGTCTTCTGGGTGTCGCTGGGTCAAACGCCAAATCTGGTGCAGCTCCAGACAGAACTGGCGTCAGATCTGTCGAAGACGTTGGGGACTGCCAACCCAGATTTTAGCGATGTGGAAGGGGGTAAAAAATACCTTACCGAAGTGTTGGCTGAACGCGCCTGCTTTCTGGTGCTGGACGATGTCTGGCGGTTTGAGCATTTGAAAGCGTTTGATGCAGTGACGAACCCTTCGCAACTGCTGATCACCACGCGAGACAGCGGTATTGCCACTAGTTTTGGGGCGATGGAGCATTCGTTAAATCTGCTAAGCCCTGATCAGGCATTGGCGCTGCTGGCGGATTGGACCGGGCGGACTCTGGAGACGTTACCTGCCGATGCCTCAAAGGTAGCTGAAGAATGCGGCTATTTGCCGCTGACGTTGTCGATGGCGGGGGCGATGTTCAAGGGCAAGCCTGATAACCGTTGGAACGGCGTGTTGCGTCGATTGCAAAACGCCGATCTGGACAAGATTAAACAACAGTTTCCAGACTATCCTTACCCCAACTTGCTGAAGACTCTCCAGGTGAGTGTGGGGACGCTGGAGCCAGAGCTGCGAGAACGGTATCTCGACTTTGCCGTTTTTCCTGAAGATACGCCCATCCCTGAAGCAACGCTACAGACCTTATGGGCTCTAGAGGGGCTAGATGAGTTAGACGTCGAAGAGATGCTGGATGAGCTGGAGTCGAAGTCTCTGCTTAGGCGAGATGACGAAGGGCGGCTGACCCTCCATGACCTGCAGTATGACTACGTCACTAAGCAAGTTGAGGATATGCCCGGGCTGCATCGGCGATTGCTGGACGCCTACGCAGCAACTTGTGAGGCGGGGTGGGCCAGTGCGCCCGTGGACGGCTATTTTTATCGGCAAGCGGCGCGGCATTTTGTGGAGGCGGGACAGCGGGATGAGTTGACGCGATTGCTGCTGGACTATGATTGGTTGGCGAAAAAGCTAGACGTGACTGGGGTGAATGGCCTAATCGCCGACTACGACTGGCTGCCCGATGACCCTGATCTGAAACTGGCGCAGTCAACCCTAAGATTGTCGGCCCATGTGCTGGCGAAAGAGCCGCAGCAGTTGACTGAGCGCTTGTGGGGGCACTTGCGCGATAAACCACAGCCAGCTATTCAACAATTATTGAAACAAGGGGCGGACCAAAAACAAACCTGTTGGTTGGCCCCCGCCCATGCCAATCTCACTGAGCCGGACGGTCCTTTGATTCGCACCCTATCCGGCCATAGCGACAGGGTCAGTTCGGTGGCGATTAGCCCGGATGGCAAACAGGCCTTATCCGGCTCTGTCGACCGGACGGTGAAGCTGTGGGATCTGGCCACGGGGCAAGCCCTCCACACCCTATCCGGCCATAGCGAC
>JASJDH010000210.1 GCA_030065175.1 Leptolyngbyaceae cyanobacterium MO_188.B28 | reverse complement strand
CTCAATATTTTGACCATGTAGAAATTATTGAACTGCACCACAACCAAAAAGCTGACGCACCTAGCGGCACAGCGGTGCAAACGGCTCAGATGCTAGCGGGGTTGGACAAAACCTTCAATGCAGCTGAGGTAGAAGAAACAGAGAAGCTCGCAGGCTCCCGGGGCGGCGCTACAACCAATGGGATTCATATTCATAGCGTTCGGCTGCCGGGGCTGATTGCGCATCAGGAAGTGATTTTCGGGGCGCCAGGGCAGATTTACACGCTCAGGCACGATACCAGCGATCGCGCCAGCTTCATGCCCGGGGTGTTACTCGCCATCCGCCGCATTCTACCCCTCAAGTCATTAATCTATGGCCTGGATAAAGTGCTCTAAGATAATTTCCCACTCTCAGTTGAAACCAAAAGTGAAAACCTTCGAAGGCCAATATAGTAGAAAGAAAAAATTGCCTGATCCCTAAAGCCCCCAAGGATCAGGCAGTTCACCTGTAAGGACGCTTTCCTTAGCAGATCGCCATAACATCTAAAATGCCCCCTAAGATGTTTGGTTTTTCTGCTCGCGTTCTCCAGAATTGATTCTATTTTCTTCGTTGTCGCCGCTAGGATCTTCGATGGAACTACGCAATCTGATGGAAAAAATCAAAGTTTTTTGGGGAGAAGATCCGTGAATTTACCTTCTTCAGCTTAAATGGGGCTGCATTCCCTCCTCCAGTGCTAGGCTCAAAACAGGTGTAACCCTAAATATTGCCTCAATGTTGATACCGCTTACCCAAGAAAAGCTTGAGGAACTTATTCCTCGCATCGCAACGGCTGACCAATATCGATACACCTGGGGGAAGCCGTCAGATTTTCTCCGACGGCTGCTGATTTCAGTGGTTGGAGGGATCTGCGTCTTCATCCTCAGAATACTCATGCCGGAATCCCTGCATTCGCTCCCCTATCTTTTGGGCATCGTCGCTGGTTTCTATTGGTTATGGAATCCAGTGTACTCAGCGGGTCAACGGAATAGAGAAATCCGCCGGTATACCTATGGCGGTTTCTGGCGAGGCCGTGTGTTGGATGTCTTCATCACCGATGAAGTCGTTGGCGCAGAGGAAACCGTCAATAAGCGGGGGGAACTGGTCATTGTGGAAAATCGGGAGCGGCGACTGACCCTAGAAGTTGGAGACAAAACCGGCTTTACCACCCAGATCCAAGTTCCGTTGAGGCGGGACCATCGCTTAATCCGCAGCGGCGATTTCGCTGAAATGCTGGTTTTATCAAATCGCCCCGACCTCAGCCGGATCAATATGGTCTCTGATATTTATATTCCTGACCATAAGCTCTGGGTTAGCGATTATCCCTATGTCCAAAAAAACAGCTTTATGGAGGTCAGCAAAAAGCTGATGCGGCAGCATCAACGGAGGCGGCGTCCGCCTCGGCGGTCTGATCCGGTAAGGGATTAATGAGGTATCAACTTAAGCCGGGACATTCTACCGGGGCAAGAATTTAGGAGTCAGGAGTCAGAATTCAGTCCCTACATGACTTCTGACTTCTGGCTTCTGTATTCCTTCTCTACCGGATCGTCCCACTATAAGTTGGAGCCATTAAGGGTTTGTTTCCTGTTGAATACTGATATGGTCAGGCTGAGATCGAACTCGCTCTAACCAGGCTTGGACGGCGGGAAAACCCGCTAGGTCGAAGCCGCCTTCATGGGCGACATGGGTATAGGCAAAGAGTCCAATGTCTGCGATCGTATAGCGATCCGCCACAAAAAAGGGATGGGTGGAAAGATGCGTTTCCATTACCTTGAGGGCGGCGTAACCGGGGGCTTGTTTTTGCTCGAGCTGTTCGCGATACTCTTCGGGCTTGCCCAAACACGACATCCAAAATCTAGAGGTGGCAATGTAGGGCTCATGGCTATACTGCTCGAAAAACAGCCATTGCATAATCTGAGCAGCTTCTAGGAAATCTTCGGAGAAATAGGGGGAGTCTTGGCTGAGATAAAACAGAATGGCGTTGGACTCTCCTAAAAACTGGCCAGAGGGTAATTCCAGAACGGGCACTCGGCCATTGGGATTTTTAGCCAGAAACTCTGGGGTGCGACTCTCCTGCTGAAGGATGTCAATTTCGATTCGCTCGAAAGGAATTTTCAATTGAGTCAGCAGGAGGCGGATTTTATAGCCATTGCCGGAGGGAAGGAAGTCGTAGAGGCGATACATAACAAGTTGCTGCTAATATCGACAATCAGAATCAGAAGAGAAGCTAAAAATCGACTTTATCGGTTCCGTCAAAATCCAGCAAAGCATTCAATCAATAGTTTCTATCGATTGAATCGATGAGAATCGATAGGGTCAAAATCGATAGATTCTCTTTGCTTGCATCTCTTACAGATGGCGATATTCTGGAAAGTACGCAGTGTGCAGCAGAGCCTTTATACCCTATTCCAGTGATTCACCCTAACCCCTACAATCTGAAAATTTCTCAGCTACGGGCGCTGGTAACGGTGGCTGATTGCGGCAATTTTAGTAAGGCGGCGCTGGCGCTAGAGTTGTCCCAATCAACGGTGAGTCATGCGATCGCAACCCTAGAGGAAGAACTGGGAGCGCCGCTGCTGGCCCGAGGCCGCCATGGAGCCATACCCACCATCGTCGGCCAACAGGTTATAGACCAAGCTCGTCAGGTTCTCAGCTTACTGGAAGACATTGTTCAGGGAGCCAAAGCCGCCCGGGGATTACAGGGGGGGCAAGTCAGAATCGCCGCCTTTCGCAGTGTGGCGACCCACATTTTGCCCGCCGTGATCGCCGAGTTCCGGCGCTGTTTTCCTGACATCACCGTCGCCATCACCGAGCTAGATGATTTAGTCGAGCAATCGTTATTGGACGGCCAGGTGGATATTGGCTTCACCAACTTGCCCGCTGGGGAAAAATTTGAGACGTTGGAAATCCTGACAGACGACTACCTAGTCCTGATGCCGCCGGATTCTACCTGGGAGGGAATGCAACTGACCTGGAAACAATTGGCGACCTATCCGCTAATCATTCCGACCAGCGGTAACTGCGGCACCCGAATCCGCAACTTTCTAAAACCCGCAGAAGTCCCCATCAATATCGCTTACGAAGTCAGAGAAGACTCCACCATGCTGGGGATGACGTTGCAAGGACTTGGAGCGACTATCCTTCCCCGCTTGGCGGTGGAGCCTCTGCTCACTGGCATTAAAGTCGGCCGATTACCTGTTCCGCTAGTCCGCGTTATTGGAGCAGCGATGTTAGCGGACGCCCTACACCCGCCTGCAGTTTTTGCCTTCTGGGATTTGCTGAAAGGCTTGAATCAAGCTAACCTAAAACCCGCCGCATAGAATTTCGCTTTTTGCCTTTTCCTGTAGCTTCCCCCTTTCGGGGGCGCCTCCCTCTAGCAAGCAGGCGTTGATCCTCCGGCATACTGGAATTAGTTGACTCCCCTGGATTCATGGCTCGAATCAATCTACTGGATACTCGTACAACTAGTTTTGGCGACTTGATCGGCAATGGTAAGATTTACCGCGTGCCTCCTTTCCAGCGTGACTACTCTTGGAATGAAGAGAATTGGGAAGATCTTTGGCAAGACATCCTGGCGCTTCACACCCATCCTCTTTCGAGTCATTATATGGGAGCCCTTGTCCTGCAAAATTCTGACAGTTCGGACAAGGAATTTACTATTATCGACGGACAGCAACGGCTAGCAACCCTCAGTATTATCGCCATTGCAGTTATTGAAAAAATCCAGAACTTGGTCAGGCAAGGAGAGCAAGCCGAAGCCAATCAAGAACGGCAAGAAATTCTAAAACGCACCTATCTCAGTGATCGAGATCCACGGTCTCTCAGATATTCAAGCAAGCTTCTTTTGAACGAAAATAACAACGACTTTTATCAAAGTAATTTAATCAATCTTAGAAAACCCCTGAATATTCGTGCTCTTGCAAAATCCAATCAAATACTCTGGCAGGCGTTTCAGTATTTTTCAAATCATCTAGAGGAGCTGGAAGACATTATTCGAAGCGGGGAGAAACTAGCTGAACTTTTGACAGACACCATTGCTCAAAGACTCCTTTTCATCCAGATCAATGTTGAGGATGAGTTGAATGCTTACACAGTCTTCGAAACGTTGAATGCTAGAGGAATTGAACTGAGTTCGACAGATTTACTCAAAAATTACTTATTCTCTCTATTTCAAGGTCCGGACGATTTACAGGAAGCACAAAGACAATGGCGGAGAATTATAAATATAGTCCAAATGGAAAAGTTTCCCGAATTTCTTCGCTATTTTTTGAGCCTTACAAAGGCTAGGGTAAGACGCGAAAGGCTATTCAAACTCGTTCGAGAATCCGTGAAGAGTGCGCAGGAAGCATTTGACTTACTGGATCAGCTTGAAAACTATGGGAGTTTATTTGTCGCTCTTGGCAACCCTAATGACGATTTCTGGCGAGACACGTCAGAACATCGGCCATATATTCACGAACTTGGCTTATTTAGAGTCAAGCAAGCCTACCCCACTCTATTTGCCGCATACAAGAGTTTTTCACCCGAAAATTTTACGCGCCTCTTAAAACTTGTGGGTGTCATCTCTTTTCGCTATACCGTTGTCAGCAGCCTCAATCCCAATGAATTGGAAACACTCTATAATAAAGTAGCCATAGCCATCACTAAGGGCGAAATCACCAGTCCCAAGCAAGTGTTTGAGCGTCTTCGTTCAGTTTATGTTTCAGATGAAAAGTTTTCCCAAGATTTTTCCTTGCTTTCAATTTTGACTAAAGGCCAAAAGAAGAAATTAGCGCGATACATATTATGCAAACTTGAGGCTGACGCCTCCCAGATAGATGTCAATGAAGACAGTTTTTCTATTGAGCATATTTTACCCGAATCACCCAGCGATGAATGGCGGCAACAGTTTACTGACGCCCAAATAGATGACATGGTATATCGCCTCGGTAATTTGACGCCTTTGGAACCCCATCTAAATCGCCAAGTGGGAAACGATTTTTATCCAAGTAAGTGTATAGCTTATCAAAAGAGTGTCTACACCCTAACCCAGAAGATTTTGGCTGAAGAATGGACTCCAAATTCATTGGCTAGACGACAAAACGAGCTAGCCAAACGAGCTGTCCATATTTGGAGATCAGATTTTCCTCTTTAGGGCGTTTCACTCGCTAACAGAGGTTATTGCACCTCTGGTAAGAACTCTGATACAAAGAGAATGCAAAGCAGTTCAAGTGTATTAGTTTTCAATGGCTGAAGTCGAACTTTACGGCCCGATTAAGCGTTTCCTAGAAGCCCAGGGCTACTCAGTGAAGGGCGAAATTGGGCAATGTGACATTGTGGCGGTCAGGGGCGACGAAGATCCAGTGGTTGTGGAGTTAAAAGAGCGACTGAACCTATCGCTCATTCTTCAAGCAGTCGACCGACTGACGCTTTCTCAAGCGGTTTATATTGCTTTCCGCATTGGAAAAGGCCAAAGCGCGGCTTGGCGATCGCGAAGGAAGCAGGTGATGAGCCTTCTACGTCGACTTGGCCTGGGTCTGCTTACAGTCTCTCCGGAGGGGAACGTCACGCCTGTTTTAGATCCTTCTCCTTATCGCCCTAGGTCAAACGCTCAACGCCGAGAACGTCTGCTTAAGGAATTTGCAGAACGCGTCGGCGATCCTGAGGTCGGGGGCTCTACTTCCCGTCAACGACTCACAGCTTACCGACAGGATGCAATTCGGTGTGCGCGGGAAATCGACAAGGCAGGCGTGCTCAAAGTTAGCGTGATAAGGGATCGCACTGGTGTGCCGCGTGCTGGTGCAATCTTACGAGACAATCACTACGGCTGGTTTGAGCGTGTGAAGACCGGCCATTACAACCTCTCACCAAAAGGACGACAAGATCTGGTCCGGTGGTCTGAAGCGCTCAAGAATCTGGCGGCCGAATCAAAGTCTGAAGCGCCAATCCTCATTTAGAAGCAATCTTCCAAGCTGTTGGCGGTTTTGGAGATGAGAAAATGGTCTGGAAGCCCGAATTTTAGTCAGATTATTTCTAAATAAAGTTGAGGTTTTGAGGATATATTTTTCCATTCCACTAAAAGCTGGGAAGAAGCATTTCATAAGACTAAGACTAACGTCCAAGTTTGTTTGCGAAGATCTCGTGGTGGTGACTGAGTAACGAAGGAACCCCACAAGATCTTCGTAGGTGCAACGCCTTTTTAGCTCGTTGATTTCACAACAGATGTCTCCCATCCATCATAATCTCCAGCAAATTCCTTAGCTTTGCGTCTAAGAGCAATCGTATGGCTACTAATATCGTCAATTAAAACCGATCCACAATGATATAAGCGAACACAATATTTCCATCTTCAGTTCTTGTGGAGAATCTCCTATCTTCTGTAAATCTGTCTGACTCCGCCCACTTTATAAACTCAGAAGCAGATACCTTATCGTCAAAATATACCCAATGATCAACTTTCCGTGCTTCGGAGCCATCATCGCCATAACTGTTCAACGCATCAATAACTTGTAAATCTTTGATTACTTGCCAGTCATCTTCGTTCGGATATAACTCCTTTTCATATATCTCATGAGAAGGATCTTCTAAAAAACTTAAATCCAAGTCATAATGCGTCTCATTAGAAACCTCTGAAAGAAAATGTTTCCACTCTGATTCTTCTCTTGAGGTGTAAACATAAAAAACTCTCTGTCCGTCTACAGTAACTCTCCCAACATACCAATCATCATTACTTTGTGAAAATCCATCAATACGATCTTCTATCTCTTTAACTTGATCAAATTCCTCATTTGTTGGCAATCCATCCTCTCTTGGAGATTTGTAAGTCAACCAGATTTTCGCAAGCGAAGAAGGCGCTTGTTCGATGACCTCATAGGCTCCTATGTCTAAGAGAATAAATGCCGAATGCTCTCCGATCGAACATGGAAAAAGATTCCAGTCATCGCTCATATATTATATTTAGGCTAACTTGTAATTCACCGTTAGATATGCTAAGTAAAAGCCGAATTTCAGAATCTTATTCAGAACTTTTGTATGATAACAAACCAATTTATAGCACTTATATCGAAATTTTGCTGTATAACTCCAGGGAAGTAGGCTGTTATCCAGTACGTTTGATAGTTAAATCTAGAAAATAAGGATCTTATCAATCATTTTTGATACTGGTGGCGAAATATTTGTTGACGTCTAGAACACGTATTCCGCCGTTGATGTCATTACAAAACCACAAGTTACTTTCATGGCTGATAACGCAATATCAAGGCTTTCAGCATGTTAAGCAATATTTCGACACCAGTATAATTTTTGCATAATAAGCACACCGATACAGGGAGTTATACAGCATCTAAAATAGCGTACTTAAGCCATCCTGACTGCTTCGATTTCAGTTGGGTTTCGCACGCTCGACCCGACCTACACGGGGAAGATTAATCTACTGAAAGATACTAATCAATCGTGCCTACTTGATCAAGTGATCAATGAGATCTTGAGGATTACCGAAGTCTGACTCTGCTTCAGAATTTCAGGCCGATGGGCGCGATCGCTGCTTCAAAAGCACCCCATTCTCTGAGTTTGAATGTTCCGTCATGCCAAGACAATTTTCTGAAGCGCATCCTGTGCAAGACTGTTGAGACTTTTTCCTTGAGCCTGGGCCGTTATCGCAAGCTTTTCGTGCAGCTCGGGAGAGATTCGAAGATTGAATTTTCCAGAGAACTGCCGCCGAGGTTCAATTCCTTTCTCTTTGCAGACATCAAGGAAGACATCAAGGGACTTCTTGAACTCTAGCCGAAGCTCTTTTGGATTTGAACCATAGAAGTCAGCGCCCCCGTTGAGCCCAAGGATCTCACCGCGGAACTGATCCAAATCTTCGTCGTACTCGATTCGTGCGTGATAGCCCTCAACTGTCATCAGGTTCATGGTTCAACTCCGTGTTGCTCCAACCACTTGCGGATAGAGACAACAGCGCCCTTGTCAGTATTTGGAGAGGGATGAGGCCGATGAAAGACCCTTACCTCCCCGAACAGTATGACCGCAACGCGGCTTCCTTCCCGCTCGCTGATCTCACCTCCAAGTTCCTGGAACAGTCCTTCGATATCCCGCCATGGAACGCTCCCGCTTATCGGGTGAGAGAAGATCAGATCAAGTGTTCGCTGGTGTCTCCGCTTCATCTAACAATGGTACTGAAAAATAGTACCAGCAGCAACCGACTCGATCCTTATTTCTAGTTGTACAGCATCTAACATAGCGTTGCTTAAGCCATCCTGACTGCGTCGATTTCAGCTAGTACTCAGATTTAGTAGAGGTCCTGAATCCTTCTGCTGAAGCGGAATTTCTGACCGATGGGCGTGATCTGTGTTTATGGAGTATGGTAGGGCGGGTATCGCCCACGACATAATCTATCACCAAGGTGAGAGAGTGAGATCGCTCTACAGCATTGATTTATGTAGCGATATAGCCTGATGGTGGGCAGTGTTGTTTTTGGCATGGGGCGTTGATAATTGGTGTACGGAGTGTTGCCCACCCCACCTGCGCTATTGCTTCACCCGCCCGTAAGCGCCAATTATTTCAAAATTGTAAAGTTTTTTGGTTGTCGGAGGGTCGGGTGCAAGCGTAAGTTAGCGACCTCGTCGGTGTTACTGACGAAACAAGCGAAAATGGATTGTGAAGTAAATCTCCCTGAGGAGGAACGGGAGCTTGGTCTTCCAAGTCTCATATCGGCTATATGGAGTGGCTGATGGCGCGACATCCATAGCAAGCCATTTCGCGATGATAATGCTTCTGCGCAAGTGAAGTGGATCTGAAACGATGAGCGCGGTCCGCAGACCATGATCGTCCATCACGATCTTTGCCCCCTCTAAATTCTGCAAAGTGGTCTTCGATTTCCGTTCTACAAGTAGGTCGGAGGCGGAAACACTGTGCTTCTGCGCGTAGATTGCTCCGGCGTCTCCTTCAGAAGTCGAGTCACCTTGGCCGACTCCTCCCGTAAAGAGCAGCGCCTTGACGCTCCCTTGCCGATAGAGATCTATTCCATGATCGAGCCTTGCCTTGAAAACGGGCAAAGGACTCCCACTGTCTACCGCAGCTCCCAAAATGATTGCGCAGTCAAACGTCCCTTCATGGTTGCTGGCGTCAAATGTCACGATACGCCAACCAATGCTTGCGAAGATGATAATGAGAGCAACGACGAGAGACGTGAAGATTCTGAAGAAGAGGCGTCTCGTCATAGTTAGCACTTTTGATACTCCTAAATCCTTCCACTGATTCAGAATTTCAGACCGATGGGCGAGATCGCGCACCCTACAAGATCAGCGATCGCACTCCGAATACGGCGCCCTGGAAAGAGCAAAACAACTTACTCTCTCATATAGGGTTTACAGATTTTCCAAGCAATATCAATATGCTTTGCAGCTTCACGTAAGGTCTGACCGCAAGCTAAAAGTTCCGCAGCCAACTTGACACGTCCTCTTCCCTTATCTGCTTCCCCATCTCTGTACATCTTGTCAGCAAGTAACCGGAGAAAGTCAGCGAGTGAGTCATAGTACAAGTCTCCAATGCTCTCTGCTAAAGTCTCGTGACTCTCGGAATAATTCTTGACCTGTTTAGTATGTTTCACGGGATACCTCAAGGAGTGTTTTTTACATTTTCTTGGCTGGCAACATTACAGAGAATAAGTTTTTTATCTTCCTTGATTGTGTCTACTATAAGTTATTAATCCTCGTTAATGGGTATCAGAATTTCCTCACGTCGTAGATCAGAGTCAGAATCAAATATGAATAGGCGTACTGCTTCACCTTTAGAAAATTCAGCCTCAATTCGGTCAACAATTTCATTATTCACAAACCAACTACCAAAATCACCTAGAAACTGCTCACCTAATAAGTCATCGTCGTTCCAATGCAGTTCGTAAGGAACGATTTTATCAATCGTAGTATTCTTAAGCTCATGACAGGTGTAGACACGGGCTTCGGCATGAATTGGGTTGTACATGTGACTGTACAACTGATGTAAATACCTTCTTACACTTTCAAAAATAGCGATTTCCCTTTTGAGGCGTAGATGAAATACACGAAAGGTTTGACTCATCACCTATTTCCTTTTTTGTAATTGCTATAGATAGGGCTCTATCGACTCCTAACAATGAAGCTAACCCTGATTGACTGACAGAACTCCTGAAACCACTGAAAATTTGTAGGATGGGTTAGCGAAGCGAAACCCATGCGGGCGTTGGGTTTCACACGCTCAACCCAACCTACACGGGGAAGATTTGTCAGTCTGCCTCGATTTCAGTTAGCAATCAGATGTAATAGGGTTCCTGAATCCTTCCGCTGATCCAGAATTTCAGATCGATGGGCGCGATCGCGACTTCAAAAGAACCCAATAAAACACAATAGTGATTACGATAAAACTCATCAAAGCGAATACCGGATGAAGATGAGAGATAAAAATGGCGGGGGAGGGCAAGGCAGAATCATAGTAATTTGCGATTAATACAATAAACAAATTATTAGCGGCATGGGCTCCCATCGCCAACTCCAATCCATTATCTTTAACAGTTATGAAAGCCAAAAAGACGCCAAACAAAAAGTAAAAAGAAGCCAATATCAACATATTTTTCTGCGCCTCTGGATTCATCAAATGAGGCAGCATAAAGAGGATCGAGGACACAAGAATAGGAACTAGGGGGTTTCTTATCTTTAGGCCAATTCCTTGCATCAAGTAACCTCGAAAAAATAGTTCCTCAGCACTTGCCTGAATCGGAGTAATCAACAAGGCGATAGGCAGAAAGATTAGAAATTCACTCAGATTAAGCGCCAATTGATATCTGCCGGGAAAGGATAGAGCCTCAATAAGACTGGCGGTAGCTGAAAGAAGCAAATAAACGCCAAATCCTTGAAAGAAACGATTCCATCTCACCTGCTCACCTGAGGTGATCAGCGAAATCAATGGACGCTTATGGAGGAGGCGCAGTGAAATGTATAGACCGATGAAAAGCGAAATCAAAATACAATTAAGGGCGAGGTATGGCCATAGATGGGAGACGCCCTCAAATTGAAATTTTTCTGGATTGAATTGCGTTGAGGGGTCTCCATCAAGATCTAGAAAAGCCACTAAAATTCCGAATGGAATGACGCCAATAATCTGCCAAAAAACTACAACGATCAGAATAGTAAGGCCATAGCGCCACCATGCATTTTTTCCCTGATTCGCCAGTGAAAGGTACCGTTTACTCATAAACTCCTGCTCTGCTCAATTGTCCCGGCTTAAGTTGCACGCCAAGTTATGGAATCCGGTGTTCTTAGTCCGCCAATCGCTTCTTTCGCTTACTCTTCTTCTGCTTAGAGCGGCGGGCCGCCGCATGGGCCTTTTGCACCCACTCTGCTAACGCCTCCACATCCTCAAACACCGCATCTGGCAGTTGGTAATACGACATCTCGATCAATTTCCCATTGCGGTTATAGATAAACGGTCCCGTTTCCGCCGCAAGATAATCCGCTCGATTCTCATCATCCACCTTGAAATAGAGTGTTTTGTATGCGATGAGGGCAAACATCACCCCTTCTAGATACAGACCGTATCCGCCGAACATGCCCCGCGCCGTTACTGGCGCAACTGTGTTTAGGCGACTCACCACCTGGTCTCGAAAGCGCTGTTTGTCTGATGACTGGGTCATGTTCAGGCCCTGTTCAGGACAATTTGCTAAAAATCGGCATTGAGAATCGCTTGGCCGCGTCGATAGATTTCCCGGGCGTAGTCGGTCCAGATCCCGTGCCCCCAATAGCGAAAGCAGCTGGTTTGGAGCAGTAGGTTATGGAGTAGAGCGTTGCGATAGCGATGCTGGCGGGTGAACGGCTCTGAAGGGGCTGACTTAACGGATGCAATGGTTTGGTGGAATTGGGCGCTCAGGCGATGCATAGGCTCTAACACAGTCTCATAACCCTTGACCCAACTGCGGTCATTCGTCCAGGACGCCCCATCCATGGCAAAATTGGGGTCTTCTTGTTTGAGGGCGGCAATCGCATCCGCCACTGCTTCCAAATTAGTCGATTCTGGGTTAACCCGCCGCCAGAGCCGATGATGGCCAATCGCCTGACAGGGGGGATAGTCTTCCGGCTTACAGCCTGCCGCCTCAATCAACTCCAAATACTCGGTTCCATTCATGCCGACTGCGCCAAATTTTCCGCCCCCCTGCTGACGCATTTCATGCCAAGCTCGTTTGAAGGCGCTGGGAAATTCATTCATCATGACTCCGCCATTTTCCCCATCGGCAATTTGACTCACCAAAGGCGGAATGGCGACGACGCCTAATGGGATCTGGGTCAAGGCTTTAGCGTCATAATAGGGCTGCATTTGCCCCACCAGCTTAGTGTCTGATCCTTGGGTCTTAATCAAGACGGTAATGCTCAGGGTTTCGCCTTGGGAATTGCGGGCGACCAAGCGATGGGGTAAATGGGGGTTAGCTAGCGGTTCGCCCGCTAAGGTCTCGACGGTATGCTCCTGCGCTATCAGCCAGCGGTACCCATTTTCCTTCAGGGATTTAACCAATTCATAGAGGGTATCCGGATGATTCGGCAAATGCATCTCTGGCGGGGAGAAGCCTTTTACCCGAGCCAACGCTTTAACGCCGAACAAGGCGGCAAAATGATGCCGCCATGCTCGAATATGCAACTTAATATCTGGAATCGGCGTTGACGGCGCCACCGCATGGCCCCACAGGGTGCCTAACCATTCCACATGGGGCTGGTAGTGGTCGTCGCACGCGAGAAGACTCAGTTTGTCTAGAATGTCCTGCCGACCTAACCGCTGCAATCCCCATAGCAAGACGCCAGAATAATCCAACATGATGCGAGGATTGCATCCTTGGTCGACTAACTCCGGAATAAAATCCCCCAAGCGAGCATAGCAGTAGGCAAAGGGAGCGGCATTGTAATTATCTCCCTCATAGGGATGCTCAAACATGTATTGGAGGTTACTGATCAACTCGCCTTGCGATCCGGCCGGGATAATGGGCTGATGCATGTGAAGGGCGATCGCGAATCCAGCCGATATATCCTTTAATCTGAGGTTGGTGCGAGGTAAAAACACCGGGTTATCTGTCTGGATTACCGCATCAATTTCTGAATCCCACCCACAGATATTTGGCAAACCTTCAACAACGGTAGGCAATGCACCCGAAGAAAATGGATTAACCGCAACCATACATCTTGAAACATTACGTGGCCCTGCTTTAATCTGCAGAGGGGCTTTTTCCCTCCTTATAGTGTCCCACTGTCTGCCTCAGCTATAAAGTGTCTTCTATCCTTTGGCCAGACTAAAATCGATTAACACAACTGGGCGGAATTAAGGAATTTGCGTGTACCTTGCCTCAATGCATGGTCCTGTCTTAGCGATATCAACTTAAGTCAGGATATTCTAACGGGACAAGAATACAGGAGACAGGAGGCAGAATCCAGTTCTTGACTGACTTCTGACTTCTGTATTCCTTCTT
>JASJDH010000209.1 GCA_030065175.1 Leptolyngbyaceae cyanobacterium MO_188.B28 | reverse complement strand
AAGAAAAAAGAGCGCATCGATACCCGAATCGAGTTTTCAAAGGTTACTGTTTTCTTGTCTTGAGTCTCATCAGTCTTAGAGTTTTCTGCACCACTAAGTCACTAAAGGAGAGAACTCAATCGCTGAGTGCCTTTTGAGCCTCCAAGTTGGTTCAGTGTCGTATAAGCGTATTGATGACGAAGCTCTACTTAATCTCAAACCTGAGATTCGCGGTCCTTTCTCAGGAGGTACCTTTCACTCCTCACTAAATATCCAAATTAAAGCCACTCTAGAGCCAACTGTCTTACCAGAATTCGCACGACAAGTCGAAGATTCTGAGCAGGCAGCCACCTATCTTCAGCAACTCAGTCGAGAAGAACCCAACCACCCACTATTATCTGCTTACAGTTGGTACGCCCTAGAAGTAAAACAACAGCAGGAAACCGGTGAAGTTGGCTACCGTACTCTCTGGTATTACCTCAACCCTGCCGACATCACCCCCAACGGTATTGACCCTGAAAAAATGAATCAAGCCATGCTCAATTTTGCAAAGGAATGGGAAGATCAACCCTCTTCTGATACCTTTAATGAAAAAATCATTGTCGATAAAATCAACGAGATGACTCAGGCATTTGAGGAGCTAGCTGATGACCTGTCTACAACTACTCAAGATGTCGTTTCTGGGACTGTTGAGGAAATCACTCAAGCCTTCGAAGAACTTACAGATAGCTTCTCCGAAATTGTTGAAGAACTTGAAGAGCCCGAAATTGATGTTGCAATTTACGATGCGCTAATCGACTTCTTCAAAACAGAAAGCTGGCCCTTTCAAACCCTACCGCAGCAGACAGCCTTACGCCTTGCCTTCAAAGGAAAAAATGGCCAATGGGACTGTTACACCAAAGCAAGAGAAGAACAACAGCAAGCCGTCTTCTATTCTGTCTGTCCCGTCACAGCCCTCAAGATAAAACGAAACAAGATCGCCGAATTTATTGCTCGGGCTAACTACGGTCTCATTCTCGGCAACTTTGAACTTGACTTTAATGATGGTGAAATCCGCTACAAAACCAGCATTGATGTTGAAGATGATAGGCTGACTGCCGCTCTCATCCGCAACCTTGTTTACACTAATGTTCTAACTATGGATCAATACCTTCCTGGCATCTTGGCTGTTCTTGAGCAAGACGCCACACCTGAAGAAGCCATCAGCCTTGTTGAATCAGCTCAAGCCTAGCCAACACATCTACCAGACACACGCCTCTGAACCAAACAGCCATCGCAACCCAACACCCACCGTCGCCCCAATCATCCCATTACACACCCACCGCTCCAATTAATTTGAGGCAAAACCGTAGTCTTTGAGCAATGGTGGATAAAATCCCAGCACGACACAATAAAACATCCTGCTTGGGAACACCAAGTGAGATCGATCATCGCCGTTTAAGCGAGCTATAGTTGAAAAACTAATCACTCAGTTGCCGTTCATGACCGAATATACAATTTCCCTACCCGAAAAAATCTATCGACTACTGATAGCGGCTGCTCAGAAAAAAGGCCTCAACCCAGTCGATTGGATCGCCTTACAGTTGCCCCAACCCCCAGCAGAGCCTGAACCATTGCCTAGTTTGCTCACTGAACTAATCGGGGTCTTAGATAGCAAAGCATAACCGCTGCATTCCTTCAAAAAGACAGCCTTTGGCGAAGGACTGGCTGCTAAGCTTGCCAAGCAAGGCATTCATCGACCATGAATTCGGTTTGTAAAGGTGGATATTTCCAAAATCAAAAGACGTCGAAGTTGCTGAATTTAGCATTCTTCAAGACAGATGGGTCAACTCAGGTTTGATGAGAAATCCTAAAATTTTCTAGCCTCAAACAAAATAGCCCCCATCATAAAGGCTGAGTTAATCGGCGTATCCCTATGCAAGACATCGACTGGAAGAAACTCCAAAATGGCTCAGATATTCGAGGAGTAGCATTGGACGGAGTTCCCAATGAACCGGTTAATTTGACGCCTGATGTCGTGACAACTTTGGGCAAGGCATTCGTGATCTGGCTGACCAAAAAGCTTGAAAAACCCGCCACGGACTTAGTGATCTCTGTCGGCCGAGACAGCCGATTGTCAGGCCCCACTTTAATATCAGCCTTGATCAAGGGACTTACCGCGTTAGGAAGCGATATCTATAATTTTGAATTAGCTTCAACCCCGGCCATGTTTATGAGCACCGTGACGCCTAACGTTAACTGCGATGGGGCCATCATGATGACCGCGAGTCACCTGCCCTTTAATCGTAATGGGTTAAAGTTTTTCACCGCTCAAGGGGGGCTAGATAAATCAGACATCACCCAGATTTTGACCTTAGCTGAGCAGAATCAATTTTCAAATGCTGCGAAACCGGGTAACGCCACCCCCCTGGATTTCATGTCAACGTATGCCGATCGATTTGTGCAAACAGTCCGGCAATCTGTCAACCGCCCCGATCATTTTGAAAAACCCCTGAGTGGATTGAAGATTGTCGTGGATGCGGGGAATGGAGCGGGCGGATTTTATGTGGATAAGGTGCTCCAACCCCTCGGCGCTGACACTACCGGCAGCCAGTTTCTGGACCCCGACGGAACCTTTCCCAATCATATTCCTAACCCCGAAAACCAAGACGCGATCGCCGCCCTTAAATCAGCCGTAATCGAGCACCAAGCTGACTTTGGAATCATTTTCGATACCGATGTCGATCGATCCGCTGCAGTCGATCATCAAGGCAATGAGCTAAACCGCAATCGCCTGATTGCCCTAATTGCAGCGCTCGTCCTGCGGGAACATCCGGGCTCCACCATTGTGACAGACTCAATTACCTCCAATGGCTTAACTGAATTTATTGAGCAGACCCTTAAGGGCGTGCATCACCGCTTTAAACGCGGCTACAAAAACGTGATCAATGAAGCCATCCGCCTGAATGAAACCGGACAGGAATCCTGGCTGGCGATTGAAACCTCCGGCCATGGCGCCATGCGGGAAAACTACTTTTTGGATGACGGCGCTTATTTAATCACCAAACTGTTGATTGAATTGGCCAAGGCGAATCTGGAAGGGCGATCCCTGACGGATTTAATCGCCCAGCTAAAGGAGCCGACCGAGAGTACAGAACTCCGATTCAAGATTGGCGTTGAAGCGTTTAAGACCTACGGCAATGAGGTGATTAGCGCCCTAACGACCTTTGCCGCCACCCAGGAGGATTGGGCGATTGTTCCCAAAAATCATGAAGGGGTCAGAATCTCATGTCAATCCCCCGATGAAGCGGGCTGGTTTTTATTACGGCTCTCCCTCCATGACCCCATTATGCCGTTAAACATTGAGTCAAATGCACCCCACGGAGTCGCTAACATCGCAGCCCGTCTAGCGGAGTTTCTCAAACCCTATGATGGGCTTGATTTATCTCCGTTTCAAACCATTCTGCCCGATTAGGCGCTGTGTAAGAATAACTTCAGCAGGGCATGAGGAGTCTGAAAGGCTTACACAGCGCTAAAGTGTGAAGTTATTTTTGAATACCCCCTTAGGGTGCGATCGCTCATCGCCATAGATTGGATTGAAGAATGCAACAAAGGAGAAGACACATCTAATGCTTGTAGAACTGGCAATTGGCGATGCGTACGGCGCCGGGTTTGAATACTCCCCCGATCAGATGGTTTCCGAGCAAAACGATCTTAGGCGTTATGTGCAACATCCACGGCATGGCATTCGCCCCGGTTGCTACACCGACGACACGCAAATGAGCATCGCCATTGCCGAAGCCATCGTGTCGGGCGAACCCTGGACCCGTGAAAATCTAGCCCAGCGATTTGTCAGCGCCTTCAAACGAGATCCTCGGAAAGGGTATGCAAGTCGCTTCTACGACTTCCTCCAGGCGACCAACGATGGCGAAGAATTTCTCGCTAAAATCAGACCCCAGAGTGATAGGAGTGGAGCTGCGATGCGGGCGGTCCCCCTTGGCGTATTCCCAACGATCGAAATGGTCATAGAGCGGTGCACCCTCCAGGCCGCCCTTACCCATGACACCCCGGATGGCGTTAAAGCTGCGATCGCAGCCAGTTTGATGGCCCACTACTTCATCTACAACCTCGGCCCCAAGGCCGATTTACCGCAATTCATTAATGCACATGCCCCTGGGCCATGGCTCTCACCGTGGCAGGGCAAGGTGGGGGCGCAGGGCATGATGAGCGTCCATGCCGCCCTCACCGCTGTGGTCGCCCACAATTCCCTCAGTGAGATTCTCAAAGCTTGCATCGCCTTCACAGGGGATGTCGACACCGTGGCCACCGTCGCTCTGGGGGCCGCCGCCTGTTCAACCGAAATCACCCGAGATATTCCATCAGTGTTGATCGAGACCCTAGAAAACAACGAATACGGACTTGATTATTTGCGAAATCTTGATGATCAGCTGATGCAGAATAGGCTTATCACTTAAAGCGGGAAATTTCCCCTAGGGCGGGATATAGGAGACAGGAGACAGAATCACAGGAGACAGGAGACAGAATACAGCCCTTGACTGATTACCGCCTCCTGTATTCTGTGTTCCTACCCCACCGGATTTTCCCGGCTTAAATTACCCGCCATCTCTAAAGACTAGTTGTTAAATTTATAGGAAAGTCGCCTTGATAAGTAGGTGAGGGGAAATAAACTGAAGTACCTAAAGCTGTATCAATCTGTGGACAGAGCTTACATTTCCGAGGTTTAGGCTGCTTTTACATTCTGCAATATGGTTCAGCCTTTTAACCCCTACCTACTTAGAATCTTCATAAAATGAGGTAAGCAAGCTAAATATATTTTCCAAGTAACGACCCCTCCAACCAGAGCGACTACAACAGCAATCCATTCCTGATCGCCAAAAATTTTCTCGCTCAATGAATTGAATTGAAAATGGGAAAGGTAAATAAATAAAGAGGCATTAGCAAGCTGATAAATTGGCTGTCTTAAGATAGTTGGAATCTTCACTCGAGGAAGCCATATCAGCAAAGAACCGCCATAGATCAGGAGCTTATAGGGAGTATCAATCCCATACTTAAGGTAGACAGCCATCATGAAGGCCGCCGATAACATCCACTTAGCCGGCAGAGATTTCAATGTCTGAGCGCCGATCCCACAGGCAAACAGCCAAAAGAGCATATGTGGAACTCGATTAAATAAATACGTCGTATCCCAAGCTATCGGCAAAAGCACATACAGCAATATGGAAATTATTATCAACCAAGAGGCGACAGGTCTTTGTCGAGCGCTAGATATCCGTTCTTTAGGGATAAAGCTAATTAGCAAGGCTAAAATCAGCAAGATTTGTACATAGACTTCAATAAACCATAAGGAAAAACCTCCATTTGCATTCGCTTCAATTAGATTAGAAAATAGCAAAAGAGAAGGTAGATGAAGACTATTAAAGACAGATTGAAGCAGCAATAGATAGGCAATGCTAGGCAGTACAATTATCGATACCAGTTCTAATATTGGTCGAGATGAACCGGTGCTGAGAATATTGGGGAGTTGAAACCGAGAAAAGTTAAACCCAGCAATCATTAAAAGTAAGACAGCGCCCGTCCCGCCATAATGAAAACTTGTGAGGTGACCAATCACAATCATGACAATTGCAAGGGATCGAAGCAGAATCTGAGTCTCAACACTTTGGAAAAAACTCTTCCCTGTCTGCTTCTTTTCTAGCTCCAGGAGGCTTAACTCGTACCAGTTTTGAGGTAGGTCGCCAACACATTTCTCCAGAGCTAGCATCATCTCTATGTAATCTAAGGATGTCCCTCCAAGACTCGTGAAGGAAGACTGTGAATTAATCTCTTGATTTGGGAAATGGGAAGCAAAGATTTCTCGAACTGTATTATTTTTAGACTTTTGGGCTGGATGAGCAGTCGCCGCTTCGAGCTTTTTAGCCTCTTGCTCCGCTAGTTGGGTAACTTGGCTGAAGTCAACCTTGCCATTCGCCTTTCGGGGAATAGCCTCTATAAAGCCAACGTTGATAGCCGTTGGCGGTAAAATCAGCCAATTTGCGATCGCGTCGCGAATAACTGGAGCATCATTGGCCGTAGTCGTTAGTATCCACAAAGCATCATTACAGCGTGTGCTAACAGCACTGTAGCCATGATCTAGCAACCATCCGTCAACCTCATCCAGACTAATTCTTAAGCCATACAGTTTCACAAAACGCTTTTTGCGGCCAACAATCTGAAAAAGGTCATTACTGGTTCGACAGGCTAAGTCTCCCGTTCGTAATTCCGTTAATTCATAGCCACGGGCCAAATCTTCTGCGCCTAGCGCATAGCCCATCATGACATTGTCGCCTGTGTAAACTAATTCACCTGTCTCGTCTACACCTTCAAGATCAACTCCATGGTTATCGACTAACCTGAATGTTCCGCCGGGAATCGGGACGCCAATGCAATGGGGATTTTCCAGTGCTTGCTCTGGCGGTAGATAAGCCATGCGAGCCGTCGCCTCAGTCTGTCCATACATGACAAAGAACCGCCAGCCCTCTCTTTGGCTCTGCTCAGCCAGGGACTTAACACGGTTGGGTTCAAGGCGTCCGCCAGCTTGTGTGGCGTAGCGCAAAGTTGTTCTTTCCGCTGTTTTTACGCCGCTTTTTTCAATCAGTGCATAACTATGGGGCACCCCTGCAAAGCTCGTGCAACCATATTTGTCAAAGAGGCGCCAAAATTCCCTATCTGCAACAGATTTCTCAGTCAGAACTAAGCTCCCACCCGCTAATAAATGCGAATTGATCACTGAAAGTCCATAGGAATATTGCATCGGCAGAGTTGTCGGCGCCCGATCAGTTGAGTCAATGGAAAGATACTCAACAATTGATTTGGCGTTGGCTTCAAGCGCACGGTACGACAATCGAATAGACTTTGCAGTCCCAGTTGAGCCCGAAGTCGAGAGAATCACGGCTAAGTCAGAATGCAGCCGATCTGTAGCGGTTTCTTCGTAAGTTGTAATTTTATTGGAACGGGTATTAATGTGGTACAAAGCTGCAAACTGAGTCAGCAGATTTTGACTCACATCAGGTTGCCCGGATGCAATCAGAAATGCTGGGCACTTAGCACGAAGCGCACTGAGATAAGCAACAATAGAGTTTAGTGAATTTTCACACTCAATTAAAGCGACACCGCGGCCGAATGAAAAGTTAGCACTAAATTTTTCAATTAACTGATCCAACTCTTCATAGGAGAGGCTTACGCCATCTTCTGTAATAATCGCAATTTGACCATGAAAATGCGCAAAAGATTCAAACATGGGTACCTATGCAATGAAGTTTACAGAATGGATTAAGTATTCAGAAGGGTTCAGCGGCTTTTCTCTGAAATGAATTTCGCCTACCTACTTGCGTGCATAAAGAACATTGCATAAGGTGCATGTGTTGATATCCCTTCTCTCCCAGAAGTGTCAAGACTCAATTTCCTGTCTAACTATTTCCTAGATCTACAGGTTCACTCTCTCCACTCAGAATGAGTGCGAACGATCCATATCGCACGTTCATATTGGGTGGATATATGGAAAGTTTCAGTATATTTTCCAGCCAAAAGTAGTCAGACTTAGAGAATCAAGTCAAAATTAACACATGCAGTTCACCTCTTGCACGTATACAAACTCGATCTAGAAAACTCCTTAACCAAGTCCGGGAAAAAGTTAGCTTAAGAGGATAGGGGGTTTGAAAAGTCCTTTAGGTAGTATAAAAAGAGTTCTCTCAGAGTACGCTGACCATAGAAAAACACGCAGAGCCGAGAGAACCCGATGAGCTTAGCCAGCAAGCTAGTTCGTATAGTTTAATACTTAGCATTAGAATTTACTGTCACTGTTCCTGAACAGAAAGTTTTTGGGCAATAGGAGTCGCGGCAGCTGACGCCTACCGATGAAGCTGAGTGACAGTGACAGTCAATATTTTGGTGTTAACTTCTAGATTTTCTAAGCCGTTCGCGTCCTACTTGGCTTTCGTGTTTTGTTCTACAAGGGATCGCCATTTCACCAATTAAGCCGCGAGTGTGTAGCTGCTCAAAATCAATGGCGGGTCCAGCTGGAATAACACCGGCTGGATTTAGCTCGGATAAGCCAGCATAGTAAAGTCTTTGCACATGATCCGCCCGACACACGGATCTCACATTGGCATATTGGTATAACTCTCGGCAATAATTCCAGAGGTTGGGAAAGTCGATCAGGCGCTTGATATTACATTTGAACAGACCATGGTAAGCCAAATCAAAGCGAAACAGAGTTGTGAATAGACACCAGTCGGCCAGGGTCAATCGGTCGCCACAGAGATAGCGCTGATTTTCCAAAATTGCTTCCCACTGTTCGAGCGCGCTAAATAATGTTGTAACCGCTTCATTGTAAGCCCTCTGAGAGGTTGCAAAGCCACTGCGATAAACACCATTATTAATCGGCTGATAAATGGCGTCAATCACGCGATCGATTTCTGACTGCAGTGCTTTGGGATAAAAATCAATCTTTTTTGCCCCCAAATCATCAAATTCTGAATTAAACATCTGAATAATTTGACGCGATTCGTTATTGACAATTTATTGTGTTTGTTTATCCCATAACACAGGCACCGTAACCCTTCCGGTATAGTCCGGCTTTGACTTGACATAAATCTGCCAGAGATAATCTGCCTGATTCACCGCATCGGGAATACACCCCGAATAGTCGGAGAAGCGCCAACCTTGCTCACTGATGATGGGATCAACAATGGATAAGCTAACGATATTTTCCAGGCCTTTAAGCTTCCATAAAATAGCCGTGCGATGGGCCCATGGGCATCCCAGAGAAATATAGAGATGATAGCGTCCTACTGCCGCCGGAAATTCACTCGAACCTTGGGCTGTAATCCAATGATGAAAGAGGGTTGGCATGCGCTTAAACTCACCTTTTGCATCATGTTCAGTCCAATTCGTTGTCCATTTTCCGTCGACTAATTGACCAAGCGCCATAGTCTTAGCTCCTAGTTATGATGAATTAACAATGTGACTTGGTAAAGGTGTGCATTAGTGAAAGGCATAAGCAGCCATACTCAAAACGCTGTAGGCGTAGCTCCGGTGAAGTTGTTTTACCTGAGCGGTCTGGCCCACAGCGCCTAGAGCAACAAATAACGGCAACAGATGCTCCTGCGTGGGATGGTTTTCCTGGGCATAGGGCGCCAGCCGCCGATACTGCAATAAGCTCTCCCAATTCCGTTGTTCTAAGGTTTTGGCCAACCAATCATCAAACTCACGACCCCAAACAGGGGGCAGCGCATAATAATTCAGATTCATGGCCGCCAAATTGTGAGTCGCACTCCCACTGCCAATAATCAGAATGCCTTCCCGTCGCAATGGTTCGAGAGCTTGACCCAGTCGCCAGTGCATTTGAGGGCTCTGCTGATATTGAACCGAGAGTTGGACTACGGGAATCTTGGCCGTCGGATACGCCAAAATCAGTGGCGTCCAGACGCCATGATCAAAGCCCCTAGAGGGATGCGTCTGACAAGCAATCCCCGATTGGGAGAGTAATCGCACAACGCGATCAGCCATTTCTGGAGAACCTGGGGCTGGATAATGTAACTGGTAAAGCGCTTCTGGGAATCCAGAAAAGTCGTGATACGTTTTTGGGTTTGGCGTTGCACTGACCTTCAGCGGTTCGGCGTTCCAATGGGCGGAAACCATCAGGATGGCTTTTGGCTTGGGGAGTTGCTGTGAGAGGGACTTGAGAAAGTGGGTGACGGCGCCCTCCCGAATCGGTAAATCGGGCGCTCCATGGGAGATAAACAGTGTGGGGAATGGGTTCATAATTTGCGAACCACCTTGGACGACAGGGCTAACGCGCCATCTCCCAGGAGGAATTGCACAATGCAGGCGATCGCAAAGAATGCCGGAAACTCCCAACCGCCCCCTTCATTAGTGAATAACCAACCGTTACCCCCATGGACCTTAAAGGTGGCGACTAACAGAATGGGGAATAACCCCAGGGCGATCCAGCGGGTGTAAATACCAGCCATGAGCAGGACGCCGCCGATAATTTCCGCCAACGCCGCTGGCGTCGCTAGAAAACCTGGCAAGCCGACGCTGCTGAAGAACTGGGCCGTTCCTGGCAAGGTGAACGTGAAGACCTTCAGCAATCCATGGGCCAAGAACAAGAGGCCTAAACTGACACGCAGAAGCAAAATAGCGTAAAGCGCAGTGTCTAAGTCAATGTTCGGCTTGGATAAACGTTGGCTTTGGGACTTGGGTAAGGGGGCCATATCACGAAGCGCCATATTCACATCTCCTACTTTATAGAATAGTTCTAACTAGAAATAAATTGCAAAAAAATTAGCTCTCGTTGATTGCCCGTTAGGAGCAATCTCATCACTCTTTTGGCTGCTATTGCAGTAGCTGAATTCTAGAAATTGACTACAATCGACGAGCTGATCTGCTTACACTTCAAAGCACATAGTCAAAGAAGACAAACGCATCTTGAGAGACGTCCGTTGTTCCATTTTCATCTCGATCTAAATAGTTCTATGTAGAACTATATTTAACTTAATCCCACTGTTTGGTGTTGTCAAGGTAAGTGAGCAAATTGACTTTAGAAATTCTGCCTCAGACGACCCAGTAAAACCCTGAGGAGTTCTAATTCAGAGGACTCGAGGTTCTCAAACTGGGTTTTGAGATAGGCGATATGGGCAGGAAAAACCTGCTCAAAGACTTGTTCTCCCTTGGCGGTCAGACACACGATAACGGTACGGCGATCGCCAGGGGGATTTTCCCTCATAACTAACTCTTTTTTGATCAGGCGATCAATGACCCCTGTCAATGTTCCCTTAGTGATCAGAGTTTTTTCGCCAATATCGCTCATGCTCATGCCATTAGTGTTGCCCAGCGTCGCAATCACATCAAACTGGGATGGCGTTAGATTAAACTTGCGGACATGGGCTTCGGAGTAAGCCGAAAAAGCTTGATAAGTTCGAACCAATTCCCGCATCGTTGGGACAAACGCCTCTTGAGCAGCTTGACGGGTTGCATCTTGAGGGGATGAGGTTGAACTGGACATTATCTTAGTGAATCGGAACTATTCTAGTTAGGTCTATTCTAGCTTTATACTGTTTGAAGGCAACATGGCTCCCATCCTTAAGATATAGAAGTTTTATACCCCTCCTTAATTTGAACTATGAATAAGCAAGAACAACATTGGCTCAACTTGTTTGGCGACTATACCTCTGAAGGAACCGCTTGGCACGCCAATGTAACTGTCTACACGCCAGATCAACACGTCCTGCGGGCCTATCAATTTACTCGAACTTTTGCAACGAATCATGATAAAACGATCGTGACCCACCGCAACGAGTATTTTTTGCATGATGGCGCAACAAAAGAACAGACTTGGCGCCTGGACAAACAGACTTGCAATCAACCCGATGGGGTCATCCACCCAGCATCGACGAACATGAGAAGCTTATCTATGGGGCAAGGATCAAGTGCTTGGGTTCCCACACAAGTGGTCCCTAATCAAGCATTCAGTACAGAGCTATTTTTGCGAAAGGATTCTCACCGCTATAGTGTTGTGATCATTTACACACTTGAAGGTCAAATTGAACGCATCGTGACGATTACTGAGCAGGTGAATGAATTCCCTCCCCCAGCAACCGGAGAAAAACTAGAAAAGCTGTCGGGGCAATGGAGAGAAAAAGTTGAAACGATGACGCCAAGCTTGGAAGTCATCATGCATGATAAGGGTGCTATTTGGAAAGATCTCCCTCTTGATTCCAGTCAAACTGGAAATAAAACATTCCTCCTTCCAGATAATTTTGTTGTCAACATTCCCGAGGCTTTAGCTATCTCTCAGGGAGGGGAAGGCGATACATCAGAGTTTTACTTCCCCGCCTTGTCCGAACAACAGACATGCAGATTAACGGTGGGAAAACGAATGCATGAGACAGAGTATAAGCAACTGAGCCTTGAATATAATCATTCAGGAGATCTACAACGGCTTGAATGTCAAACCTTTGAGAGAGTGTCATAATCTACGATTTGGGTTCCAGATACTTGATCACGGAACCAAATAAGAGACGCCCCATTAACAGCGGAACCAACCGTTTAGTGACCCCAGGCTAGCTCAATACTCATCCTTGAACCGCGGATGCACCCAAAGAAACTCACGGCGTTTGTTTTGCACGCGTTGTAATCCACCGAAGCCGGGGTCTCGCTTCTTCAAGAAGGCGTGCAGCTCTCGCAGCATCGCGTTTTGGGCTTGCCTTGCCACTCCATGCTCTGCGTCGGAAATGATGTCATCGCCGGAAATATCGGCAAGTGCGCCGCCACCCGTTAACGCTGATCCAACCAGTGCTTTGCTCAAATCGAGTCCCTTTTCGATTTCCTTATACATGTCATCAGGAATGGTAATCTTTGTCTTGGCAGAGACGACAGGAAGTATCGCCCTAAGAGTCTTGGTTAGGGTTCGCAATGCGTACCCATGCTTCACTACCCAATCTCGCGGCCATTCGATTGGGTAGGTTCCTCGACTCTCGTCTTCCCAGAGTACGGGAAGCGGCTTTCGAGAATGCTCGCACCAAAGTGTTAGCTGAAACTTCTGATTAACCCAGGCGGGATTATCCAGAAAGCCAGTGTCGGTAGGCGTCAGGCTGAAAAGACGTGGGCCGTTTCTCGCTTCATCCAGACTTATCTGCATCAATGTGGCGAATTGATCGTCTACCTGGCTCATAAGCCGACGCTGATCGTTGTCAAGAATGGAAGAGGGATCAATCAGGGAGCGCAGTACTCTCCCTTCGAGGTCATCAGGAGATTGCAACTCCGTGATCTTCTGTTTCGCTTCTTCGATTCGCTTTTTGAGCTTAAACTTTTCCTCAGCGTCTGATGCTATGGCCTCTTGCGCCTGAAAGAATTGTAGCTTTTCGATCCACAGTTCACGCGGGCCGGTAACTCCCGATTCCCACTTTTGAACGATCACCGCTACAAGATCTCGAATCTCATCCAGTTGCTGTTTGTTCGCTTCAGCAGTGGCGTCGTTAGACTGAATGGGCCGTCGTCGAGCAGGTGCATTGCGTAACAAACATTCAATGTTCTGCCATTCATCGCAACCCGCTGCATCGCACGGATACTCGGGACGGCCGCGTCGTTTGCTCTCAATCAGCTTTCCGACCTCAAACATACCGCGGCCCGGGTCTTTGAGGCCGCAGGGTTCGATGCAGGGAACCATCACTTCGCAGCGCAGGCCCGCCCAACCCTCTTCCGGACTTTCAACCAGCCATTTCACTTCTTTGGTGAGTTCGTGCAAAAGATGCTCCGGGAACGCCGCCCGCACCGTGATATGGACGTCATTCCCGATATGCTTCAGTAATGCCCGACCGTTGTAACCGTCATCAAGCATTAATCCGCGCTGCCAATGAACGCTCTTGGCGTAGTCTTCGCGGCCGAGCGAATACTTATGCAGCCGCGCAATCAGACGGTAGAACAGCCCTTCGGCGTTGGCAGATTGGTTCTTATCTCGCTCAACGATCTGGCAGATTTGCCGCTTTTCTTCGTCGCCCGACTGGGGCTGTTCGCCCCAGTCGGGCAATGGCTTGGACTTGTCGTCCACCAGCTGAGCGATCAGACTGGTCGTGCTTGGCTGATTGCTCGCAGGATCGAGAATCACCTGATACGAGATATCGAAGCGTTCCATTAGCCTGCAAAACAACGGATGGAGCTCTTGGGGATAGCCCTCTTCGTAATCGTAAGGGGGGTCGTTCCATAATTGTGTCAGCCGCTCGTGACTCACCAGGCCGTTTCGTTCGCGTGTTGTCTGGTCGTCCAGAACAAAGCTAATCGCCTTGGCCAGCCAGTCCGGCTTCAGAATCATGATCTCCTTCAGATCGTCGTCGGATCCATAGTGAATCACGTAGCCGAGTTGAGTAAGCATGCCAGCGTAGGTTTTCGCCAACTCTTTTAGCACGTTTTGTTGTTGGCATAACTCTTCAAATTGCTCGTACGAAATGTACGGGTCCTTTTCACTGCGCTCTTTTACACTCTTCAGCACATTATTCCAGCTTGTGGCCACTTCGCGACCGACATTTGGCAATGCAGCCGACACGTTAGCAATGGCTTCTCTGAGTTCCGCCATGCCCTTTCGCTCACCGAACCACGTATCGTTTTCCTTGTCATAGTGTTCCGGTCGGCTGTCGATGTGGAAAGCGCCTAAAACGCAATCGGACCCGAATTTATCACGCAAGTCTTGCAGGTCGATATCCGGTTGGCGTTGCTGGGGTCCACCGTGGGTGCCGACGATCAATACCTTGGCGTCCGGTCCGGCGCGGTGCTTGATGGTGTTGATCCAGTACTCAACCGCCCCTTGCTGCGGTCCTTCTCGCGGCTTCCAGACCACCAGATACACCGCGGGGGCGCTGAAGAAAAATTGGTGCGTCGGTCGGTACACCTTCTGCCCACCGAAGTCCCATGTATTCAAGGTGATCTCAGTTTCCGCTCCATTGTTATTGCGATGTGTAACCGGTACGGGTTTAATTTCGATGCCATGGGTCGAATCGTGTTTTTGCCATGGCTCGCCACGGAGCGCGTCCAGCAAACAGGATTTGCCCACTTCCCCCTCGCCGATCAGAATCAGTTTCGCCTCGTTGAGGACGATCTGATCTTCGGCCTTGGCGCGAAGATAAGCTTTAACTGCGTCGAGGCCTTGCCCGTACGCAGCGGCCAGTTCCGGGTTAAGCGGATTCCCCTCAAGATCAAGTTTCTCTAAGTGCTGTAGTTCGCCCAGCGATGCGGGCAAATCAGCGATTTTATTACTTTCCAACTTTAACTCGACAAGCTGTGTCAGGTCACTCAACCACGGCGGAACAGTGTCGAGTTCGCATTTGGTCAACCAGAGGCGCGTTAGCCCCTTTAGTCGATGGAGGCACTCCGGAAGACGTCTGATTAGATTGCCGCGCGTATCTGCCCCCAGCAAAAGCTCCTTCAATGTTGCCAAATCTCCGAAGGACGCAGGCAAATCCTGTAGTTCGGCACGGACGATCGTCATACTTTCGAGTGATCTGAGTTCGC
>JASJDH010000208.1 GCA_030065175.1 Leptolyngbyaceae cyanobacterium MO_188.B28 | reverse complement strand
AGACTTAGAGCAGTTGTCTAAATGCCCAAATCAGGCCGAAACCTCTGAATAGAGGTTGATACAAGCAAATTGGCTTATGAGAGAGAAAGTTGCACATCGCGTAACTAGTCTATTTCTATCAGCTTAACGCTCCTCAAAAAAGCGGGGGTGTGAGATCGTGATAGTAGATTGCTTACCTTTCGACCCATCCCTTTCATCGGTTCTATGGCTGAGATCTCTTCTCCTGGCTTAGCTTCTCGCTTAGTCAACGGCATTCTTTCAATCAAACCGCTGTACGCATTTGCCAAACATCGGGCTCGCGCCATGATGATTGAACGGGCGGAATCCCTCGGGGTTTTTTGGCGGGATGAATTAAAAAAACTGCAAGCTAGGGGCGGCGGCGCCGCTTTTTCGGATGAATGGGCGCGAGATCTGGATAGCATCCGTCGGCCTGACCTGACCTACCCCGACTATTACATCACCAGCTTCCATGCCTATGAGGAAGGCAATCTGGGCTGGCTCCCCGCGATGGAAGTGGAATCCGCCGCTTATGCTGTCCACGCTCGCATCTGGCCCGAAGCAGGCATCCAAGGCGACGCCCGCCTGCGCCAGAGCTACCATGACGTCCTGAAATCACAGTTGCCCGAAGATCCCAAAGAAATTCTGGATATGGGCTGTGGTGTTGGCATGAGCACCTTTACGCTGCAACAGATCTTTCCCTCAGCCCAGATGACGGGTCTGGATTTGTCTCCATATTTTTTAGCGATCGCCCGTTATCGTGAACAGCTGAGGGAAGAGGGAAGAGGGGCAGAGGGAGCAGAGGGAGTAGGGGGGATGGGGAGGAGCAAATCCAAAATCCAAAATTTCCCTTCAACCAGGACTCTCAATACTCCAAAATCCATCCAATGGATTCATGCGCCAGCAGAAGCAACCGGGCTGCCCGAGGTGTCCTTCGATCTGGTTTCTATTTGTCTGGTTTTTCATGAATTGCCTGAGAAAGCGGCAGTGTCTATCATTCGAGAGGCTCGGCGACTGCTTCGACCGGGGGGGCATTTGGCCATTATGGATATGAACCCCCAGTCAGAGGCTTTTCTCACAATGCCCCCCTACGTATTGACATTGCTGAAGAGCACCGAACCGTATCTCGATCAATATTTTGCGTTAGGGATTGAAGCTGCATTGGTGGATGCGGGGTTCCACAAACCCTCAATTACCGTCAACAGCCCCCGTCATCGTACGGTTCTAGCGCAAGCAAAATAAACACCGCTGCTATTCTATTCATCCACCCATCCACCCATCCACCCATCCACCCATCCACCCATCCACTGCCATTCACTGGGACTTTAATTTGACGCACCTCCCTAAGGTTCGCTTTGCAATAAGGGCGTTAGCTCTGAGATTGAATTCAGGGTTAAATCGGGGGTGACTCCAGACTTAGCCGTCAAAGCGTCCCGATATTTGCCAGTCTTAACCAAAATCCCCTTGAGGCCGACGCTTTGGGCTCCGCCGATATCGGCTTCAATATCATCTCCCACCATGGCGACTTCACCTGCGGTTAAGCCAAGGTCATCCAAAGCGAGCTTAAAGAAGGAGGGAGAGGGTTTTCCAATCAGCGTTGCAGTTTGCTCAGTGGAGTATTCTAAGCCGGTTACAAACGCCCCAATATCTAACTGTAAACCCGCTTCCCACTGCCAATATCGACCTTTGTGCAGGGCGATGAGTTCAGCGCCTCTCATCACCAAATGGAAAGCGCGGTTGAGCACCCGGTAGTTCCACCCTTCTCCCATGTCCCCCACTACCACCACATCAGCGTCTGTTTCCGAGATCGGAAACTCTTCAAAATCCGGCAATACCTCGTCATTGAGAAGCAGAAAGCATTTGGGCTGGCCTATTTTTCTCAAGTGGAGCACCGCAGCATAGGGAGCGCTAATAATTTCATGTTGCTTAATCGCCAGCCCCATCATCGTTAGGTTTTTGTGCAAGGTGACTAGGGATTCGGTGGTGTTATTGGTCACCACTCGAAACGGCATGTCCCTATCCCTCAAGGCTTTGATTACATCGGCGGCTCCTGGCAGCAAGCGATTACCGACATATAGCACCCCGTTAATGTCTAGGAGCAAACCTTTAATGTTCGAGAACAGTTCTGAGGTCACAATGTCACCCACTTAACTCGTCTAAAAGGGCTTCGGTTCTTTGGAGATTACTGGATCCCACCCAGAAAAAAGTGAGTCAGATTTTACAGTCAGGCGCAATCCTTTCAACTCTATGGGATCAATCGTGGATTAAAGCGCGCATTGCCATAAAATTTCATCAGCTTATTTTGGAGAATACGCCTTTGCTGCTTTTCTGCAACTCACGCTAAATGACTCACCTTCTTCCCACATGCTTCTGGTACGATGGCGACCTGGTTCAGGCTGCCAGCCTGAACCTTGAGATCGATCAGCCTGGACTCATATATGGCGCGACGGTTTTCACGACGCTGCGCGTCCACCAAAACTCCATGGAGCATCCCCTGACCAATTGGGCGGGTCACCGTAGGCGTCTTCAAAGCAGTCTTCAAAGTTTGGGCTGGCGTTCCCCTCAGTGGGGACGAATCCTGGAAGGCGTCAACGTCCTTAAGGAGGCTTATCCAGTCCTCCGCATTACAGTCTTCCCAGATGGGCGGGAGTGGATCACCGGTCGCCTTCTGCCATCGGATTTACAGGAACGGCAACGACATGGAGTATTGGCCTGGCTGACGGATGATGTGTCCCGATATCAACGCTCGCTCCCCAGTCATAAGACGGGAAATTATCTGGGATGTTGGTTGGCGATGCAGGCGGCGAGACAGCGAGGGGCTGCGGAAGCAATCTTAAGAAATGATTCAGGAAACTGGCTAGAGACTAGCACTGGCAATCTTTGGGGATGGAGTGACGGACATTGGCGCACCCCGCCCCTAGAGTCGGGTATTTTGCCTGGATTAGCCCGGGCCCAATTGATACAAGGGCTGGAACTGCTGTCTCAGTCAGTCATAGAGACTCCTTGGACGCCCCAACAAGTGCTGCGGTTTGAAGCGATTGCTTACAGCAATAGTGTGGTGCAGCTCATTCCCATACACACAATTCTGGATGACGGCACTAAACTGGAATACAGCCCTTATCACAAAAGTTTTGAGATTTTGTGGGCAGGCTATCTAAATGCCTCGGGTGCGAAATTCTGAATTTAGGTTAACATTAATTAATACTTGCTTGACGATTCAAAAATTTAAGGTAAACGAAACATCTTCAGTTTGCAGTTTTAGGAGGCCAGACCCCGGTGAATAAACGGTGGAGAAATGCAGGGTTATATGCGCTACTCGTTGTAGTGGTGATTGCGCTGGCGACAGCTATATTTGACAATCCTCGCCAAGAAGTCGGCAATTGGCGGTACAGTCGCTTTATCGGCGCCGTTGAAAGTCATGACATAGAGCGGATCAGCATTAGTGCTGATCGAACTGAAGCGAGGTTTAGCGATCCTGATCAGACCGGTAAGCAGGTCAAAGTTAACCTACCCCCCGATCCAGAACTCATTAATATTCTCACTGATAACAACGTAGATATCGTTGTTCTTCCCCAAAGCGACGACAGTGTTTGGGTTCGAGTATTCAGTACGCTGCTGATTCCAATTCTGTTATTAGTGGTTCTCTTCTTTGTGCTGCGACGAGCCCAAAGCGGTCCTGGCAGTCAGGCGATGAACTTCGGTAAGTCTAAGGCTCGAGTTCAAATGGAGCCTCAAACCCAAGTCACGTTTGGCGACGTTGCGGGTATTGACCAAGCCAAACTTGAGTTGGCTGAGGTGGTTGATTTCCTTAAGAATGCCGATCGGTTCACCGCTGTGGGCGCCAAGATTCCTAAGGGCGTTCTCCTGGTTGGCCCTCCTGGAACGGGTAAAACGCTTCTAGCCAGAGCTGTGGCTGGAGAAGCAGGGGTTCCCTTCTTTTCTATCTCTGGTTCCGAATTTGTCGAGATGTTTGTTGGGGTGGGCGCCTCTCGGGTTCGCGACCTGTTCGAACAGGCTAAGTCAAATGCCCCCTGCATTGTTTTTATTGATGAAATTGACGCAGTGGGCCGTCAGCGGGGCGCTGGTCTGGGCGGCGGTAATGATGAGCGGGAGCAAACGCTAAATCAGCTTCTCACTGAAATGGATGGGTTTGAGGGCAATACCGGCATCATTATCATTGCAGCCACTAACCGCCCCGATGTATTAGACGCTGCTTTATTGCGGCCTGGTCGTTTTGATCGTCAAGTGGTCGTGGATCGACCGGACTACGCTGGTCGTCTTGAAATTCTTAAGGTTCACGCCCGGGGTAAAACCTTTTCTAAGGATGTCGACTTGGAGAAAATTGCCCGTCGGACCCCTGGCTTCACTGGCGCTGACTTATCCAACCTATTGAATGAAGCCGCAATTCTCGCCGCTCGTCGAAATCTCACAGAAATTTCGATGGACGAGGTCAATGACGCCATTGATCGGGTTCTAGCTGGACCTGAGAAGAAAGACCGGGTGATGAGCGAGAAGCGTAAGACATTAGTGGCTTATCATGAGGCTGGTCATGCTCTGGTCGGCGCTTTAATGCCTGACTACGACCCGGTTCAAAAAATTAGTATCATTCCCCGGGGACGGGCAGGCGGTTTGACCTGGTTCACCCCCAGTGAAGATCGGATGGAGTCTGGTCTGTATTCTCGCTCTTATCTGCAGAATCAGATGGCTGTCGCCCTCGGCGGTCGGATCGCTGAAGAAATTATCTTTGGTGAAGAAGAGGTGACCACAGGCGCTTCAAACGATTTGCAACAAGTCGCTCGGGTTGCCCGTCAAATGGTTACTCGCTTCGGTATGAGCGATCGCTTGGGTCCTGTCGCT
This sequence comes from Leptolyngbyaceae cyanobacterium MO_188.B28, assembly GCA_030065175.1. Lineage (GTDB taxonomy): Bacteria > Cyanobacteriota > Cyanobacteriia > Phormidesmidales > Phormidesmidaceae > JAKSDM01. Next base: position 10,176 of record JASJDH010000208.1, on the reverse strand, counting down.
CTTGGTCGTCAGCAAGGCAATCCCTTCCTGGGTCGAGATATCGGCGCTGAGCGCGATTTCTCTGAGGAAACCGCTGCTACTATCGACGAAGAAGTGAGCGATTTGGTTAATCAAGCTTATCGACGGGCAAAACAGGTATTAGTTGGTAACCGCCACGTTTTAGATAAGCTAGCAGACATGCTGGTGGAGAAAGAAACGGTGGATTCCGATGAACTTCAACAGTTGCTCGTCAATAATGAAGTGAAAATGGCCACCATTGTCTAGTTGCTAGACATCAGCTAAATTAACCTTGCATTGAACGAGAGCGACTCGATTATGTCGCTCTCGTTTTTTAATGGAGAGAATGATATTTTGGATTTTGGATTGCTGCAAGAAGACTGGCTCCTCACCCTGAAGCAAAATCGCGCAATCGCAGTGATTCGTGCGCCTCAGTTTGAAGTGGGCGTTCAGATGGCGCGGGCGGTTGCGGCAGGGGGAATTCGGCTGATTGAAATCACTTGGAATAGCGAGAAAGCCGGGACCCTGATTAGCCAGCTCCGGTCAGACCTGCCGGATTGTGTTATCGGAACGGGTACGCTGCTGACATTGGAAGATCTCCAAGGGGCGATCGCGGCGGGGGCTCAATTTTGCTTTACGCCCCATACCAATCCGAGTCTGATTCAAGCGGCGGCGCAACGGCAGACGCCGATGATCCCAGGGGCGCTGTCTCCAACGGAAATTGTCACCGCTTGGCAAGCGGGAGCGCCCTGCGTCAAGGTGTTTCCGGTGAAATCAGTGGGTGGGGCAGAGTATATTCGCAGTCTGCAGGGGCCGCTGGGTCAAATTCCATTGATTCCGACGGGGGGAGTCACTGTGGAGAATACGCCAGATTTTTTGGCGGCGGGTGCGATCGCGGCGGGTCTATCCAGCAATCTATTTCCGAAAGCCGCTGTTGCACAGGGAGATTGGTCGGTTATTTCTGATCGGGCAAAAGCTTTAGTGACGGCTATTGCTTCCTAAAATTTCTACATTGCTATGGTATTGCCTGAACGAGCAGCTGGGTTAGTGGGTGCGATCGCCCCAGAATGAGGCTGCAAGTAATTTACAGATCTTCTATTGTGGACGTTTCGGGACAATTTACTCTTGGGCTCCAATGCGATCGCAGAGGGTGCGATCGCCCTCTTCAACCTGGGAGTTATTCTCCAGATATCCCCGAACCCATTCACAACCTCGCGCCCACAATGCATCAGTACCCCAATCTAAATTCCACAAAATCACCCGTCCCCTCCCATCAGAGGACGCGATGAATTGACCATCAGAACTAAAGTTCAGACTCATCACGCTACCCGTATGTCCATACAGTGTGTCAAGTTCCTGCCCCTGTAGATCCCAGAGTTTGATAGTTTGGTCCCAACTGCCTGTTGCAAGGGTCTGGCCATCGGGACTGAACGCTACAGCCGTCACAGTTCTATCATGGCCCGCAAGGGTCGCCAATTCCTTGCCCTCTAAATTCCAGAGCTTGGCGGTGTCGTCATAGCTAGCGGTTGCAATGCGCTGACCATCTCGACTGAAATTGACGTCCGTTACAAACCCCTTATGCCCCATGAGCGTCGCCAGTTCTTCCCCTCGTAAATTCCAGAGTTTGACAGTCCAGTCCCGGCTGGCGGTGGCAATCGTCTGACCATCCGGACTGAAACTGACTGCCTCGATTTCATTGGTATGCCCTGAGAGGGTTTGAAGTTCTTGGCCCTCTTGACTCCACAGCTTGGCAGTGTTGTCCCAACTTGCAGTGGCAAGGGTCTGACCATCTGGACTGAAACTTACATCGACCACTAAATCACTATGCCCAGAGATCGTTTGGAGTTCTTCGCCATCTGGATCCCACAGTTTAACCATCTGGTCGTTACTGGCGGTCGCAATAATCGGGGCAACTGGACTAAAACTTATAGCTCTGACTTCATCTGTATGCCCTAAGAAAGACCGAAGATAATCAGCAGGGGCATGAGTATTGAATCGCCAGAGTTTGAAGGTTTTATCTTCACTGACAGTAGCAATCGTCGAACCATCCGGGCTGAAACTCACATCGTGGACTAAGGCCGTATGGCCTAAAATACTTTGAGAGTTGAGCCGCCAAAGTTTGACCGTATGATCCGCACTGGCTGTGGCGAGGGTCTGTTCATCCGGACTAAAATCCACACTTAGAACCCAACTACCGTGTCCGATAAGGGTTTGGAGGGGTTGACCGTCATGTCCCCAAACTTTAACAGTGTCGTCTGCACTAGCGGTGATGATAGTTTGGCCATCCGGACTAAAACGCACACTTGTAACCGTCTCGTTATGTTCTTCTAGCGTCTGGAGTTCTTGCCCCTCGAGACTCCAGCGTTTTGCACTTTTGTCCTTGCTGCCAGTGGCAATCGTCTGACCATCGGGGCTGAAACTTACGCTGAAGACTGCATCCTTATGTCCCTCTAGGGTTTGGAGTTCTTGCCCCTCGAGACTCCAGAGTTTAGCGGTTTGATCATAACTGGCCGTGGCGATCGTCTGACCTTGGGGACTGAAGCTGACCTCTAAAACCGCCTCACTATGTCCAGCAAGCGTTTGGATTTCTTGACCATTCAGGCTCCACAGTTTAGCGGTCCCATCCTCACTGGCCGTGGCAATGGTCTGACCATCAGGACTGAAACTAACGCTGTGGACCTTGTCATCATGACCGATAAGTGTGTGTAGTTCTTCTCCCTCTAAATTCCAGAGCTTGACGGTATTATCTTCACTCGCCGTGGCCAGGGTTTGGCCATTGGGACTAAAGCTGACACTGCGGACTTTATCCGTATGGCCTTTGATCGTTAGATGTTCCCGTCCATTCTGACTCCAAAGCTTAACCGTCTTATCTCGACTAGCCGTAGCAATGAATTGACCATCAGGACTAAAATCTACACTATATACAGTGTCTTCATGGCCCTCCAGTTGATTGTGTTCGCTCACTCGATAGACACTCTTCTGAAGTACTTTCTCAGCTTTTTGGCGTAGATCCTCTATTTTGGATCCTTGTTTCGGTTTAAATTGGGGGATAATCGGAGATCGTATTTGTCTCAGTTTTTCTAATGCTTTCAGACCAGCCACTAGCACATTAAAATCCTGGTTGAATACCCATTTCAATTCTGAATTGGCAATGGTAGTTTCAATCTCATTAATTGCAGACTTTTTCCTTTGAAGGTCTGATCGAAGGGCAAATGTTCCTGTCAATGTGGTTAGAATTACCAGTACAAACCCTGTGGCAATTGAAATTCGAAGGCGCTGTTTTAGAACACGATTGAGTTGATTTTCACTGCGCTGCCGTTTCTCTTCACTGCGCTGCCGTTGCTCTTTTTCCTGTTCAAGTGCAGCCACTAGCGCTTTGAATTGATTGAGTTGCTCTTCACTGTGTTTCCGCTGTTCCCTCTCCTTCTCAAGTTCTGCTGCTAACTCCTTGAGTTTAGGTTCCTCCTGCTGGCGAATAAAGACTGCCAGATAATCATGCACCAGTTGATAGCGAGCAGTCGGCATTTCTGGCAGCTGGAGCACTAGACCAGAGTTCACCAAAATATTCAGCACCAAATCCAATTTGTCAGCTTCTGCTGACAGGTCTTTGGTTACCAGCCTTAAATCCGTTACTAGCTCAACGCGGGTTTTAAGGGGGCGTGTGTGGTTTTCATCCGTCAGGAAATACAAAATCAGCTCAGCCAGTTGATGATTCTCCGCGCCGCAGTCCGCCATCACGGTTTCCAGATACCGCTGCACCAGTTGCTCTTTGGGTCCCCGTTCCCGATACTGGGCTAGCGTTCTAATGTTTTCGGCCTGCAGCTGTTCGCCGACGATCTGCAATTCAATGGGTTGTACTTCTCCCAGCTCATCGGTGAGATCCTGCACTAATTCATCAACTAAATCATCTGCAAGAGAAAACCTGGCCCTTTCAGTCAGCCTCAGAATGATGGATTTCGCATCTTCGGCGGAAAAGTTTCCCAGGTAGTAAAGAATATCTTTATCGAGGATATTGTTGTTAATGGCGTTCAACTGTATTCTTTTGCGACCCCCTTGCCTTAACAGATGGTGTAAATAGTCCTCCCGCATGGATAAAATCACTTTGACACAGGGAATATCGAGACAGTCGCGGAAAAATTCAAAAAAGCGCTGACGTTCGGTTGGCCTCTCGCAAACAAAGAAGAATTCTTCAAATTGGTCAAAAATTAGAACAGAGAGCAAATTACTCGGTTCACTCTGTTTCAGCTGTTCGAGAATCACATCCAGCAGGTTGCATTTAGGGGGTAGCTCAAGGTCAACGGCCGTTTTTTCTAAGACGGTTACCAACTGTTCCCCTAAATCTTGAACCCAATGGGAATAAGTCCTCAGCAGAATGGGGACGACGTCCCGAGCGCCAATCACCTGCTGCTGTTTTAGGGTGGGCACTAATCCGGCTTCTACTAAGGAGCTTTTACCGACCCCTGATTGGCCATAAATCACGGTTAACTTGTGCCGAGGTTCAGCAATTCGGCTAATCAGACGATCCACATCTTCTCGTCGACTGGAGGCGGCGATTTCCTGAGCGATGGGGACGGGTTGCTCGACCGGGACTAGAGTTGATTTGGCCCGCCGCTGAGGCTTCAGCCGACCAGCGCCAACAAACGCTCGGAGGCCATATTGCTGTTCAATAGAACGCCGTTCTTGCTTAACCTGAAACGCTTCTAGATAGCGCTTTTGATGAAAGTAGAGCGTTCGTAAGAGATTCAGAACGCGAATGTAAAGTTGCGGTTTACCCTGAGAACCGATTTTTCTGGCTCTTTCCAGGTTAGCAATGGCTTGCTCGAACTGATGTTGCTGCTCAAAGGATCGAGCAATCAACAGCAGATACAAGTTTTGATAATGCTCCTGATTTTCTGAAACTCGTTTAAGAATGTCAAGTGCTTTTTGCGCCGCTTTATTGGCCTCCTCGGAGCGAGTTTTTTGGAGTGCGACTTCAGCCAAAAAACCGTGAGCCTGGGCCAGTTGGATGGGATCTTGGCGGTTTTTTTGTAGGGTCAGTGATTTTTGCGCCAGACGAGAAAGGTCGTCCCAGGCTTCTAGATGTTGAAGGGTTTCACCTAATTGATTAATAAACTTAGCCACTAGCTCTGGCCATTGAGTCTGTTCAAAGCGATCAAGGGCTCTCTGAAAATAGCGCCTTGCGTTTTCCAAATAGACGCGTCGAGCAGAGTTATGCTGCTCCGCCAGACGGAGATGACATAACCCGATATGAAAGAGTAAAATGCCTTGCCGCTCCAATTGATTGGGGGATTGCCGCCAAAAATCAAGGCTCTTCTGGTAAAGGGCTAGAGCGGCATCAATCTTATTTTGGACATGAGCCTCTCGCCCCAAGACAAATTCCAGCGTGGCCTGTAAGTCGGGTTCTAGAGCTTGCCCCAAACTTTGCAAGTCCGCTAAAGCTGACTTCATTTCATGCTGATAACTGGGACCGAAGATTACGGCATTGGGCGCAAACTGCTTCCCATCCGCCTCCAGAACTGCGTTAAATAATTTGTCTTTACGTTGTTTCAGGGCGTCAGTCAATCGGCTGAGGTTAGACTGAAACTCGGTAAGGGTGCCCCAATTGTGAAAGTCTGGCGCTAACCGAATCAGCTTTTTCAGCGCCTCATCGTTAACCCATAGCACCAAAGGGAGAGGAAGATTCTTGCGAAATTCTTCCCGAACTTGATTCATGGCGGTTAGCATTTGATCCAGGTTGCTAACCGATTCCAATCCAGAGACCATCAGTGCGACGGGTTGTTCATCCGTCAATTCCTCCCGGATTTTGGTATAGAATCGCCTATCGGAGGGTTTGAGGGTGAGTTCGCGAATCTCACTCGGGCAAAGCTGATGCAAGCGCTCTTTCATCGAATCGCGCAAACTGGTGTAGTTACAGCGAGCGAGCAGCAGGGCAAATTGCCCCTGAGAGGCCGCGATCGCCCAGGCCAGTTTGTGTAATGCTGGCTCATTAGAAAGGGTAATTTCTCTAGGTTGATGGGAACCCGTCATGTTTGAAATTCCTTTGCTTCCGCCAAAATCGGATTAATGTCAAACCAAGACCCCTCTTGATCGAGATACTCATAGACAAACATGCTACGAATCAGCGCTTGGTAATCCTGGTTGCCTGCGACCGTTTTGTGTCGCACAACTTGTCTAAGCGCCTCCCACTCCTGGGTGTCGATCGAGAGCGTTAATTCATTGCGACGGGTGCGAATCACTGTTTCTAAGCTCTCGCGGGTCAGCGGCAATTGCCTATCCTCCTGAATCCAATCGTTGAGGAACCGGAGTAAATTCCGCACATGCCCCCCGCTGATGCGGCACAACCGATCAAGTGTGTCAGGGCTATCAAAGACTTCGGGTGAGCGGGCCAGTCGTTGGTCAGCTGCAACATTAGGAAAGGCCCTTGCCAACGCTAACTGCCGTAATAGCGCCATACCTTCCTGGTGTTGACGGCCATCTCTCAACTGCACTGGCGCCATTGGCAATACCTTCGGATCGACCATAAAGCTTGTGGTCAACCGGCCAAAGTCATCCGAGAATCGCAATGCTAGTGGGATTGTGTAGATAATATGGCAGTTCAATCGCCGCAGTTGCGTGCCTCGGTCCACAAATAAATACTCTGGCTGCGGTCGGCCCCATGCCTTGGGCGCAGGCGCAATTTGATCCAGATTATCGACCAGGACAACTAACCCGCGACGCCCCTGCTGCTTCAGCTTTTGGATCGCCGGTTCTAGCAGTTCCTGATTAATTGCCTGAATGATGCCGTCGGTTCGCGGCTCTAGAAATCCCCGCAACTTATCCCGTAAGTTAGGGCTAGATTTGGCTTGGGCGGTAATGGCGGCAATGCCGACAGAAAACTTGACATCGGTGGAGATCTGAACCGGCGTCTGCAAAATCTCCTGGACTTCACCGAATAGCTGTTGGAAATATCCAGGTCTGAGATTAATCCCCGCGGTTTCGAGGCTTTCGCTGACGCGACGGGCGATCGCTAGCAAAATATCCCCCGCATCCACATCGCCCATTTCTAAGTCCTGATCGGACTCGAGGTAAACCACATGGAATTCGTCTTGCTCTAAGTCGGCCTTTAACCGCAATAGCTCTGTCGACTTGCCGCAGCCGATATGACCTGTAAATAGTTCACAGGTTGGTTCATCCGAGGAGAAGAAGGCAATCTTATTCCGTAGTTTTTCGATAATCTGTCCGCCCCTGACCGAGGCAAAATCAATGTAATACTTCTGATCTTCCTCATTCTCCACAGCCAGGGTTCGGCTGGGATTCGTGGCTTGAAAAAACTTGAAAATATCTAAGGCCATAGCCTTCCGTCTGGTCTCCTGTAGATGCACTCCACTGACGGTAGCCCACTTCGGAGAATCCGATTAGGGTTTCCCACTTCAGCCATAACACTTGGTTAGATTAAGCGTTATGCTTCTTTGCAGAGAGCATTGAGCTACTGAACCATCCCATTCAGCTCTTTAACCCTCCTTCATAAGTAGATACCATGAGTCGCTAGGACTTAGCAGCACCCCAGCGGGTACTTGTATGGTGAGTGCGTGCGCCTACTGTTTTTTACTTTTGCACGCCAACGTTATCGCAGAGGGTGCGATGGCGCCCTTCAACCTTGGGGTTATTCTCCAGATAATCTCGTATCCAGGTACAACCTTGCGCCCGCAATTCAACTAATTCCCAGTTCAAATCCCACAGAATCACCCGGCCACTGTCATCTGAGGATGCAAGGAACTGACCGTCAGGACTAAACCTCAGACTCATAACCCTACCCGTATGTCCATAGAGCGTGTCAAATTCCTCTCCCTGTCGGGTCCAAAGCTTGATGGTTTGATCCCAACTGGCCGTCGCAAGGGTCTGGCCATCGGGACTGAACGCTACGGCCGTCACCGTTCTTTTATGACCCGAAAGGGTCGCCAATTCATTGCCTTCTAAATTCCAGAGCTTAGCAGTGTCGTCATAGCTAGCGGTCGCAATGAGCTGACCATCTGGGCTGAAAGTAACGTCCGTTAGAAACTTTTCATGCCCCATGAGTGTCGCCAATTCTTTCCCTTGTAAATCCCAGAGTTTGGCAGTCCGGTCCCTGCTGGCGGTGGCAATCGTCTGACCATTCGGACTGAAACTGACTGCTTCGATTTCCTTGGTATGCCCCATTAGGGTTTGAAGGTCTTCTCCCTCTCGACTCCACAGCTTGGCGGTTTGGTCCCGACTGGCGGTGGCAAGGGTTTGACCATCCGGGCTGAAATTGACATCGACAACTAGATCAGTATGTCCAGAGAGCGTTTGGAGTTTTTGGCCATTGTTTGAATTCCAGAGTTTAACCGTCTCGTCGTTACTAGCGGTCGCAATCATTGGGTCAATTGGACTAAAATTCACCGCCCTGACGTCACCTGTATGTCCTAAGAGAGACCGAAGATAACGAGCAGGGGCATGGGTGTCAACCTGCCAGAGTTTGACTGTACTGTCTTTACTGACAGTAGCAATCGTGTCGCCATTCGGACTGAAACTAATATCGTGGACTAAATCCTTATGGCCCAAAATATTGTGCGGATTAAGCCGCCAAAGTTTGACGGTATCATCCGCACTGGCCGTGGCGAGGGTCTCACCATCCGGACTAAACCCTACACTCCAAACCCAACTGCTGTGTCCGATCAGAGTTTGGAGGTATTGGCCGTCGTATCCCCAAACTTTAACAGTGTCGTCTGCACTAGCGGTGATGATAACCTGACCATCCGGACTAAAGCGTACACTCATAACCGTATCGTTATGTTCTTCTAGCGTCTGAAGTTCTTGTCCATTGAGATTCCAGAGCTTAACGGTTTTGTCTAGCCTTCCCCCTCCTGTGGCGATCATCTGACCATCCGGGCTGAAACTGATGCTGAAGACGGCATCCTTATGTCCCTCGAGGGTTTGGAGTTCCTGTCCCTCGAGATTCCAGAGTTTGGCGGTCTGATCATAACTGGCCGTAGCAATCTTCTGTCCATCGGGACTAAAGCTGACCTCTAAGACGGCGTGACTATGCCCAGTGAGAGTTTGGATTTCCTGCCCATCCAGGTTCCAGAGCTTAACGGTTTGGTCCTCACTAGCTGTGGCAATAGTTTGACCATCGGGACTAAAACTGATGCTGTGGACCGTATCCTCATGGCCGACCAGAGTCTGAAGTACTTGGCCCTCTAGATTCCAGAGTTTGACGGTATGATCAGCACTGGCCGTGGCCAGGGTTTGGCCATCCGGACTAAAGTTGACGCTGAGGACCATATCCGAATGGCCTTCCAGCGTTCGACGGTGTTGTCCATTCGGATTCCAGAGCTTAACCGTGTGATCGGCGCTGGCCGTGGCCAGGGTTTGGCCATCCGGACTAAAATCTACACCAAAGACCGTCCCTTCATGGCCCTCTAGTCGATTGTGTTCGCTTACTCGATAGAAACTTTTTTGGAGCCCTTGCGCAGCTTCTCTGCGTAGTTCCTCTATTCTATCTTCCTGATTCGGGGTGAATTGATCGATTACAGGAGCCTGATTCCGGATAAGTTTTTCTAGTTTCTCTAACGCTTCCAGACTAGTTATCAGCGCATTAAAATCCTGATTGACTGCCCAAAGTTCCTCTGAATGGGCAGTGGTCGCCGCAATCTCACTAATTTCCTTGACGGTCGCTTCAATTCCACTGATTTCTGCTTCTTTCTTAAAAAAGGTTGACCGCAGAGCAAATCTTCCTGCCAGTACCATTAGAATTGCCAGGCCAAATCCAGTAGCAAGCGATGCCCGAAGGCGCTGTCTTAGAACACGATTGAGTTGCTCCTCACTGCGCTTCCGATGCTCCTCACTACGCTTCTGTTGCTCCTCACTGTGCTTCCGCTGTTTCCTTTCCTTCTCAAGTTCTGCCGCTAACTCCTTGAGTTTAGGTTCTTCCTGCTGGCGAATAAAGACTACCAGATAATCATGAACCAGTTGGTAGCGGTCAGCTGGAATTTCTGGCAAGAGAAACACCAAACCCGATTCCAAAAAAATTCTCAACACCAGGTCCAGCTGGTTCGCTTCCGCTAACAAGTCAACAGAAATCGCCTCTAAATCTTTCTCCAACTCACTCCGTGTCTTCAGGGGACGGGTATTGTTTTCATCCGTCAAAAAGTACAAGACTAGCTCCGCCAACCGCTGATTTTC
>JASJDH010000207.1 GCA_030065175.1 Leptolyngbyaceae cyanobacterium MO_188.B28 | reverse complement strand
GCTACACTTACACGCTACAAACGACTTGTGAAGAAGTTATGAGGGAGCTGCGAAAGTTATCCATGAGTGCAATCCAATGTAGCGGAGACTCGTTTTTGCGCTAAAGATTCCCCTGACTCTCTCTTAAAAGCTGGCTGCGTAAGCACTAGACAGTCTGACCTAGTGTCCATTACAGCTCTCATCAAGTGTCATTTTTCTGTCATATTCGTCTAGAAAAATAAAATTTTATGCAGAAAAGCAGCAAAAAACACCTATATTCCAGTCTATTAACTGTCACATTAGGTATTTACACTCAGTAGTGAGAAGCAGAATATTGTAGGCTATTAGGATTTTTAATAACTTCCTCAATTGAGCGTTTCCCACAAACTATTTGTGGAAAAAATAACGCCTTGATTTTATTGGCTTTAGCGCCTTTTTAGCGGGCTCTTAGGGTGTGCCACTTTAGAGTGCTGAACGGAGTCTGAAAAGTTATACTACAGGTTTTTTTATTGGTTAATCTTATGTTGGAGAGACTTTTGGATGCAAACTTGGCATGTGATTGAGACTCTCAAACAACGCTTGCCCGAATTGGCCAAAGAGTTACCCGGGATCGAATTCAATTATCAGATAGATACTGACGCTTTCCAAATTTGTTGGCGGGGGCAGGTTGTGGGTCGTGTGTTTGCAGACGGGATGTTGAACTTAGATTTAATGCATACGAAATCTTGGGCTACTTTTCAGCATTCCAGGCCGCAACGGGTGAGGGCGCTTTACGCCAGTCTGGAGCAATTTCTTAAGGACATCAAAAAATACTACAATCCCAACCTGCTTGAGCAGCTTCAATCCAACGATATTTGATAGGAGGTTCACAACTTGGGTAGGGTGGGTTTCGCAGGTGGACGCACTCAACTTGGCGAAGGGAGCTTTATGACGCTCACATGAGGTAATGACAAACTCAGGGTAGTTGTTGCGTTCCCAATATCTTTTCGACTGAAAACGCAGTATTGGGAAAGGCTAGCGAGGTGATATCTCCCGTGGTCAGTGTACGCTCTATCCGATAGGCTTCAACTACTGGCTCCCGAAACACCTTCAGTTGCTTCGCTTTCAGATTAACGACCCAATACTCTTGAATCTTGGCGGCGGCGTAAATCTGCTGTTTTTCCTCCAGATCTTTAACCAAAGTGCTATTGGAGTATTCGATAATCCAGTAAATGTCATCAGGTTGGGGATGGCGGCTTCGATACTGAGCTTTGGGCAGGCGAACAATGGCAATATCAGGTTCGGGTTCCGAATTCATCAGCGTAATGGGACCGTCGAATCTGACAATAGCGCGACCTTCCAGCAGTTGCTTTAAGTAATCGCTCGTTTCATCGACTAAAAAATAATGCTCCGGTCCCTCTGGACTCATTTCTACGATGTCTCCCCGCAATAACTCCACCCGACGAGCTGCTAGAATGCCCGCCTCTATCATTCGGTGGTAATCTTCAACGCTCCACTTGACGAGGGTTTTCATCAGAAACTCCCAGGTATGAATAGCTCTATGGGCAAAAATTAAACTCCATCAATCCTTGCCATCCATCATAGTCGACCCTCAAACCTACAAAGCATCGATGTATCTTTAGCAAAATCACCCATCCACTCATCTACCCATCCACCCAATAGAAGCAATCACAGTTAATTGGAATTAAATCAACTCAAACCGGCTCTCCAGCATTATTAGGTAAAACAGATTGCAAGAGCGGCGACAGTTCATCTTTGAGCCGCCCGGCGCGGATAAATTCGGCGTAAGTATCTGATTCGATCGCAAGTAGTTCATCGCGGAGTTGGTCAGCGGCAAATTCTTGAATTTCAGGATTATTCCGTCGAAGTTGATTGATTTCCTCCTGCAGTTCTTCCAATTGCCCCTCCACCAATGCGATCTGGTAGTTGCAAAATTCAAGATCAATTTCCTGGCGTTGTTTTAGTTCAACCAACCGATCAATGACACGATTGAGCGCCACCCGTCGGGCGACCGCCTGGGTATAGGCTTGACGCAGGGGTTGGTCCCCCAGCAATCCTAGCCGCACCAATAGCGATTTGGTGGTTAAGCCCTGCACCAGCAAGGTAAACAGCATGACGCCGAAGACGATGGCGATGATTTCTTCACGCTCCGGCAGAATGATCGGCACACTCAAAGCCAGCGCCACTGACACCGACCCCCGCAGCCCACCCCACCAGAGCACCGTCTGCTCTGGCCAGGAGATGTTGGGTTGGGCCAGTCGGTTACTGAGGAAACCGAGGGCAAAAATGCTGACTGCTCGAGACAGGATAATGATAGCGATCGCCACCAGAATCGAATCCAATTTGCTAACTAAGCCATCAAAGTAAACCTGGTCCCCAATCAACAAGAACACAATCGAGTTGACGAAGAAGGCCACAAATTCCCAAAATTCCGACACCACCAATCGCGTGCGGGGATTCATGCCGATGCGGGAGCCAAAATTCCCCAGAATTAACCCCGTGGTAACCACCGCGATCACCCCAGAGCCGCCCAATTCTTCTGCAATTAAATAGGCGCCATAGGCGGACACCAGGGTAAGCGACTGCTCCACCAAGGGCAAATCAAACCGCTGGGTAAGAAAAGAAATGCCAAATCCGATCAAGCCGCCAATACTCACCCCGACCCCCACAAACACCAGAAATCGGGCCAGGGTGACGGATGCGCTAAACTGCTCAACCCCTAGCGCTAGGCCCAGCAGCAGGTTGAATGCAACCACCGCCACCCCATCGTTAAATAGGCTTTCTCCCTCCATCAGCGTGGTTAGACGTTTGTCTACGCCCAATTCGCGGAACAGGGCCACCACCGAAACCGGATCGGTGGCGGACAAACTGGCGCCCACCAGCAGCGCCGTCGCCAGGGAGGCGCCGCCAAAGTTCATTAACCCCAGAACCAGGCCGACGACGCAGATCACGACCCCCAAAACCGCGTAGAGACAAATCGGCGTCAAATCCCGCTTCAGATTCGACCATTTCAGGTTCCACGCCGCTTCGAATAGCAGTGGGGGTAAAAAGATAAACAGAATCAACGCGGGGGAGAGGTTGACCAACCGCACATCTAGAATGGCCAATCCCAACCCCACCAAGAGCAGAAGCAGGGTATAGGGAATATTGCGAAACCAGCTAAATACCCGGGATAGGGTGGCGACGCCCAGGGAAACCGAGAGGACTAGCAGGAATTGGCGGAGATTCGCCTCAATTACTGGATTCTCCAGGGCGGATTCTACCGCAACGGTCAGGATAGGCATAAGCAATCACCTAAGGGATTTGCGTAAAAATATAGTCCCAGTGGATGGGTGGATGGGATGCAATTAATCTGAAGCTTCCTAAACACTTTACCCAGTTTGGCGAATGGTATCGGCTTGCGCCAATAGAGATTCCGCAAAGGCGATCGCTTCCTGATGGGATTGACCGCCCGCCAGTTGCGCCAGTTCTTCTCTGCGTTGGACGGAATCGAGCGGGGTGACCCGCACCACAGTCCTCACCTCTTCTATCGCAGCTGTATTCTTTTCAGTCTCCCCGGTTGGGCGGGATTTTTTACTTTTTCGTTTAGTTCCTGCCGGTTTATTCCCCTCGGGTTGATCGATCACGTGTTTGCCGACCTGGAAGTGGGCGTCGGCCATGGCCGCCACAATGGGTTGGTGGGTGACACAGAGAACTTGATGTTGTCGGCTAAGGTGATGGAGCTTTTCTGCGATCGCCTGAGCCACCCGTCCGGAAACCCCCACATCAATTTCATCAAATACCATCGTGCTGACCCGATCAATGCGCGAGAAACAAGCCTTCAGCGCCAACAGAAAGCGGCTCATTTCTCCCCCGGACGCAATTTCCACCAGAGGCTGGAGGGGCTCCCCCGGATTCGGGCTAAACAGAAATTGAATCTGATCGGCGCCAGTCGCCGTGGGCGTGCAGGGTGTAATCTCCACCTTGAACTGCACCCGATCCATCGCCAGCGGTTTGAGTTCCTCAACCAATTTAGTTTCAAGCATTTTAGCCGCCTTCTTCCTTAGCTTAGTCAGCTTCAGGCAGGCTTCCTCCAATACTTTCTGGCAGGCTTGGGCGGTTTCCTCTAGGGCTTCGATCGATTGCCCATCCCCATCCAACGCGTCCAGCGCCGCTTGAATTTCCTGGCTGTACTCTAGTAGCTCCGGTAAGTCGCGGCCATACTTGCGACAGAGTTGTTTTAGCTGGGAAATCCGCTGCTCCACTTCTTGCAGGCGCTCCGGATCGGTCTCGATATTCTCCCCATAGGTGTTGACTTGCCGCCCCGCCTCTTCAACTTGAGCTAAGGCTTCGCTGACGAGTTCCAAAATAGGTTCAATCTCTGGGTCATAGCGGAGCATATCGCTCAAAACCGTCTCCGCCTTGCCTAATAAATCGGCGCAAGCTTCGCCGTCGCCATCATTTTCGTAGAGAATTTGGTAGGTCTGATAGCTTTGCTGCTGTAGCTCTACACTGTGACTGAGCCGTTGACGCTCTTGCTCAAGCCGATCCAATTCGTCTGCACTGGTCAAATTGGCCCCATTCAGCTCCCGACACTGATATTCGAATAAGTCGAGCTGCTGCAACCGTTGCTGTTCAGCTTTACGGCGGCGCTCCAGGGCTTGTAGCGCTTGTGTCGCTGACTCATAGGCGCTGGCGACGACTTGGCTTTGTTGAATCAGGGCGCGATCGCCAAATCCATCCAACCAGGCGCGCTGCCGCTCCGTCGAACCCAACTGTAGAGTTTGCCCCTGGGCCGTAATCTCCACCAGTAACTGTCGCAGCGCCTCGATCTGAGGTTTATTCACCAGCATTCCATTCAAGCGCGAACGGCTGCGAACAGCCCCCTTGCCCATGGTCAATTCTCGGCTACAAACGATACAGCCCGCTTCAGCCGGGGCGATTTTTTGCTCATTTAGCCAAGTTTGCAACGTCGGCGTTGACTCGAATCTAGCCTCTACAAGCGCCTTTCGGGAGCCTGTTCGAATTAACCGATTGGTTGAGCGACCGCCCAACGCTGCATCAATCGCGTCGAGGATAATAGACTTGCCCGCCCCCGTTTCTCCGGTCAATACATTAAGGCCTGGCTTTAACTGCAGGTCTAACTGGTCAATGAGGGCAAAGTTTTCAATATGCAAAGAGATCAACATGCAACCTAACCCGCCCCATCAAAAAAGGTAAAGAATATAGATCAGTCCCTGTCTCAAAGTTGGCGGTAAACGGCGATTTGGAATACAAGAATATAGCAGATCCTAAACTCAGAGGCAGCGCTACCCCTTATAGCATACTTATGTACTACTTTCCTATGGACTACTTTTAACAGTTCAGACTAAATCATTGTTTTAGAGGACAACACCAACCTCGTGGTTGTTACAATAGTTTACATGGCATGACTTGATTTAATTTTGATTGATCGCGCCTGTTAAGCTTGATGACGCTCCATACTCTGAGGCTATGAAATCAGCCACCCCTACCCCGCCTGATGAATTTTTAAATCCTTCAACTATGACAGTTTACAGTGAGGTGGTTGCCGCTGAGTCGCCAACCGATTCAGCAGCATCTGCAGATGTCGAATCGGGACGGCGGGAGAAACCTGGAGCCCATTTCATGACGTATGACCCTGAAGCCATAGAAGCTCACTACGGTCGTCGGCCGTTCAAGGTTTTATGGCGATTTATTGGGATTATCCTCCCCTTCGTTTCCTTTTATTTCAGCCTTTGGTTAGACCGCCAGACGGGTAACTCGGAGTATCACGAAAAGAAACGTGCGATTAAGCTAAAGCAGATCTTGACTCAACTAGGACCTGCTTATATCAAGGTCGGGCAAGCCCTCTCCACACGCCCCGACTTGGTTCCCCCAAGCTATCTAGAAGAGTTGTCCCATTTACAAGATCAGCTGCCCGCCTTTTCCAATGAAATTGCCTTTCGATTTATTGAAGAGGAGTTAGGATCGCCGCCAGATGATTTGTTTGCTGAAATGAGTTCAGACCCTGTGGCGGCGGCTTCTTTGGGACAGGTCTATCGAGGGCGGCTGAAAACTGGGGAAGAGGTGGCCATAAAGGTCCAGCGTCCCGACTTGGCCCAGGGAATCGCCATCGACATTTACATCCTGCGGCAACTAGCAAAGTTCGCCACCTATAACATCAAACAAATCCGCAGTGACCTGGTGGGCATCATGGATGAGTTTGGGGCGCGCATTTTCGACGAAATGGACTATACCCAGGAAGGGAAAAATGCAGAACGGTTCGCCCAACTATATGGTCATTTAAAGGACATTTATGTCCCCCACATCTATGAGGAGTACACCGCCAGACGAGTGCTCACCATGGAGTGGATTGAAGGGATTAAGTTAACCAAGCCCGAAAAAATTCAGTCAAAAGGGATTGATCCCAGCTACTTGATCGAAATCGGCGTTCAGTGTTCCCTGCGGCAATTACTGGAACATGGATTTTTTCATGCAGATCCCCACCCAGGCAATTTACTGGCGACCATGGACGGCAAACTCGCCTACCTGGATTTTGGCATGATGAGTGAGGTCAAGCCTTATCAGCGCTATGGCCTGATCGAGGCGGTGGTGCATATGGTTAATCGGGATTTTGAAGGATTAGCCCGTGACTATGTCCACCTCGAGTTTTTGACGCCGGATACTGATCTAACTCCAATCATTCCGGCTTTAGCGGAAGTGTTTAACAATGCTTTAGGGGCCAGTGTCGCTGAGCTTAACTTTAAGAGTATTACGGACGAATTTTCAGCTTTGATGTACGAGTACCCGTTCCGAGTGCCGGCTTACTATGCGCTGATTATTCGGTCCCTAGTCACCCTGGAAGGCATCGCCATCAATGTCGATCCCAACTTCAAGGTGTTAAGCAAGGCTTATCCCTATGTCTCCAAGCGGCTCTTAACTGATCCATCGCCAGAATTGCGCTCTTCTCTCCAAGATTTGCTCTTCAAAGATGGTAGTTTCCGTTGGAATCGCTTAGAGAATCTGCTCCGCAACGCCCGCAATAGTGATGACTACGATCTCAATAACGTGCTCAACCAAAGCCTCGATTTTCTGTTTTCAGAGCGGGGTGAGTTTATTCGCGAACGGATTGCAGATGAAGCAATTAAAGAACTGGACAATCTAGGACAGAACTTCTTACAGAGTGCGAACCGGATCCTTCGAGAAGGCTTCAATTCCCAGGAAAACGGCTATACAACTCCTTCAGGCGGTAAAGGAGCCTCGCAGGGCAATTTAGAACAGATTGGTCGGATCTTAGAGATCCTACGCAATACCCGAGGCTTTGATCCCGCCACCGTAGCCTCCCTTGTACCGCAGATATTATTCAAACCCGAAACCCGTCAAATGGGCCAGCGGATTGTGGGTGGACTGGCTCAGCGGGCGGCGGCTCGCTTGATTCGCGAAATGCTTCTCTCAGAAGACGCACCATCTGAGCGCAGCAATGGAGCAAAGCCTCAGGAGCAGTTGTCGCTGCCCGCCTCAGTTAATAATAAGTAGGCTTGGGA
Organism: Leptolyngbyaceae cyanobacterium MO_188.B28; assembly: GCA_030065175.1. Taxonomy (GTDB): domain Bacteria; phylum Cyanobacteriota; class Cyanobacteriia; order Phormidesmidales; family Phormidesmidaceae; genus JAKSDM01. The sequence goes on along the minus strand of JASJDH010000207.1, from coordinate 7,452 downwards.
ATCAAGGATTAAGGTAAAGGACGGACAGGGGAGATGGGGAGGATAGGGGAGATGGGGAAGTAGGAGAACAAATCCAAAATCCAAAATTCTCCCCCCCGACACTCAATCCAAAATCCCCTATCTAACCCCTCCTCGAGACGCGACATGCCGCGCCTCTATACTGCCTTATCTATCCTCCCATCTCCCCCATCTCTGCACCTGATACAACATAAAGCACTCTACACGCCATCAATTCTGTTTGATTAACAATTTTTGCTGGTCCCAATGGCTTATATTTTAAGGCGGGAAGACTTACGGGGAAATGGTTCCAGCCCACAAGGGTTTCAGCCGATTTTGGGGTTATTTTTTTCCCGCTTTAAGTTATACGCCGTCCCAATGATACATAGGGACGTTGCAATGCAACGTCCCTACACCCATTTTCAGGCTTATCCGAACAGTATTGCTACACGCAGACGCAATATATTGCGTCTCCACATTTCTCCCCTGCTCCTCCCGCTCCCCCTGCCTCCCCTGCCCCTCTACTCCGACCTATAACATCTCGGACCGCATTTAACCTTCTTGCTGCTTCAGCAGCGCCTCTCGCTCCTCTAAGGCTTGCTGCTCAAGTTTAAGTTTTTTCTCAAGTTCTTGAATCTCTTCTCGCCGTGCTGCGATCTCTGACTCACGGCGTTCAAGTTCTTCCCGTTCAAGTTTGAGATTTTTTTCAAGTTCTTGAATTTCATCCCGGCGTGCTGCGGTTTCCAGGACACGACGTCCAACTTCCTGACTTTGGAGGGTGAGGGATTGTCGCCATTGTTCAGCTCGTTCGATTTCCTGCTCCAGAAACTCGGGGGTAACACCACGGGTTAGGTATTGAGAAACCAATTCCAGCACCCAGTCGCTGGCGTCCCTTATCGCATCGATTTGGTTTGTATTAGAAAGTTCAACTAACACCAAAGCGCCTTCATTAAAGGCGACAATTCCTGAAGTCTCGACCACACGCTCCTCAGAGACAACCTCCCAGATATACTGTGAGGCTTGATAAGCCAACAATTGAAGTTCGGCTCCACCCAGATAAGCTTTTTTCTGAACTTTGGCCAGATAGTGCATCAGTACATGAGAACGGTAGGCGACATCAAGCTTAAAGCTTAGAGTATACCGCTAGCCCTATAACAGGGACTAATGGGCTGGTAAAAAGTATGCCCAATTCAGAACGGTATGCATATTAGATGCTTTCTGCTATAACTATAAGCTCTCCGGATTTATCCTGAATTCTCCAAACCCCTTGGTGGAAAGACTTTGACCCATCAACGAAATTCATTCGAGTCAATTTTTCCGCATTTCTACATAGGTGTGTGCCACTAATTGGATAGGCACACCGTGAGATCTCTGACCTGGTTAAGAGCTGTAAAGATGATGTAGGGATTTACCAGGCAAGGCTTATTGAGTCTTACCTATTCGAATCATGGGGACGATGCCGGATTCTATCGTCTCATGCGCGAAAGGATGTAAAGGACAGCTTGATTTTAAAGTATGAACCACTCTCTTTCTGCAGAAGGGTCAGACGATATTGGCCTTAGAAGTCCAGAGGAACTTGTTCAACCTGAACAGTTATCAAATCTAGACTTGGTTCTGCGTTGTCAGCTTGATTTTCGGCCTGAAAAGGCTGCCTTTGCTGAGCTGCTGCGCCGTTACCATTCTCATGTAGAGAAGCTCTTATATCACTTGGCTCCGGATTGGTCTGATAGGGCGGACCTCGCTCAAGAGGTTTGGATTCGCGTCTACCGAAACATTCGCAGATTGAAAGAGCCAGCTAAATTCAAGGGCTGGCTGGGCCGTATTACTACTAATTTGTTTTACGACGAGCTTCGTAAGCGTAAACGGACTCAAACGATGCTTTCTCTGGATGCTCCCCGCAGTCTGGATGACGGTGAGGTGGATTGGGAGATTGCAACTGACACCCCGAGTCCGGTTGACGACATGATGACTCGTGAGTTTTACGACCAATTGAAGTTGGCAATTGAGCAGTTACCTGAAGCGTTCCGTACAACGATTGTTCTACGAGAAATTCAGGGCTTACCTTACGAGGAAATCGCGGAAATTACCAGTGTATCCCTCGGTACCGTAAAGTCCAGAATTGCTCGGGCTCGCCAACGTCTTCAGGGTGACTTGAAGCAGTACTTAGATGCTTCACCTTAGGTCGTCGACTGGAAAATCTGATTCTGGTAAGAAATTCTTATCAGTCAGGTGGGTACTCTTACCTTCGAGTTCCCGTTATCATCTGAAGTATTCAGAGTCTAATCTGGAATCCCTAGGCTCTAGGTTGGAGCATACTGTAGCTACTCAGAAAATTAATTTAGAGATTAATTTCTGCTGACCTATGGCGTATACGCTGCCTGACTGAGAGAAGTTTTGAGATGACCGCTGACAATCGCAAGCGTTTCTCTTCTGATCAACTGGTATCTGCTCAAAAGCCTGGTGCTGAGGTCAGAGAGTATCAACCATTCGGGGGTTTAGATGTGACGAAGCGATCTCGCTTTGAATTGTTGAGCGCTTATCTGGATGGTGAGGTGACTCCAGATGAGCACCGCATGGTAAAAAGTTGGTTGACGGATGATCCAGGGGTTCAGCGCCTTTATCAGCGCCTGCTTTCATTGCGGCGGGGGCTGCAAACGCTGCCAACTCCTCATGCCGAAGTATCCGTTGAACAAACGGTAGAGTCTGTTATGTTTCGCTTAGGTAAGCGATTCCGCCTGACTCTATTGGCGGGAGCAGGGACTGCGGCTGCTCTGTTATTGGCTGGTTTATCAGGCCTGTTTGAAGGGCACCCCGGGTTATTGGAGTTTGCTAAAAGTAAGCAACCAAACCCTGAGGGTCTCGATGTTTTAGAACTCGCCCTAGATCAACCGGCAATTGAGATTCCTGAAGCGCCGATGGCGCCTGAGTCTTTCGATGAGCCTCAGGATGGAGAATACTAGTCCATCCTTAATCGACGAAGGGTTTATGTGTGAGGAGTCTTTAACCCAACGTTAAATAATTTACGTAACTCACCCAGGGAGCGCCTAGTTCTCTGGGTAAATTTTTTTCAAACTAAAAATCGGTTGACTTCCCAAACCATTGACCATTTGGGAGAAATGTCCCTTTGAGCCTTTGGACTAAGTTGGGATCCATCAAATACCCCCAAGCCAAACCCAGGGGGCGGCGATTGGGGTTGAAAATTAATAGTTCTCGCCGCTGGTATTCATTTTCGTTGGGCGGTCTTCCGGGTTGATACCCCTCTAGTTCATCAAGTGACTCTAAAATCTTAGTATTTGGGAAATGTAGAAGAAATCCTGAAATCCATCCTTCCCCCAGTATCATGGCTGGATAGCCAAGAGGCAAATGGTACAGACAGCCCTGCGCGATCGCCGGAATTACTTTCTCCACATGGGACGCGCAATATTCCTGGAAATTGGCTTCTCCTGGCTTGAGGGTGCCATAGACAAACACTTTTAACGGGGATGAGTTGATAACAAGCTCCTGATATTCAAATGAAATTGGCTTCCCCTGGTTTGAGGGCGCCAGACAAATACTTTTAACGGGGATGAATTGATAACGGGCTCCTGATATTCAAATGACCCTCTAGAATTATGTAAATAGTTTGCACTACAAGTAGGAGTTCTGGGCATGGAGTCCCAATATGACGCCGCCGCAATAGAGGAAAAGTGGCAACAGGTTTGGGCGGAAGCCGGTTTAGATCAGACTGAAGAAACCGCCGATAAACCTAAATTCTATGCCCTATCGATGTTTCCCTATCCATCCGGGAATCTGCACATGGGCCATGTCCGGAACTATACGATTACCGATGTGATTGCGCGGGTCCGTCGGATGCAGGGGTTTCGAATATTACATCCCATGGGGTGGGACGCCTTCGGGCTGCCAGCGGAAAATGCGGCGATTGACCGGGGGGTTCCGCCAGCAAAATGGACTTACCAGAACATCGAGCAAATGCGCTCTCAACTCAAGCGGTTGGGATTCTCCTACGATTGGGATCGAGAAGTCGCTACCTGTTCGCCAGACTACTACCATTGGACTCAATGGATTTTTCTGGAGTTCTTAAACGCGGGGTTAGCTTATCAGAAAGAGGCAGCGGTTAACTGGGATCCCATCGACCAGACCGTATTGGCGAATGAGCAGGTGGATAACGAGGGGCGTTCGTGGCGTTCTGGCGCAAAGGTAGAGCGCAAACTGCTAAAGCAGTGGTTCCTCAAAATTACTGACTACGCCGAACAATTATTGACGGACCTGGATAAGTTGAAGGGTTGGCCTGAGCGGGTCAAACTCATGCAGGCCAACTGGATTGGCAAGTCGACCGGAGCCCGGGTAACCTTCCAAACTGCGTCTGAGGAACCAATTCCCATCTTCACCACCCGCCCCGATACGCTCTGGGGCGCTACGTTTATGGTGTTGTCCCCCGAGCATCCGCTAGTTCCGAATCTGACGACTCCGGATCAGGCAGAGGCCATTCAGGCTTACCAAAGCGCCGCCGCCGCCAAAAGCGAACTTGAGCGGACCGCTGATGATCGGGCTAAAACAGGAGTCTTCACCGGCAGCTATGCGGTTAATCCGGTGAATAGTCAGGAAATTCCCATTTGGATCGCCGACTATGTTCTGATGGATTACGGCACAGGGGCGATCATGGCGGTGCCGGGACATGACCAGCGAGACTTCGAGTTTGCCCAGACCTATGGCTTGGATATTGTTCAGGTGGTGTTCCCCCCCGATCAAACCCCTGATGGCGCTCAACCCTTGAAGGCCGCTTACTGCGACAATGCAGCGGGAATGCTTTACAACTCCGGTCCATTGGATGGCCTGAACGTCCCAGAAGCCAAGCAAACAGTAATTGACCATTTAGAAAGCGAAGGGATTGGCCAAGGCCAGGTGAATTATCGCTTACGGGATTGGTTGATTTCCCGTCAGCGTTATTGGGGGGTGCCCATTCCCGTAATTCACTGCCCTAGCTGTGGAACCGTTCCCGTTCCGGCTGAAGACTTACCTGTGGTTTTGCCTGAAGAGGTTGAATTTTCAGGACGCGGGCCGTCTCCATTGTCTAAATTGGAATCCTGGGTCAAGGTTCCTTGCCCCAGTTGCGGCGCCTCGGCTAAGCGGGAGACCGATACCATGGACACCTTTATTGATTCCTCCTGGTATTTTCTGCGCTTTACCGACGCCAAGAATGGCAAGCAGGCGTTCGCCCCCGCCAAGGTGAATGATTGGATGCCGGTAGATCAGTATGTCGGGGGAATTGAGCACGCTATTTTGCACCTGCTTTATTCTCGGTTCTTTACCAAGGTGCTGCGCGATCGCGGTCTCCTCGACTTTGATGAGCCGTTTAAGCGCCTCCTCACTCAGGGAATGGTGCAAGGCCTCACCTATATGAATCCGAATAAAGGCGGCAAGGATAAGTGGGTGCCCTCCTCAAAAGTTGACCCGGCAAACCCCTGCGACCCAGAAACAGGCGAACCGTTGCAGGTGCTCTACGCCACCATGTCAAAGTCGAAGGGGAATGGGGTGAACCCGGAAGAGGTGCTGGCTAAATACGGCGCCGACACCGCCCGCATGTTCATTCTATTCAAAGCGCCCCCTGAAAAAGACCTGGAATGGGACGACGCCGATGTGGAAGGCCAATTCCGCTTCCTCAATCGAGTCTGGCGTTTAGTAATGGGCTTTCTGGCGAATAAGAAAGGAAAAGTGAAGGCGAATAAGAAAGGAAAAGCGAAAGCGTCTTCAGGCGATTCGCTGACTAAGCCGGAGAAAAATCTACGTCGCGCAGTGCATACGGCGATTAAGGAAGTCTCAGAAGACATTGAGGGAGATTATCAGTTCAACACGGCTGTTTCGGAACTAATGAAACTCAGTAACGCCCTTACCGACGCCACTGACTGCAAAAACTCTCCAGTCTACGCCGACGGCATTCAAACCCTGGTGTTGATGCTAGCTCCCTTCGCTCCCCACATGGCGGAGGAGATTTGGCGTCATCATATGGGGCATTCAGAATCCGTCCATCATCAACCCTGGCCCAAGCTTGACCCCGCCGCCTTAGTCGAGGATGAAATTACTCTGGTGATTCAAATTATGGGTAAGACCCGAGGCACAATCCAGGCGCCGGCAGACGCCGACAAAGCAGCCTTGGAACAATACGCCAAATCATCAGAAGTGGCCCAACGCTATCTGGACGGCAAGACCATTAAGAAGGTGATTGTCGTCCCTAAGAAGCTGGTGAATTTTGTGGTTAGTGCGTAAGGTCATTGGTCATTAGTCATGGGCGGCTTGCTAGTTGTCATAGATCTCTGACACACTGGGTTTCCGCACACCGGATTGACTTTTTTCCGCCACTAGTTCCTTTTTATTCTCTTTACAGACTCTACCCCACCCCTTAGCCTGTTAAAATTTGGCTATAAACATTGAGCCTGTAGCTCTAAGGAGCTGTTATGACATCTCTGGAATTGACTCAATTTCAGTCGAATCTAAGGGTCAAGTTGGGAAAAGTTTTAGTTGTTGAAGATGAAGAGTTAATTCGAGAAACGATCTCTCTGTCTCTGTCGGAAGAGGGATTTGAGATTTTGTTGGCTGAGGATGGACTGACAGCATTAGAAATGTTTGTCGGACCTGTGGGCAATCCCCGCAGCCAGGAGCCAGATATTGATTTGGTGATCTTAGATCTGATGTTGCCCGGGATGAACGGGTTGGATTTATGTCGACTACTTCGGCATCAAGGGATTAATGTTCCCATTCTGATTTTGAGCGCCAAGGGTACGGAAATCGATCGGGTTGTTGGGTTAGAAGTCGGCGCGGACGATTACCTAACTAAGCCCTTTGGCATGAGGGAGCTGATTGCGCGATGTCGAGCGTTGTTGCGTCGTCATCGCGGCAGCTCCCAGCAAGATACAGATCCGGTGCTGAAATTTAAGGAAATTACTTTGCATCCGAAGGAATGTCGGGTCTTTCTGGGCGGAAAAGAAATTAGCTTTTCTCCCAAGGAGTTTCGCATCCTGGAGCTTTTCATGAGTCAACCGAGACGGGTGTGGTCCCGCGACCAAATTATTGATCAGGTCTGGGGCCATGATTTTATGGGGGATAACAAAACGGTGGATGTCCATATCCGCTGGATTCGGGAAAAATTGGAGAGCGACCCCAGTAATCCTGAATTCTTAAAGACGGTTCGAGGATTTGGGTATCGCCTCGGCTAACTTCAGTTACCCCACTCGTCCAGTTGCGATCGGTCGGCGAGGAATGGCCGTGTGTCCCCATACTCTGGCCTCCAAAGCGGGGTTGAGTATTCTACAGCAAGGGGGCAATGCCGTTGATGCTACTATCGCGCTCAACGCCGCCCTATCTGTGGTCTATCCCCATATGACGGGGCTTGGCGGCGACGCCTTCTGGCTGATCTATCACGCCCAAAGCCATCAAATGTATGGGTTGAATGGCTCAGGC
>JASJDH010000206.1 GCA_030065175.1 Leptolyngbyaceae cyanobacterium MO_188.B28 | reverse complement strand
TTCAGCTTTTGCTAAGGTTGTTGCTCTAGCTCAAAAAGCAGATTAAACGAAGGTAGAAGCGGTGACTAGTACCGCTGCGCCGAAGTCAAGAGTCAAAAGTCAAAAATCTTCCAGATGATCGGCTATCGATCCACCGCCGCTAACCACAAATCGCACGTTTCCTCCGGTAGCGGCCCGCACTTTCTGGTAGACCAGTTTGCCCCCTAAAAAATGGAGCGGCCAAAATAAGATGGCTTGAAGACCTGCCGCAATCCGCTCCAATAGGGACAGCTTAAGCTTCTCCAGATTGAGCCTTTGCCAAGTTCGTTTGGCCGTGATGTAGCGTTGGCTTTGAGCCAGGAAAAAACGAATCAGCTTTTGTTTTCCGGCAGGCTGTTCTCGAAATTGCTTTTGTACGCCTTCATAGATGGATTCCCACAAACGCGGCACACCCACCATATAGTGGGGCTTGAAATCCGTCAGGTCTTTCTTGACCTGCCGAATATTGGTATAGGCTTGCGTACAGCCTTGGGAGAGGATGAAGTATTCAAAGGTGCGCTCATAACAATGCCAGATAGGGAGAATACTGAGGACTCGCTCTCCAGGCGTGAGATGGACAACCGCACAAACCGCTGCAATTTGGGAAAGTAGATTGGCATGACTGAGCATCACCCCTTTAGGTCTCCCAGACGTGCCCGATGTATACATTAACGTCGCTAGCGAATCGCGTTTGAAGCTAACCGGCTGGAGCGGCGTGTTCGCCCCCTGCTCTAACAACTGTGAAAAATTGAGGGTCTTGGCGGTCAGGGTGTTTTGCGGCGCTTCATCGGTCAGCAAAATAATGAAGCGCAGCGAGATTTCCTTCAATCCACCCGCAAGCTTGTCTAAGAGGTCTTGGTTTTGAACAATCAAGCCAATGCTATCGCTGTGGGACAAAATATATAACAGCTCCTCCGGGTCTGCCTGGGATCCCCGCACCGCATCCACAGCCCCTGCCGTCATAATGCCTTGATCGGCAATTAGCCAACGGGGGGTATTATCCGAAAATAATGCTATGTGTTCGCCCGGTTTGATGTCTAACGTTTGGAGGCCTGCAGCGAATTGCTGGATTGATTGATATAACTCGGCGTAGGTAACGTCTACCACAGGGTTGCTGTGGGGATCGTGGAGCGCCGTGACGGATCCGAAGCGCTGAGCCGCAATCGCCCACATTTCTGGGACAGCCTGGACCGTGCTGTAATCAACAGATCGGCGAGAATTCAACGCTTCCTGCTTGGTTAGTGTATAGGTGTCAGGAAGGCTCATGATGATAACTCCATTGCGATGATTTTGCACACCAGCGGATAATCTTACCGTAGCTAAGATTAGCCTACCCCGCGGCCATTGAAGTAAAGTCCCTGATAGGTACAGAATAGTGAAGCGGCTCTAGCTGGCTATACCCCGCTGGCTGTTGTGAGCCCTGGATGTCGGACTACGTATTCATATTCATACACACTCTGCCCCTCTGACTCCAGAATCAAGCTCAATGCTTAATAATCTAGTCAAGTCACCTGGTAATTCTTATGCCTAAAGCAATCTGGAATGGCGCCGTCATCGCCGAGAGCAATAACTGTCAGGTCGTGGAAGGCAATCAGTACTTCCCCCCTGATGCGATTAAGCAGGAATATTTCAAAGCCAGCGACACCCACACCACCTGTCCCTGGAAAGGGGTCGCTAGCTACTACTCTATTGAGGTGGACGGTCAAGTGAATAAGGACGCCGCGTGGTATTATCCCGAACCCAAATCAGCCGCCAGCAATATTAAGGATCATATTGCTTTTTGGCGAGGCGTCAAAGTCGAAGCTTGAATAGTTCGCTGAGCAGGGAAATAGATGAGTCTGGTTGGCGGCTTCAGAAGGTAGACAGTAGGGAGTAGGCGGTAGACGGGGTAAACTCCCTGCCTACCCTCTGTTCTTTTACTAAGGAGCACAATTCAATGCTCAATGAGAGGGCCTGCCAGCTTATGTTATGGAGAAAGCACTTTAGAGAATGAGGACATTAGAGTGTCTTTGCAAGGCAAAGCGATCGCGATAACGGGTGCGTCCGGGACGATGGGGCGAGCGTTGATGGGTGAATTGGCTCGGCAAGGGGCTACGCCTATCGCACTCACCACCTCATTGAACCCGCAGTTTGAATCGGCAATCGAAATCTTGACTTGGCGGCCAGGGGCTGAGGCGGAGCTGCGCGATCGCTTCCAAAATATTGACATTCTGGTGATTAACCATGGCGTCAATGTACATGGCGATCGCGGGCCTGAGGCGATTGAAAAATCCCTCCAGGTCAACGCCCTGTCAGCTTGGGCTTTAATCGAGGTATTTCTCGGCGTTATAACCTGTTCTGCTGATCCCACGGCTAAAGAAATTTGGGTCAACACCTCCGAAGCTGAAGTGGGTCCAGCCTTCAGTCCACTTTATGAGGTGTCCAAACGGCTCCTGGGAGATTTAATTACCCTGCGCCGTTTAGACGCCCCTTGTATTATTCGAAAAATTGTTCTAGGCCCCTTCAAAAGCAACCTGAATCCCATCGGCGTCATGTCTGCAGATTGGGTCGCTCGGGCGGTCGTCGCCCTGGCCGCACGGAATGTCCGCAATATCATCGTCACTATTAATCCCCTGACGTACCTGACATTCCCCATCAAGGAGATGAGTCAGTCCCTCTACTTTCGACTATTTTCGCGATCGACCCCGCTTCTTCCCACGATCTCTTCAGAGAAGAAAGTATCGCAGGAGTAAAAGTCCTGCTGGACAGGGTTCAACATATTTGCTGGCCCCAATGATTTTTTGCTGGCCCCAATGATACGTAGAAATGTTGATACATTGCATTGCAACATCTCTACAGCTAATTTTCAGGCTTATCTAAACCTTATTGGGGCAGAATCCAGAAGTCAGGAGACAGCATCCAGTTCCTATCTGACTATTGAACTGCCTTCTAGCTTCTAGCTTTTGATTTCTATCTCCTAGTTTCTGACTCCTGACTTCTGCTAAGTGAATGAGATAGGGGGATCCCAGCTAGATAGATGGGTACCTTAGGGATGTCGCCCTTCGCCAAGGTATCGCAAATGACAGCAACCAGTCTCAAAAAACTGGTTTTTAGGAAAGAACTCTCGCTCATCAAAGCCTTGGTTAACGCCATCAACCCCTCCATCAGCGTTAAAAATGAGGAGGGGGAGTTTTTGGTGGGAAGTGGTGAGAGCCATGGAGACAATCAATACCCTGTAAAACTTGAGGGGGACGTCATTGGTTGGGTCCAAGGCGACCAAAAAGCCGCTGTGGTGGCGTCTCTACTATCCCGCCTAGCCGACCGAGAGTGGGAGAAACGGACCTTAGCCCAAGAGCTCTTGAGCAAGTACAAAGAAATCTCCCTGCTGTTCAAGATCTCCGAAAAGATTATTGACAGCCTCGATGTCAAAGAAGTGGCGAATCTGGTGCTGGATGAAGCCAGAAGACTACTCAAGTCCAATAGCGGCGTTCTCATGCTGCTACACGACGGCGCCGATATGCTGGAGAGCATCGCCAGTTTTGGCAGTGAGTATGATGACGGATTAACCTTGCGACTGGGGGAGGGTATTCTTGGCCGGATTGTAGTGACGGGCAGAGGAGAAATCGTCAACAATGTATTCTCTAATCCCAGGCGGCGGTTGGAACACTCTCGCACCGGGTCATTAATCTGTGTTCCTCTGAGAAATAAAGACAAGGTGATTGGCGCGATCGCCCTCAAACGCTTAAGGTCCTCCACGCCCTATTCTTCAGAAGACCTTAAACTGCTTACCACCTTAGCCTTCCAGGCCGCTGGCGTAATCAACGCCTTAGTGCATGAACAAAAACTAAAAGAAAGCCGCCAGAATGACCTCCTTTTCCGGCTGTCGAATCAGATTCGCGTCTCCTTAAACCCGAATGACATTATCGCTACGGCTGTTAATGAAATCCGTCAACTGCTCAATCTGGATCGATGCCTATTCCTTTGGCGGCATGCCTGTGCGCTATCTCCAACCGTCGAGCCGGCCCGCCAAGACTTCCTATATCTGACCCCAACAGTCCAATGCGATTTAGCTGGACTGGCAGTGGTCAATGAATCCAGAAATCCAGCCTTACCTGCGATTTCAGGTTACTACACCGAGAAAGAGATGGGCGGCCTGACACAGCAGCTACTCAACCGGGAGATCGTCCGGATCGATGATGTTAGAGAGTTAAGTGAGCCCAACACTCGACAATTCTTGCTTTCTCAAGGGTTTGCATCCTTCCTAGCAATACCGCTTCAAACCCGGTCTGGGGAGTTGGGAGTAATCAGTTGCGGGGCTAGTCGGGAGCCCCGGGTCTGGAGTCAGGATGAAATAGAGTTATTGCAAGCGGTGATGAATCAACTGGCGATCGCCCTTGACCAAGCTGAACTTTACAATCAAAGTCGTCGGGCCGCCCAAACTGCCCAAGAAAAAGCAAAAGCGCTGGAAGCAGCGATGCAAGAGTTGCAAAAAACCCAGTTGCAACTGATTCAAAGCGAAAAAATGTCGAGCATCGGTCAGATGGTGGCGGGCGTCGCCCACGAAATCAATAACCCGATCAACTTCATCTGCGGCAATTTGAAATATGTAGATCAATACACCCAGGATTTGTTAAACCTGGTCCAGTGTTATCAGCAGGAATATCCCACACCTAGCCTCAAAGTTCAGCAAGAAATGGAGGCCATCGACCTGGATTTTCTGCTGGTGGATTTACCCAAGATTTTGACCAGTATGGCAGTGGGCACTGACCGCATTCGAGAGATTGTTCTGTCAATGCGGAATTTTTCCCGACTCGATCAAGCGGGTCTGAAGACCGTTGACATCCACGAGGGCATTGATAATACCCTGCTTATCTTGCAACACCGCTTGAAAGCCATTGGCGGCCTGAAACCGATCCAGGTGAGCAAAGAATATGGCGATTTACCCCGGGTGGAGTGCTATCCAGGGCAGCTGAACCAGGTCTTTATGAATATCCTGGCCAATGCGATCGACGCGCTGGAAGAGACCATGGGCGGAAAAGATAAAAGCCTTGGAATAGGTGACGGGGAACTGGACGCCGCTCCACGTTCCGCCCTATGCCCAATTCCTATTCCCCAAGATCTCATCCCTAAGATTCATATTCAAACAGCCCTATTGGAGAATCATTGGGTCGCTATCCGCATTTCCGACAACGGCCCTGGCATTCCTGAGGAAATTCACTCTAAGCTGTTCGATCCGTTCTTTACCACGAAGCAGGTGGGCCAGGGCACTGGCCTAGGATTATCCATTAGTTACCAAATTGTTGTCGAGCGGCATGGAGGCAAGATGCAGTGCAATTCTACCCCCGGCCAGGGAACTGAATTTGTGATTGAGATTCCAATTCAGCCCCAACCGTCACTATAGTTACTGCTAAAGATCATGAGTTTCAACTATTTGCTTGAGTCTCCCGCCAACCCAACCTGTCCTCAAGGGGGGCTGGGGAAATGGCTACGCCGCTTGAAGATTTCCCATAAGCTGAGTCTAGGGTACGCCATTGCACTGGGTGTGGCCATGGTTGGCCCCATTACTGGCCTTGTAATCGGTGAACGCTATCAGGTCCATGCGCGGGAGGTAATAGAAGACGTCTTAGAAGAAACCCAAGCTCTGCATCAACTGCAAACAACCCTCATCGAGATACAGACCCGACAGTTACAACTGGCCGACTTCTTGTCGAACCCGTTCCTGTTTCAGGAAGAGATTGTTAGGTTAAGGGAAAGTACGGATACATTTCAACAGATCTGGTCTGAGCTGGTATCTTCTTACGAAGAAGGAGAAGCGGAAATCGAGGAGACATCAGAGGAGACTGAAGCATTCCAAGATTTGCTTGAGACCTATCCGAGCACGGCGGGTATCTATCTTCAGCAGGTGGAAGCGATACTGCAGCAAATCGATTCAGCTAATCAACAACCTCCGCAGGATGACACGGCTCAACCCTTATTAGGGGACTTCGAGCAAAGACTGCAATACCTTAGGCTAGGTGACTTTATGGAGGAGGTAGAGCAGATGATTGAGGTCATTGACGAGGAATTAGAGGAGGCCCAGGATGCTTTGACGATTGCTTCAAGGCTACGTCTCCAAGTCATTATAGCTAGCATGGCGCTGTCAGCAGCGATCGCAGCCCTATTAGCGATTTTCAGTGGACGGGCGATTACTCATCCGCTGCAGGCCTTAACGACAGTCGCTCAACGAGTTACTCAAGAGTCTGATTTTACACTCCGCTCTAATGTAATGACTCAGGATGAAGTAGGTGTCTTAGCCGCCTCTTTGAATCAGTTGATCGAATGGGTCGGCGTCCGCACCCAGGCGTTGGAACAAGCCCGAGACACCCTGGATCAAAAAGTCAAGGAACGCACTCAGGAACTCAGCGCCATCATCGACAACCTAGGGGATGGGCTGTTGGTAACGAATGTCGCCGGTCAAATTACCTGGTTTAACCACAGTTTGTTGAAAATGTTTCCGTCGGCGACTGAGTTAATGACAGGAAAATCTTGTCGGGATGTCTTTCCAGCAGACGTTTCAGGGCTAGTGGAAAGGAACCAAACAAACCCTAGTCAACCCTTTACGGCAGAGGTTGCGTTAACTGGAGGACGCATTGGACAAGCTGTTGTCAGCGCGATTCATCAGACTGACTCAATCCAATTGGAGCAGAGGTGTCTAGGGTCCGTTATTCTGATCCGGGACATCACGGCAGAGAAAGAAGTTGATCGGATGAAAACCGATTTCATCTCCACCGTCTCCCATGAGCTGCGGACTCCTCTGACATCCGTGCTGGGTTTCGCCAAGCTAATCCAGAAGAAACTGGAGGATGTTGTCCTGCCTCAGGTTAACCTTGAGGCCAAGAAAACCGAGAGAGCGGTTAAGCAGGTGCGCCAGAATATCGACATCATTGTTTCTGAGGGGGAACGGTTAACCTCTCTAATCAATGATGTGTTGGATGTCGCCAAGATCGAAGCCGGCATGATTGAGTGGCGAATGCAGCCATTTTCAATGGTGGAGGTCATGGAAAAAGCGATCTCCGCCACCTCTGTATTAGCCCAAAATAGCCAGCTGGAGATGATCGAAGACTTCGACCCTGACCTGCCAGAGATCATTGGGGACCGCGATCGCGTGCTTCAAGTCGTCATCAACCTGATCTCCAACGCCCTTAAATTTACCGATGAGGGCTCAGTCACTTGCCGTGTCAATCGGTTGGACAACGAAATCTGTGTAAGTGTGATTGACACTGGGGTTGGCATTGCTGAAGCCGATTTGCATAAGGTGTTTGAGAAATTTCAGCAAGTCGGCGAAATCATGACTGACAAACCTAAGGGCACCGGTCTAGGTCTGCCGATTTGCAAACAGATTGTGGAACATCACAATGGCCGCATTTGGGTAGAGAGCGAACCTGAACAGGGAAGCACTTTCTCCTTTGCTTTGCCGATTACACTGGATCCTCAAGTTGAGATTGAAAAGATCAATGTTCAAACCTTAGTTCAACGATTGAAAACCGATGTTGGACGGGTTGTTAATCTGGAGGAAAACTCGCAGAAAACCATTCTAGTGGTGGATGATCAGCCTAATATTCGCAATTTGTTGAAGCAGGAATTGGAAGCCGAAGGCTATCTTGTCAAAGAAGCGAAAGACGGTGTCGAAGCTCTCGAACAGGTGAAGTCCGCCCCCCCGGACTTGATTATTATGGATGTGATGATGCCCAGTCTGAATGGGTTTGATTTGGCGGCTGTGTTGAAGAATGATCCAGCCACCATGGACATTCCCACCATCATTCTTTCCATCATTGAGGACCGGGAGCGGGGCTATCGATTAGGCATCGATCGCTATCTCACTAAGCCCATTGACATTGAGGCGCTGCTCCAAAACATAGAAGTCTTGATTGCTCAGAAAAGCTCCCAGAAAAAAGTCCTGGTGATCGATGAATCGGCTCCTGTGACTAAAACCCTCGCCGATGTATTGCTTTCCAAGGGCTACATCGTTGCAGAAGCCGCCAATGCGCAAGAAGGCATTGAAAAAGCCCTCTCCATTCAGCCCGACATGATTATCGTCGATTCTGATGTCTCAAAGCAGCACGATATCGTCAAAACTTTACGATTTGATAATGGCTTAGAGAATATTTTCTTTATTTTGCTTGAGCAAGAGGAATCGGGAAATATAAGAACAGAGTCGTTGGAGCCATTAGGAGCAAACGTTTAATGGACAAGAGAATCTTAATTGTGGATGATGAAG
Organism: Leptolyngbyaceae cyanobacterium MO_188.B28; assembly: GCA_030065175.1. GTDB lineage: Bacteria > Cyanobacteriota > Cyanobacteriia > Phormidesmidales > Phormidesmidaceae > JAKSDM01. The sequence continues at coordinate 6,627 of JASJDH010000206.1, read as the reverse complement.
CCCATATACGTTTGCTGATGGAACAGACTTTAGAAGAGTTGGAAGATGAAGGGGTGGCGTTACTCACTGCCGCCAATGGCGAGGAGGCGCTGGCGATTATTCAGACCGAGAGCCCCCATCTGGTTTTTCTAGATGTAATGATGCCTAAAATGAATGGCTTTGAAGTGTGTCAGGCGGTTAAGGCGGATGATGAGATTAAAAATACATACATCATCATGCTGACAGCTAAGGGGCAGGAATTCGATTTCCAAAAAGGCCGCGAAGTTGGGGCTGATCTCTACATGACTAAGCCGTTCAATCCCGATGAAATTGTCGAAAGGTCTCTGGACGTTCTGCAATTGGACTGAAACCAGAAGGCTATTTATGCCTGTCATTTAAGTCCTGTTGGCGAAGGAAGTCAGAAATCAAGCAGTGCTGTATTTTGACTCCCGCCGCCCGTCTTTGCCTTCAAGTAAATTTCTCGCATTCAGTTGACAGTTAGGAACTCCAACCATCTAAATCTATGCATTTATAGGCTCTGGCGTATCTTGCTCCAGGGGAAACGGGGCCGGTTGATGTTTATCACTGGGTTGTTTTGGGGAGCTCCACTTGTGATTTAAGGGTTCTTTCACCTTGGGCGATCGCTTCTTCAATTTCGAGTAATTCCGCCCTGTCTTTTGGCTCTACAAGGATTCTTAATAAAAATAGACTGGCCCCATCTAGTAACTTATCAATTCCATTTGGATAAATCGCAGAAAATTTAGATTTTTCATTGTCGCTCATGCTTAGGACGATACTTTTTCCATCCACATAGACTTCTTTTCTGCGACCGATTACCCTTGTTTTAATGTTAAAAACTTTATCCCAAACCTGCCAATTCACCCAAACTTCTTCCTGCTCTTTTAATCCGGGGTCAAAACCAAATCGACCAACAATATAGTACGTTGGCTCCTGAGCTAGATCCGACAAGGTGAACATTTCAATTTGACATAGCAGCATAGTGATTTTTCAGAAGCTTAAGAAACAAATGATTGAATCTGCCTGATGGTTTGTTTGTTTGATTGCTCACCCTTCCTGACTGCTAATCTAGCAAACTTGGGACTCGTATTGGCAAGCTAGAAAAAGTGTAGATCCGAGTGTTGTTGCTGACTACAACGACGGTATTCTGGATTTGACTCTGCCGAAGGCCGAAGAGGAGAAGCATAAGATCGTCAAAGTCAACATTGCCTAAGCAATCGGATTTGCCTGTACCTATTCAGGGTAAGGCCTTGTCCCTTAAACTTTCAGACGCCTCCCATTTCAGTAAATGTGGGGGCGATTCTGATTGACGGATATTTGTGCAGGACAACCGGCGAAGGTTGCCTTACATGCATGCAAAAATATAGTCAACGAGTTCTAGATGCATAGTGGGGATTAGCGGCAAATACATATTCCTGTTTTTAGACGGGGTTGGATTAGGCGATCGCACCCCTAATAATCCCTTAGCTCAGGGCGCCTGCACTCCGTTTCTAAGAGAACTGTTGGGCTCCCCTTTGCTGGCGGGCTGTGAAGTTTATCGCCCCCACTTGCTGTTGAAGCCGATTGACGCCACCCTGGGGGTGCCTGGTTTACCCCAGAGCGCCACCGGGCAGACGGCCCTGTATACCGGACGTAACGCCCCTCAATTTCGCGGATGTCACCAGACTGGGTTTGCTAATGGGTCCCTACGGATTTTGATTGAGGAGAGCGGTTTGTTCAAACAAGTCCTGGCCTTAGATGGAACAGCGACCCACGCTAATCTTTACTCCCCTGCTTATTTTGACGCGATCGCTCAGCGCCGCCTGCGGTATTCCGTTGGAACCCTGCTCACCCTAACCGCTAACTTACCGTTTCGAATGCAGGCGGAATACGCCCGAAGGGAGGCAATTTATTGGGATATCACCGGAGAGTTGGTCCATCATCGAGGGATTGACGCGCCTCCCATCACTCCCCAAGAGGCGGGACGGCGACTGGCGGCTTTAGGTTCGCGTTACACCGTAACTTTATTTGAATGCTACCTTCCCGATTTTGCTGGACACAACCAAGATATGAACCATGCTGTGAAAATCTTGCAACGAATCGACACATTTTTGGAAAGCGTCGTGTCGCATCTTTCAGTTGATGTCACCCTCATTCTCAGTAGCGATCACGGTAATGTAGAAGACTTATCCTCCAAACGTCATACTCTTAACCCTGCACCTTTATTAGCTGTTGGCCCCCACGCTGGTTTTTTCCAGTCCGTGGAGGATATTACGGGCATCACGCCGAAGATTGTAGAGTTGATCAATGACCAATGACGAAAATCCAAAATCTAAAATCCAAAATCCAAAATCCTCAATGAGAATGGTCTATGTTTCCAACCTATCGAGCGGCTCAACTGTCAGACCTGGAAATTTTGCTGCAGTTTATGCAAGAACTCTATGCGTTTGATCGTCTGCCGTTTGACTGTGAGGGGGCGTGCGCTGCTTTGGAAGGGATTTTACAGGATTCTTCTTTGGGGGAAGTTTGGCTGATTCAATTGGCTGAAAAGCCTATTGGGTATGTTGTCCTAACTTTGGGATACAGTTTGGAATTTTTGGGTCGGGATGCGTTTGTAGACGAATTGTATATTCAGGCGGCTTATCGTAGGCAAGGCATTGGTTCTAAAACGCTGAAGTTTGTTGAAGATCGGTGCAAGGAATTGGGGGTAAAAGCCTTGCATTTGGAGGTTGAGCGGGAAAATACTCAGGCGCAGGCGGTCTACCGAAAGGTGGGTTTTGAAGACCACGATCGGTATTTATTGACTAAATGGATTAAAGAATAGGAACTGGGGTATAGAAGATACCTCTAAGTCATGAAATTTTGCTTAGAGGAGAATATAAGAGAAAGGAGCTAGGAATATCTGAGAGCTGTGTTATAGCTCCTTTCTCCTAGCTCCTTTTTCCGGGTTTAAGGGATCTGTAGATTAAATCACATCTCATCCACCCATCCACCCATCCACTGCCTTTTAATGAGACTTGATTTTGACGCAACTCCCTAAATTGAAAATGCCTATGCCTACCAATCAGAGGGACTCATGCGGCGAAGGGCATCGATTCCTCGGACAAAACGGTCTGATAATACTTCTGGAGTTGACGCGTGGATCCAGCCCAGCCCCATCTTTCAGCCTCTAAGCGGGCGTTTTGACGGAGGGTTTCTCGTTCATCAATGGACCCCAATAGACGCTGGGCGGCTACAATTGCACCCCGTTCATCGGTTGGATCAAACATATAGCCATTGACGCCGTCAGTGACGATATCTGGAATGCCGCCGGATCGGGCCGCCACTACGGGACATCCTGCCGCCATTGCTTCCAGGAGGACGAGTCCCAGAGTTTCTGTGCGGGATGGGAAGATGAACGCATCGGCTGATGCGTAGGCGGAGGCCAATTCTTCACCTGCTAAGTAGCCGACAAAATGAGTCGGCGTCTCGGCGAAGTGCTTTTCGAGTTCTTCGCGGTAAGGACCATCGCCCACCAGAGCCAGACGAGCATTGGGAATCGTTTCTAGGACAGGCTTAATGCGGTCGATCTCTTTTTCGGCGGAAAGTCGACCGATATAAACTAGCAGGGGGGCGTCGGAATTACCCTGACTGAGGCGCGATCTCATTTCAGAACTGGCTAAGTCTGGCCGAAATAATTCCGTATCAACCCCCCGCTGCCACACTTCAACATTTTCAATGCCATGCTCCGTCAATTCTCGCTGCATGGCGGTTGACGTACTGAGGTTGAGTTTGGCTTGATTATGCACCCCTTTGAGGATTTCCCAGAGCAACCCTTCCAACATACCCAAGCCATAGTGCTCTAGGTACTTGGGCAAATGGGTATGGTAGGAGGCGACCAGCGGAATATTTAAACTTTTGCTGTAATAAATTCCCGCTAACCCTAGGACGGCTGGGTTCACTACGTGGATTATGTCGGGCTTAAATGCCTCCAACGCCTCGCCAATAGAGGGTCTGGGCAATGCCAATTTTAGTTCTGGATAGAGGGGCAGGGGAAAGCCAGAAACCCCATGGATTTTTGCCCCCTTATACTCCTGCAATCCCCCTTCTGGTGAAAATACAAGCACCTGATCCCCAAACTGTTGAAGGTGCTCAACAGTATGTTTCAATCGAGTAACAATACCATCGACCTTGGGCAAAAAGGTTTCAGTAAAGAGGGCAATGCGCATAACTCGTAACTAAATTCTTAAGGACTTACGACATTGGACTAAAGGATTAGCAATTACGGCTTGGCGACTGTCGCCGCATATTGGAGCCAGTATGATCTATTAAGAAGCTTGCAGACAAAACCGCACCTCGCCACACTTTTGCAACACCCGTAATGCTAACCGCTCATGCGGTCTGACTAAATGAATTCAAGCTTTCTGTAGGTTGGGTTAAGTTCCCTGAGAAAGAGACGCTAGCTTGATCTCCGCCTCCAAAGCCAAAGAACTTTGCTGAGTTGATTAGCAAACCCACCCTACAAAAATCATCGTATCTATTATGGGACACCAAAGAGTTTTATCGTTATCTTCTTGCCCACTTCACCTTAGGTAGAATCTGCTTGTTATCTACCCGAGACTTATACTTAATGGCGAAGTTGAGGAGGGAATCTAACAGGGAGTCTGATAGGTAGTGGGGGGTAAGCCCTAAATCCAGGAGGTTAGTATTTTTGGCGTTGAAGTAATGATTCTCCATTTCAATCCGGGGATTCTCTAGGTGAGTAATCTCCACATCAAGCCCCAGGGTTGTGGCTGCTTTCTTAACCGTCATAGCTAGGTCGCCAACGCCGAACATTTCGGTGAACTGGTTAAATACCCGGAACTGACCTGGGTCCGCCGGAGACTCGATCGCTAACTCAATACACCGCACCGTATCGCGAATATCTAAGAAAGCGCGAGTTTGTCCTCCCTTGCCATAGACTGTTAGCGGGTGACCCACAGCAGCCTGAATACAGAAGCGGTTCAAGGCGGTGCCAAAGACGCCGTCGTAGTCGAGACGATTGATCAACAGTTCGTCCATGCCGGTTTCTTCTGTTAGCACCCCGTACACCACGCCTTGGTTTAGATCAGTGGCGCGAAGCCCCCAAATCTTACAAGCGAAATGGATGTTGTGGGAATCGTGAACCTTACTCAGGTGGTAAAAAGAGCCAGGTTGTTTAGGATACGGCAGAGTATCCTTACGTCCGTTATGCTCGATGGTGATGTATCCCTCTTCAATGTCAATGTTGGGAGTGCCATACTCACCCATGGTGCCGAGCTTAACTAGGTGGCAATCTGGGAAGTGATCCCGGAGGGCGTACAGCAGGTTGAGGTTGCCCATCACATTATTGGTTTGGGTCATCACAGCATGCTCCCGATCAATCATTGAGAAGGGAGCGGAGCGCTGCTCACCAAAGTGAACCACCGCTTCTGGCTCAAACTTGAGTAAGCTGTTTTCTAAAAAAGTGTAATTGTTGATGTCTCCAAGGAACAGTTCGATGGTTTTACCCGTCAAATCTTTCCAACGCTGAAGCCGTGTTTGGATAGGAGCGATGGGCGTCAGGGTCTCTACACATAGCTCCATATCCCAGTGTCGCCGTACCAGGCTATCCAAGATACCTACTTCATGGCCCCGGTTGGAGAGATAAAGTGCAGTTGCCCAACCGCAATATCCGTCGCCGCCAATAACTAGGACTTTCATTGCTCTCAATTTAAGGTTTTATTGCTGATACTCGCTCAATCTACCAGGTTTGTGGCGCCTGTATGCAAATCATCTTTATAATCCGACGCCAAATGCTATCGGTTTTCACTCAGATGATTGCTATGCAAATCCCTAAAGTCCTTTTAATCTGAACAATAATAACTGGGTGACTTGATCGGGGGAGAAATTATCGTCGCTGACTAGGATTAGACTGCGATCGCCGCCAGGGAGTTGAGGTCCTAGGGTCATTCCTTCCAGATTATCCAGTGAAATATCTAGGGTTTCTAGGTCTAACAACAAACGTTTACGGATTGGAGCGATGCCTGTTACATCGCCCTTGAGGCTGTTGAAAGTAGAGATGTCGGTAGCGCCGCCCGTTGAGAGTTGGAACAACTTAATCGCGAATCCTTTTAAGCCAAAGGCGCGCTCTAGTCCTAGGAAATGCCCCCCTGGGTCTAATGTCATTAGCTCAGCTAATCCGTTAAAGAGGGCTCCGAAGGGAGCTAATTCCATCGGATAGAGGTGTTCAGAAATCAGAGTGACGCGGTCTTCTCCGATCAGGTAATGGAGAAAGCGGTTTTTGGGGGGAATGGCGGGGTCTTCATCCAGGTCTTGCAAAAGGGCGGATTCTGTTGCGGTGAATAGGCGAAACGGCTCCACCCAGACCGGTTTGCTGACTGAGTCGTTGACGGTCAAGGATTCGAACCCTAAATTTGTCTGGATGCCTGCGGTTTGATCGGTGGATGAGTCGGGTAGATAACGGTCAGGTAAAGGCAAGTAGGTTTGGAGTTGGCCTGATTCTAGGGCGTACTCGCCGATGAAGGGAGGCGAGCCGACCTTCGAGACGCCCTAGAATCAGGCCAACTCCAAACCTACTTGCCTTTACCTGACCGTTATCTACCCGACTCATCCACCGATCAAACCGCAGGCATCCAGACAAATTTAGGGTTC
>JASJDH010000205.1 GCA_030065175.1 Leptolyngbyaceae cyanobacterium MO_188.B28 | reverse complement strand
ATTGAGTCGATCAACCGCTGCTGTAAGCTCAGCTCGGTTTTTAGCCGACTGTTCCAACTGCTCAAGGCCAAGATTAACTGCCGTAGCTGCATTTGCAAAGTCTTCCACGCATCGGAGGAGGTCTCGCTGCTCATAATGGCCTGCAATTGCATCAGCAAGCGGCTCAAGATAGGGCTCAAGTGCTGTGGCAAGTTCTTCAAACCCTTGCTCAAATCCTGCACGTCCTGATCCTGGTGGTTTAACCGTTCGGTGTTCGCCTGGATTTCCGCGCGCCAGGACGCGATCCGCTGTTTTTCCCTGACTGCTATAGGTGGTACTGACCCAGCCGTAGTCCATATACTGCTTACCGTTGAGGCTAATGCGCCTAGCCTTGCCTTCAGCGTTAACAATCTCTGCTTTGCCATCCGCATCAATCCGTTTCACCACAAAGGTTTGACCATTTCGAACACCTGTCTTGGGATTATTGCGCGTCCACCTCAGGTTGTCGTCTATCGCTATTGGGATCACCTGCGTCGCGTAGACAGTCTTGCGAGGACATAACGCCGGATCCACCGACATCACCGATCCGCTCGGCGTCTCCAATGCCAGTTGGTGAGAATCCTTGTCTACCGCTAGAACTGTATATTGCTCTCCCCTCAACAGCCCTTGCTTCCGGTAATCCTGAATGGGTACGAGCACATCCCCTGGCGCATAGACCGTCACATAACTGGCCTGAGCAGTAGTCAAATCTTTCCGGCGCAGTCCTTTCAGGGTGAACTTGTCTGCACCCAATAGCCCTTCCGCTTGTAACCCTGTTCGGATTTTTTGGGTTAACTCCAGCCGTTCGTGATTTGTCCCCGTCAGCACCAGCGTTTTTGCTCGCTCTTCGGCGGGCAAGGTCAGGTAGTCCTGAGCAACCCGCTGGGAGCGTTCTTCTGCCTCAGCTAATTCCTTCAGACAGTCTGTCTGCTCTAAAAGCTGAATGCCTTCTGCTATTTGCCCTTGAGCAACCTTTTCAACGGCGGACCTGAGCACTTGACTCTGCTGCCGTCGATGGATTTCCAGATAAGCCGTGGTGATTCCACCCGCCTGCAAACTCTTGAAAGGATTTCCGGCCTCAACCGCCGACAGCTGCCGGGTGTCACCCACCAGCAGCACTCGCGTTTGTTCCAGACTGGCGCGTCTCAATAGAGCATGAGTGTCCTTCATGCTTAACAGACCCGCCTCATCGACAATCCAGAACGTCGGTCGCTGGAGTTGGATGGGAGGCTGAGACACCAGCAAACCGGCAACCGTTTCTGTTTCGATGCCCAACGCTTCACCTAACCCATGAGCGGCTTCTGCACTTGGGGCAAATCCTCGCACCTCAAAGCCTTGAGCCTGGGCTAATTCTTTCAAAGTATTCAGGGCATAGGTTTTTCCGGCGCCCGCTACCCCTTGCCAAGCCATGACTTGATCGGAGGTTGTCGCTGCGATCGCAACCGCCTCCCGCTGCTCACCATTCAACGATGTCTCCCTCAAGCAATCCTCAACCGTTGCAGTTGAGGCAATAGGCCCTACTGCTCCCCGCCCTCGCTGCATCAGTCAAATCGTATTCAACTCCAGATTCAGCGCCGCCTGGGTCGTAAACTTACTTTCCTCCACCTGGATGAGTTCAGGGTGGGTTGCGATCGCATCCTCCAACGCATCAAAACTCTGTCCCCCCAGTTGATGCTCAAAAACAAACCGCTCCAACTTGGTTCTCCGAAACACCGATTCCCGTTCTCCACAGTGCTGAATGGCGGATTCAAGCACCGATTGAGCCGATGCAGAAGTCTTGCTTAACTGGGGCTTACCCTCGGGCAATTCCGGTAATTCCAATCCCTTGAGCTGAATCAGCGCATTCCATCCCCGCTGCAGCAATCCCTCATCCACTTCTTTGGGCTTCCGCTTGCGCGACACCAGTGTCGCCGTTTCCCGCAGCGCTCGATTGTTCTCAGCACTAGTGCATTCCCATTCCTCGATCAGTTTCAGGATTTGCTGTCTGCGAGTCGAGAACGCTTTGAGCAGCTCTGGCGAATATCCCTTCAGCTCAAACTGGCCATGAGCTTTGGGCTCAATTTCGTAGGCATGCTGCTTGAGGGCTAAAGCTAGCTCATTTTGGTAAATCTGACCCAGCAGTTTTTGATTCGCGATCGCAGCCTCATTACTGAAACTAAACCACCGTCCATCCGGCAGCTGCGTGGCGTTCATCACCACACAGTGGCTATGCAACTGCGGCTCTGCCTCCCGGCTGGTGGAGTGGGTAAAGACTGCGGCGGTTAAGTTCCTGGTGGTTAACTTCTGCCGCCCCGTCGGCATCGAAACCTGTGTCTGAGCATAACGTTCTTCCAAAACAGATAGCGCCTTGCTAACTGCTTGATGATGCGCCGCTAACACTCGCTCATCTTGTTGCACCAGCGCCGCAATGCTGACACTCTTCGGCGCACTGAAAGTGAAATCTGTCCCCGCCCGTCGCTTTTCGGGGGCAACGGCTCTGCCCGTCAACGATTGTCCATCCGGTGATTTCCCCGCCGACAGATTGCTGAAGTCTTGCTGATTCACAGCGCCTGACAAACCCAAAGCCGCAGCGCCTTTTCCCACCCATTTCGTTGGGTGAGCTTTCTCTTGCTTCGAGTAATAATCCTCTTTCGTGTAATAGGTCTCTGCCTGAGCCGCAGAGAGATTGCTCGTGGAAAGCATGAATAGTTTGGGTTAAAAACGGGACACTTCACTGAAGGGAGGATTGAAGCGTCTTAAAAAGCGGTAGAGCAACCTTTGTCGGAGGTGTTGAGCGGGTCTTGCCAGACCCTTGGCGTATTGTGAGGCTTTTCCGCGAAGTCCCCGATTAGGGGCGTAGCTGGGTAAACACAACCTGAAACTCATTTCCAATAATATCCCACTTTAAATTATCTGGACAATTTTTATTGTTTAATACATCCCATATATTCCCAGGACCGAGATTACTTCTATCTTGGGAGGATATAGCGTTGACGGTATGTTCATGACTCGAACATCGCTTGGAATTCCTAAGGTTTTGCTCGTTGCTGACCTAGGGCTCTTCGGCCTGCAAGTTGTTTTATCGGGTAGGGGACTCTGCCACAATGCCCCTATGGATAGGCGCTGAAATAGTCCCTCATTTACCTCAAGCCTCTTTGTCTAAATTTGGCGCGAGCGGTAGTCGGCCTCAAGCTGAAGCTTGGGTACAGATTAGTCAGAAAATGGTTCTGATAGGAGATATGGCCAGAACTTATTTGGACGGAAATAGCCTGAAAGCGGAATTGGCCACCTACAAGCTGGCGGCGGCGCTGGGTGTCGTAGCTAAGGGAGAATCACTCACTGAGGGCTTTTAAAGCATTGGTCTGTTTAGCCTTGCCTTTGACTGAGTTGGGAACCCGAGATGATATTCGGCCCCTTGCCAGCAAGGTTTCAGTCTTCGGTGGCAATCACTTCAGTTCAGGGCTCGCAATCCAGGTGTCCTCCGAAGGATTTGGACGGTATCTCAAGCGCAAGCAACAATTGAAGGGCGCCTCGAAAATTGAATTGGGCTCAAAAGTCAGCGACTGAAAACCTTAAAACTTCGTTTTTTGCTCTCAATAGTAAGAGTATTTTCTCAGCCTATATGCCACTCCTAAGGTTGTTTAGACGCTCGGTATTTTCAATCACTTGGGGCGCCAGACGTTCAGTCATCTGCAACAGCCGTGCAATTGTCGTTTCGTTCTGAGCCTGGCGTTCAATCAGATTTGAAATCGCAGCTTCGTTCTGGACCTGACGTTCGATTAAGGTTGCGATCGCAGTCGTATTTGCCTCTTGCTGCTCAGCGATACGCTCTAATGTCGCTTGTAGCTCTTCGCTCATACCAATCGACTTCCAGAAACTAGAATGCTAACAAAGTATATACGGCCTGGTTCAATACACACCACCCAATTAAAACGCATCACTAATTTGGGATACGCCGTTTTCCGCTGTAAGGACTGTCATTGCACAATTAATGAACGCAACGTTACTTCCAACACTTGGTTTTGGTTCTTTTGAATCGGCCCAGTGCGCACCAACATCTTTCGGATACGGATAGACTAATCCTTAGATCTTAGTTGAGTAAGCTTTAGTTTATCCGCATAGTTTCGGTCAATCATTTGGGTAGAGGTGTCGCACCATTTAGCAATCACCCCACTGGGAACCCCTTTTATCAGTTGAGTGGTATAAAGGTATCTCGACACGAGTAAGGAGTTGTGTCAGGTTTAATCGGGTCAACGATTTTGGACCATGCTCGCCTTGCAAAGTTGCGATAGCTAATGGAATTGCCATCTCTAGAGGGAAACACCAACGATTCTGGATCAGGATCCTCGGGTTTGATTGATTGCAAAAGGGACTGAACTCTACTAGAGACCGCAATCTGTCGAGTGCGATTATTCTTGCTGCCTTTCGAGCGGACTCGGCGATTACCAATTTGCACTAACGAACTCTCAAAGTTTACAAAACCACAATCATCCGAAATATGCTTCCATTGCAGCCCAATCGCTTTACTGGGTCTGCAGCCCACCAAGAAAAGAAACGTAACAAACGGAGCATAGTGGCGATAGGTCATCCCTTTTCGGTTATCCCCTTGGAAGATTTCAATGATGCGATCGCGTTCCTCTTCCATAAACGCATTGGGTTTGGAGTCTACCTGATACCGATACTTGGGAAGTTCTTGAGCCATTCCCCAAAAAGGATTAGATACCATTGATGGGCGATACTGGGTTCGAACCAGTGACCTCTTCCGTGTGAAGGAAGCGCGCTACCACTGTGCTAATCGCCCGTGGGTATCTAATCTAGCATGGTTGGGTCAGGGTGAGCAATTTAACCTCAGACTTCCTGAGCCGACTCCTGCCACAGGGAAGTGGTTTGCCGCAGGCTGCAAAAGTCGCCATTGCCTAAAATTAAATGATCCAGCAAAGGAATACCCAAGACTTGCGCCCCTAATAAGAGTTGGCGCGTTAAGGCAATATCTTCAGCGCTGGGCTCTAGATTGCCGGAGGGATGGTTGTGGGCGACGATGACCCGAGTGGCGCCTTGACGGATGACTTCCCGAAAGATATCGCGGGGATGGGCCAGGGTTTCAGTTGCGGTGCCGATGGTAATAACCTGAGTGCCTAATAATCGATGCTTCACATCCAATAGCACAACGGCGAACCGCTCTTGAGGCTGCCACATCAAGTCATGGCTGAGGGCGGCGGCGGCGATGGCCGGATCATCCACAATGGTTTGCTCCGCTGGGCGAGATTGAAACACCCGCTTGCCTAACTCGATAGCGGCAAGAATGGTGGTGGCTTTTGCCGGACCTACCCCCGGAATTTTCATTAGCTCACGGGCGGAAACATCCCGCATGACACTCAAAGCATCCCGCTGGCACTGACTGAGTTCCTGTAGGATATGCTGCCCCAACCCGACAGCGGACAGTTTGCCTGGTCCCTGACCGGTGCCCAGGAGAATTGCAATCAACTCCGCAGTCGATAGGCTTTTCGATCCATGAGACAGCAGACGTTCACGGGGCCGTTCGCTAGAGGGCAAATCCGCCACTCTTAAGCTATATGTCATAGATGTACGCTGACAGGTAGGGTTAGATAGGGCGGTTTTGACTGAGTTCTCACTCCCAAGGCGGAAATTGGGGCGTAGGACGAGGTGAGAATCAATGAAAGCTGCTATATCTCCAGTTATCCCGAAACCGTTAGTTTGAAAACATTTCTGAACGCTTATGTCATCCCCTGAACCCAGCACTGCCGATATTCTGGCTATCCGAAAACAATTGAACCGGTTTAGTTGTGTACAAACGGCGCCTGCGCTTTCTGCTGAAGAACGGACGGATATTCGTCAGCGCCTATTGCTGTTCAATCAGTTGTCAGACTATCAAACCCTAGGCGTCTGCGCTGATACCCTAGCCCAGGGGAAAGCGGCGATGGAGCAGTACATTGCTGCTTTAGGCGCTTGCGTTAACTTAGACCTGCCCCATCAGGACGGCCCTGTCTATCTCAAGTTCAATACCCTTAAAGGCGCTTGGTATCTAGATGGGTACAGTGGACCCTCTAGAGGCGTGTTAGTGTCCTACCACGCCTCTGATGCGGAGGAAGTGAATGGAACCTATGGGCCATTTCCGTTAGATTTGTTTGCTGTCTAGCTTGTTGTCAAGCCATGTTCTAATGCATACCGAACTAATTCGGTGCGGCTATTGGTGCCGGTTTTACTGAATAGACGGCTGACATACTTTTCAACATTGCGGACGCTGGTTTCAAGGCGACGAGCAATTTCTTTGTTCATCAGTCCTTCCGCCACAAGATCCAACACGCTCTGTTCTCGAGGCGTGAGGTCAATGCGGATTGGGGAGGGGGTTTGAGGGATAGCGCCCCGCTGGGTTAGCAGCGCTTTAATCTCTTCGATTTGCCGCGCCATTGTGGCGATGTCCGGGGTGTCTGGAGACGAAACCTGAGCGGCGCGCCGACCAATTAAGTTGCCGACGATCGCAACTAACTCATCCGGATCAAAGGGCTTGGGTAAGTAGGCGTCGCACCCAGCATTATAGCCTTGGATGCGATCGCTCGTCATGCCCCGAGCTGTCAGAAAAATGACCGGAAGAGACTGATAACGCGTATCTTCCCGCACCTGCTTGAGGAATTGATAGCCATCGACTTGCGGCATCATAATATCTGAAATCAAGATATCGGGGGTCGATTTCTGCAGAAGGTCCCATCCTTCTTGGGCGTTACTAGCCACTTGTACAGCAAAACCGCTGTCTTCCAAATAAGCCTTCACGGCTTCCCGCAAACCCGGCTCATCATCAACTAGCAATACGTTCCCAGAGTGTTCTGACATGGATCTGATTCTTTTTATTTAGCCCTATGCCTAATCTAGCTGACTGTAGCCATTTTCAGGAGACTCTGCAATGACTGCCAAAAAAAAATGGAAAATTCTGCAATCTCAATTCGCCTTTCACCACCGCTGGTACAAAGTGCGGCAGGACATTGTAGAACTGCCGAATGGTAACGTGATTGACGATTATTTCGTCAGTGTTCGTCCTGATATTGCCCTGGTCTTACCCATCACCCGAAATCATGAAATTGTCTTTGTGCGACAGTATCGCCATGGGGTGGGCGAAGTTTTGATTGAGTTACCTGCTGGGGCCTTTGACCCTGCCCATGAAGACGCTGAAACTGCCGCTAGACGAGAGTTTGAAGAAGAAACGGGTTATAGGGCGGAACGGCTGCTGGCGTTAGGCGCCCTGTACGATAATCCCGTGAAAGAAACTAATAAGATTCACCTGTTTTTGGCGCAGGACGCCCATCTAGTGGGCGAACAGCAGTTGGATGTCACTGAAGACATTGAGGTTGTATTGATCCCGATCTCAGAGGTGGCGGAAAGAATACTCCAGGGGGAACTTCAGGTAGCGGGCAGTGTGGCTGCTCTCTTCCTAGGTCTGAAGCACCTGGGGATCTTGACATTCAATGGTCAGGGAGATTAAGACTGGGATCGGCTAGGGCTGGCGTCCGAATTCTAGAGCCTTGGGGTTAGGGTGACATCATCATTCCTACAGTGAACAATCCCTAGAGTGAACTGGAATCGAGACTGGCTGCTTCACCAGGGGTTTGCGGCAAGTGCAAGCCGCATTCTTGCTTAAGACCTTGGAATCGCGTATCGCGCTCATGCTCGTCTGTTGCAGAAAGGGGGCGGCTAGAATGCCAATCTCCAACGGTGGTATAGCCCTGATCAAAATAAGGATGGTAAGGTAAGTCGTATTTTTGCAGATATTCGTAGACATCTTTTGCATGCCAGTTTAGGATCGGCAATACTTTGTAACGGCCTGACTGCTGACTGAGATGAGGTAAGGTTTGGCGATGCTGGGTTTGGCCACGGCGAAGACCCGCCAACCAAGCGGTTACCCGCAATTCTGTCAGCGCCCGCTGCATCGGCTCCACTTTACGAATTTGATCATAGCGATTGAACGCATCTACATCGTTTTGCCGCCATAACTGGCCGTACAGCGCTTCCATGCGAGCGGGGCTGATGGCGGACTGATACACTTTCAAATTTAGGGTCAAGCGCTCCGCCAAGCGCTCTGCAAACTGATAGGTTTCCGCGGGGAGATAGCCCGTATCAATCCAAATGACTGGAATATCCGGCGCAATGCGGGTGACCAGATGCAACATGACGGCTGATTGAATGCCGAAACTGGTGCTCATCGCCAAACCGCTTCCAAAGGTATCAGCGGCCCACTGAACAATTTCGGCTGAACTCAGTTCCTCAAGGGTTTGATTAATTTGCGTTAGATCCAACGCTGACTTGAGCGCGATCGCATCGCTTCTACCATTCACCGACTGATTGTGTCGTTCACCCATCTCTATAGCGCTGCTGGAGCTAACGCCAGACTCACCCCAACTCCTTAGATTCATCACAAGCCTCATACCCGTTTGTCTTCCTATTGAGCCATTTTGACAGTCAGTGAGTTTGTTGAAAAGCTAGATCGGACTATCGTAACTGTCTACTTCTCCCCAAGTTCTTCCCGATTGTATGGATAAACTAGGGAATTTAAGCATGAAACTAGAGGTTGGCATACCCCCTCAACCTTGATGATTAAACGCTGGCCAATGAGTGCGAAATTAGCACGATTAGGCGTCAAGCAACGCCTTCTTGTCAATCCAATGTAGTTTGCCCCTGATCAACCTAATTCTGACCCTGCTGACAAAGGTAATTTGGGGATTGTTAAAAAACCTCTAAAATCCGACCGGAATACCGGGGTTTATGGCAAGATACCCTCTACAGATCATTAGCTTGACTCTGTTCGAAAAATAACTCTGTTTGTAAAACGGAATTTGTCCTTCCTAAAGAATCACAGGAAATCGGTTATGGCGCTTCAACTCGGCGACACAGTCCCTAATTTTACCCAGGCATCTTCTGAGGGTGAAATTAACTTTTACGATTGGGCGGGGGATAGTTGGGTGGTGTTTTTCTCTCATCCGGCTGACTACACCCCGGTTTGCACCACGGAATTGGGTGAAGTTTCGAAACTCAAATCTGAATTTGAAAAGCGGGGCGCTAAGGTCATCGCACTCAGTGTGGATGATGCAGATTCTCACAAAGGTTGGATTGGAGATATCAACGAAACCCAAAACACCACCGTTAATTACCCGATTATTGCTGATGTGGACAAGTCGGTTTCTGATCTCTATGGCATGATTCACCCCAATGCCAATGCAAAACTTACGGTTCGCACTGTCTTTGTCATCGACCCCAACAGGAAGCTGAGGCTGACAATTACCTATCCCCCCAGCACGGGCCGGAATTTTGACGAGATTCTGCGGGTGATTGATTCACTACAACTCACCGATAACTACAGTGTGGCGACCCCAGTCAACTGGAGGGAAGGCGAGGATGTCGTTGTGGCTCCTACTATTCCGACTGAAGAAGCGAAGAAGAAATTCCCCAAAGGGGTGACTGAAGTGAAACCCTATCTGCGAATGACGCCTCAGCCAAACAAGTAAGGCGCTGTGTAAGAATAACTTCAGCAGGGCATGAGGAGTCTGAAAGGCTTACACAGCGCTAAAGTGTGAAGTTATTTTTGAATGCCCCCTAAGCAACTTAGTGGGTTGACCCTGTAGAGATGCTTCCCCGGCGATGCGAAATTGGGCTTGAGTGAGCAATAGAGGGCTGGAGGAAGATGGGTAAAGTCCTATCTTCCTCCAGCCTCTCAGATTATGGAAGCTGCTCGAAGATGGCCCCTCGCGCCGCTAAATCAGACTTCATCGCCTCAGAAAGCCCTATATTATTACCGAAGCGAGCATTCTCTACATTTGCTTGGTCTAAATCAGCTCCCCGTAAGTCAGTGCGGCGTAAATCAGCATTGCTCAGATTGGCTCTGCACAGTGCTGCATCCCGTAAATCAGCGCTCAGTAATAGAGAACCTGTCAAAAGCGCATGGTTCAGCTCAGCATGATTGAGGAATCCAAAACTCAAGTTGGCTCCCCGTAAATCAGCCTTGTATAAATTTGCTCGATGCAGTTTGGCAAAACTTACGTCAGCGCCGCGGAGATCAGCGCCTTGCAACTGCGCCTCTTGCAGATGACTGGAAGCCAAGATTGCACCACTTAAGTTGATCCCAGGCAACTCAGCGCCGTTTAACTGACTGGCCGTAAAGTCCCTATCTCCTAACGCATAGCGCTTCAGAAGTCCACTCGTATTGAACGCCCTCAATCCATCTGTCAGCCTCTCATCATTGACTTGATGCATTGGAAACTTCTTTAGATCGGCAACTTAGAAGATGCTTCATCACGATAGCTTTTATCTATGAAAGAGGGACACTTTACTTAAGTGTCACAAGGGGGGGATCACGACATTAAGCGAGTAAGTTCTGGTTAGCGTAAAATGCAGGAGAACTGCATCCCCTCAAAATCACTGAACTTCTCTCCCACTAAGGGCTGGAGCTGAGTGTTAAACTCAGACTTTGATGTCAGAAGTTTAAGTAACTTTTCAAGTTAACCAAACTACGTCAATTTTTAACAACAAGAATTAAAAATATCTCGTTTTCCTGAACAGCGATAAATCAGTCAACTAAACTGCAGTTAGATTAGAAGCAGTGGCGGGCGATTAAAGTTGGAAAAGCCCGTTAGGGAAGGAAGTCAGAAATCAAAAACCAGTCAGGAACTGAATTTTGACTCCTGACTTTTGCCTCAGGGATGATTCCCATTCAAATTAACAGCTAATCTACCAAGAGCTTCTGGAACTAAAGGACATTAATTAATGAGGTAGAAATCATGAAAGGTATGACTTGGACTCCTGATGAGGAGCATGATAAGAAGGTTAATCAGTATCTAGAGCAGATTAATCATGCCCCCTACGAGGTGATTTTTGCATTGATATTTGGGGCATTTTGCTTCTTTACCTTCATTGTTTTGCTGGGAAATTTTTAGAGAATAATATTGAGATTCTCTAAGTAATTCCTCGTCAGATTTAACTGGCTTTGCTGGTGATAAATATCTATTAAGGGATCTATGCCAGCAGTTGTTGATTTATGTGGTGCATGCAGTGGTTTAACTGCGATCGCTGAAGTAGTAGTAGAGTAAGCAAAAAGCTTAAGGAATTTGTAATTTTTCTGGCTTTTTCTTTATCTATGAGTTCAGCGATCGCTTTGCTTTGTTGCCACATTATGGCCCCGTCAACGCTAAAGGATCACATTCCTGCAAGTGCGATCGCGGCGCTAATAGGCAAAGCCGCCGAAATACTGCTAACCCACTTCACCACATCACAAGTACGATCTTCCCACTTACGCCCGCGATTCTAGTCTTCTCTCATTTGAGTTTGGCCTTCTCTCATTTCAGGCAGATCATTCGAAAGCCGCTCAAGGGTAGTTTCAATGCGTTTTGTAGACCATCCAAATAGTGTAAGCATGCCCAAAACATTGACCTTGCAAGGTCAAGTGCGATCTCCAAACACAATTTTCAGAATGGAAGACGGGGAAAGTCTTAAAATAACCGATTACAATATCAAAATATCGCCAGGCAAGTAGCGATGGTTGCCCTGCCCTCTCTATCCTTTGACATCCGGACCCTCAAACGCTGGAGCGTTGATGAATATCATCGTATGGCCGAATCAGGACTATTGACAGGCAGCGAGCGCACAGAATTACTGGCAGGACAAATCATCCTAATGAGCGCCAAAGGAACGCCCCACGTTACCGCCCTAAGACTATTGGCGTCCACCTTAGACCAACAATTAGTCAATCAGCCCTTTTTTATCAGCACCCAGGATCCAATTCAGCTTGATAACTACTCCGAACCAGAACCTGACCTTGTCATAGTTAAAGGCGATTTCCTAGACTATGCGGCGCATCACCCAACCCCCAAAGACATTTGTCTGGTTGTTGAAGTCGCTGACTCCACCCTTAAGCAAGACTGTGAAGTCAAAGATAAACTCTATGCTCAGGCTGGCATTGCTGATTACTGGGTCCTTGACCTGTCCTATCGCCAGCTCCACATTTTTCGTGGTTCTACGCCTACTGGCTACTCCAGCCATCTAATCTTGAGCCAGGACCAGCCAGTATCCCCCCTAGCTTTTCCAGAAATCTCCCTCTCATTATCAGCGCTGTTGCCCCCTGTGGTTTAAGGTTGTAGCATTCTACCTTCCCGATAAAAATAGACCGCTTTCGGTGCAAATCCCCTTGAGGCGTTTATCCCAGGCTTGGTGGGGAATGCTGGGCAGGCGGGCGTACTCAAACACCACGCCGATGATTAGTTTCTTCGCCCAAGTTGAGGAACTTAACATGCGATCGTAATAGCCGCCCCCATAGCCGAGTCGATAGCCCTTCACATCGCAGGCAACCGCAGGCGCCAGGATCAAATCCACCTGCTCTGGATCGACTTGGGGGGATTGGGGATGGGGTTCTGGAATGCCGTGCATTCCCGTTTGCAACGGCAGGGAGCCGCTGGGAAACCAGCGATGCCAGATCAGCGATTTTCCCTCACAACGGGGTAATCCCCAGTAACGCCGGAGACTCAACAGATTGCTCAGATCCGGTTCTCGGCGGAAACTGCAGTAGGCCAACGTAATGCGAGATTGTTGAAAAACAGGCCAGTTTTGTAGGTGAGCGCAGATGCGATCGCTCTTTTGTCGCCATAAGTGAGGCGGAATGGCTTGACGGGCCCTCAGCAGAGATCGCCGCAGTTCGGTTTTCTGCTCACTAATCGTCGGATCACTGACATTGCCTGGCGTCTGTTGGAATTCAGTCATGATAGATGTGTTCTGCTAACCCGCTTACTTGTGTGAAAACGTTACTGAACGCCGATTTAGAGGGACGCCTACTAAAAATACAGCAATAGATTCAGACCGGGTATCGTTCGGGACAAAGTCCACAACAGCAGAGTAATGTACAAAACACCCAAGCTCCATTGATACCAGGCTAAAGCGGCCACTATACCGGGCAGATGCTGATCCCGTAATCGAATGTCATTAAAGCCGAATTTCAACCAATTGTTAAGGCTGAAGTCATAATAATTCAGCCAATTCCAACGGCGATCTAGCAGAATGGGGGTGTAACGATCGCGAAAAAAAGGAAACTTTGGGATGATGGGCAATCGCGCAATTAGAAACCGCAATTGGCGCATACTGCCGTCTTCAACGAAATAGCTGATCTCCATCAGATCATGGTATCGCCCCTGCCGATAGAGCCAGATTAACAAACCCATCGGCGTTGGAATCGTCACTAATCCCAGGCAGGTCAGGGTTAGCCAGGGGCGATCAGCCGTGTGAACAACAACGCCAATGCCCACCAAGATCAACACTGTGAAGCTGCTGAGCATCCAGACAGCTTCACCCAGGGGCGACACAATGGCAGTGGGAGTCCGTCGGCGGTAGCGATCCACCCCCCAAAACATCAGGCCAAAGAGGGCGATGGCGACGATGCCGACCCCAAAAGCCAACCCAAAGTTAGTGCCATAGTGACTCAGCAGTAACAGGAGTTCCAGGCGGCTCCAGGCGGACCCCACCTGAAACCGCTTGACCCAAGTCAGAGGGGCTTCAGTGACGATGCGATCGCGCACCTTGGTATAGGTGCCGAGATCTACGCTCTCAAGGTTTAGGAGATCAACTGCGCTGAGGAATGGATGTTGGATGCGAGTGGCGGCGATCGCGCGAGCCTGGATGGGAGAAAACCCAATTTGAGTTAATTTGAGTCTGGAAGCCGTGTTGATATTGATGCCCAACAGTCGCTTCCGCAATTCTCGCAAGCGCAGCCGCTCCGTCGTGTACTCAATTTGATTGGCGTCGGGAATTTGTTCTAAACGACGAAAATTGCGCACCAAATTGCGTAGTAACGTTTCATTACCCGGCAGGGGGGAAGCCGAAAAATACTGACCAATTTGCCCCGGACTACCCAGTATTTCCGCCTGGTCAGCGTTAAACTCAAAGCCCGAAACGTCGATGTAAGCTCCTGGAATAAACTGAGTGTCGCCAAAATCAGCTTGTCCCAAGAGGGAGGCACCTTGTAGATTCACGGGTTGGCTAAACTGGGCCTGACGCAAAAGCAGGGAGTTTTCGAATCGGGCGTCCTTGAAAAGGAGCGATTGAAGAAACGTGTCATCCACAAAAGAAGCTGAACCCCGCCAGGTTGTCTGGGTAAAGTTGGCGTTTCCCCGCCACTCAACCCGATTGAAGTGGGCGTCCTTCTGAAATACAGTTTGGCTAAAATCGGCGGTTTCCTGAAACTCTCCGCCCCGAAAGTTAGCGCTGGCTTGGAACTGAGCCTGGGAGAATTGCGCCTGATCAAAAAACAGGGTGTTGCGAAACTGAACTTCCTGCTCAAAAGTCGCGCCGACCAAGTCTAAGTTTTGGCTATAGTGGGTGTCCGACCCATTCACTTCGCGACTAAAGAGCGCCCCTTTTCCCTCAACTCGATCAAGAAAAAAGATATCTGAAGCCTCCACTGGCCCTTTGAAATGGGTGCCAACCAACCTCAACGGTTTTCGGAAGAGAAAAATGGGTTGGTCGGTCGGCTCAGGCGGCATAAACCGCGAGCGAGCAAATTGGTTAAGTTGGGAGAGACGACCCAGGTTGCGTTTGAATTGCGCTTGTTCCTCTTCTGACAACAGGGAATAAACAGCTTCGCCATACAGTGGGGCGCGCAGGCCCAATGCTTGAATATTAAACTCTCCCAGAATTAGCGACCCACTGTATGGCGAAGCTGTTTATTCCCTGTTGTCAGAAGAGGAACAAGCGCAATTCAAACGCAACCTGGGTCGTCTCTCCCAACTTAACCAATTT
>JASJDH010000204.1 GCA_030065175.1 Leptolyngbyaceae cyanobacterium MO_188.B28 | reverse complement strand
GATCATGAATAACGAGATGTTTTTGCACAAAGTTCGTCACACGATATCGCCGCCTGCCTACGCTTGATAGGGCAGGAAGCTAAAAGTGTTTTAAAGTCCCATTGGCGCTTTCCATTACAGTTTTGCCTTGGGCTAAGTTTTTATGTGCTTTCATCCTGCCCTGACTAAAGACCGTTTATTGACGTTCTAAAACAAGGGTAGGTTTTTTAATGGAAACGCATGCTAACGCCCAAAAGGGCGATCGCTTTGGCTTGCTGATGATTATGGTCTCAGCCAGTCTGTTGGGAACGGTGGGTATATTTGTTCAGGCTATCTATACCCTGTCTGAAACCAATCCCCTCTCCATCGGATTTTTTCGGTTGGCGATTTCAACGCCTGTCTTGTTTCTTACTTGCTTACGCACATTAGGATGGCGGACGTTTCAAATCGCCAGACGTGATTTGGCGGTAATGTTGCTAATTGGCGTGATGACTGCACTCAGCCAAGTCTGCTACTTTGGCTCCATTGGCTATATAGGTGTTGCGGCTGCTACGCTAATCACACTTGGCCTTGCGCCGGTTTGGGTCGCCCTACTCGCCTCGCTGCTACTGCGGGAAAGGGTTACGCGGGTAATTCTCTTGGCGGGTATGTGTGCGCTTGGGGGAACAGCCTTGTTGGTCAATATTCAGCCTGGACAGGTGATTCTGCGATCTCACACTGAGTTAGGCGTTCTTTTAGCCCTTGGCTCAGCCCTGGCGTATGGGTCAGTCACCCTATTCAGTCGATTGTTAGCGGGACGATATCATCCGCTCCAATCACTCACGGTTGGTTTTTTGGCGGGAGCCATCTTCCTGTTTCCGATCACATTGATCACTGGGCTGGCGCTTCAATATCCGTTTGCCAGTTGGATGTCGTTGTTATATTTGGGTATAGTCACAACGGCTTTCGCCTACTGGCTATATTTCAGCGGCATGCGTCATACGCCCGCTCTAGTGGCTAGCATCGCCACCTTGCTTGAGCCATTTACAGCAACCCTATTGGCATGGTGGCTGTTGGGTGAGCAATTAGGGACCTCAGGCATCGGCGGCGGCGTCTTGTTGTTGAGTGCGATTGGATTACTTTACTGGCAGAACTTGTATGGAAAGCAACGTAATCCTAGAAGGCGCTAACAAGCTCAATCCCAGGCGTTGCTGAATACCGGGATAATCGCCCTCACCCCCAACCCTTCTCCCTGAGGGAGAAGGGAGTAGGAATCAAAGTCTCTCTCCCCGGGGAGAGGGATTTAGGGTGAGGGCAATTGAGGCGCCATCACCTAAGCTGATGGGCGTCTATTTTGCAGTTTGGGGCAGTAGACAGTAGAGATTAGGCCGTAGACAGGGGAATCTCTCTGCCTACCGTCTACCTATATGCCAATGCCCTAATGTGCAACTTAAATGAGTAACAGCTTAATCGAGGAACTGGGGAGAATTTCTTCCTCAGTTCCCATTCAAGGGGATAGAAAAATCATCGGGCTTACGGCCTTGGCATCTGCTGCAATAATGCTTGAACCGGATGTAAGGGCGACCATTGCTCAAACCGTTTAACTTGAGAGCGGCAAGAATAGCCTGTGGCCAGAATTTGCTGTCTTTCTTGCAAATTTGACGGTAGATGGCGTTTCCAACTCATTTCAAAGATTGCTTTTGAGGTGAGGAAATGCTCGACTTCGTGACCATAAATTCCAGCCATGCCGCAGCACCCTGTAGATGCCAGGTTTAGCGTCAGTCCCGCTGCTTGAAACACTTGCCGCCACTGCTGACCCGACGCCCACGCAGCAGTCTTTTCGGTGCAGTGGCCAAATAGGGTGTAAGGCTGAGAGGAGATGGCAGGTGGGTGAGATTTTGTTCGGAATGCTTCGCCAATGAGATCGCACTCCCCCGCCAAGAATTCCTGTAGCAACTGAACCCGTGGTGGAACTTGTTTTGAATCGCCAAATTGTTCATACTCATCCCGATAGGTGAACACAATACTGGGTTCAATCCCAAGCATCGGCATCCCCAGAGCCCTCATTCGCCTGAGATATGTCGCATTTCTCTGAACCCAGGTCCTGAACAACTGCAAGAACCCTCGAACGTGCAAAAGTTTGCCGCTGGCAAAAAACGGCGGCACATAGACTGTATATCCTAGCCGACTCAAAAAGTCGTAGGTATCTAGAACCAGTTGCGCCTCGTAGAAACTTGTGAAAGCGTCCTGGAGCAAAATGACGCCGTTTTTCCGCTCTACTTCGCTCAACTTAGATAACTCAGCTAGATCAAAGGTGGGCGCTTGTCTGGCCGCCAACCCCTGCCTGACCGTTAATGGACTGGCCACAGGCAGATCCACCAATCCCATAAATTGCTGAACGAATCGGCGGGTTAACGGGTTCTGGACGGCCAAATTAGCCAGGGCAGGCGCCTGAGATTGCCAGTGGGCAATGGTTTCGATATGGGCGATCAGATAATCCCGCCAGGGTCTGAGATATCGAGTGTAGTAAAGGTCAAGAAATTTCGATTTCAGACTAGGAATATCCACATGAATGGGACATTGATTGGCGCAGGCTTTACAGGAAAGACAGCCGTGCATGCCTTCATACACTTCATGGGAATAGTCATACACGCCCCTGGCTCGGGTGAGGGTATTCCAGACTTTAATCGGGAAACTGCCAGGCTGTTCTAAAGGCGCACTCTTGGACGCCTCCAATCGCCGCAACCATTCTCGCAGTAAACTGGCGCGGCCTTTGGGGGAATGGATGCGATCGCACATTCCCTTATAGGACGGACACATCACGTCGTCTGGATTGACGTTAAAACAAGCGCCATTGCCATTACAACTGAATGCTGTTTCATAGGCAGACTGCGCCGAGATCGACACCTGTCGGTCAAATTGTCCCCTCAAGGGCGATTCAATCCGGACGACATCTGCAGATGTTCCATAGGGTGCGACAATTTTCCCTGGATTTAATTTATTCTCTGGATCAAACGCAGCCTTGATTTTGCCCAAATCCTGGTACAGCTCTTCCCCAAAGAAAGTAGGGGTGTACTCACTGCGGAATCCCTTGCCGTGCTCGCCCCACATGACGCCGCCGTATTTTCGCACCAGTTCCACGACGCGATCGGACAATTCTCGAATCAGCCGCTCATCGTTGGGCGCTTTCATATCCAGGGCGGGTCGAACGTGGACACAACCCACGTCCACATGGCCGAACATGGCGTAATCCAATTGATATTCGTTCAATAGAGCCTTGAACTCGCGAATATAGCTGAATAGGCAGGCTGGTGGGACCGCCGTGTCTTCAATAAAAGCGATGGGTTTACGCGCCCCCTGGCGATTCCCCAACAACCCCACCCCTCGTTTCCGCAACGCCCAGAGATTAAATATCTCCGCCTCATCTTGGGCCACGTAATAGCTAATGGTCTGTTGAGGTTGATGCTGCTTAGACTCAAGGCTGCGGCACAGCTGACTCACCTTCTGGTTGAGTGCTTCCAGCGTATCGCCAGTAAACTCAACCAGATTAATCGCCTGGGCGTCGCCGATCATGTCTTTGACCCGATAATAGATTTCGTCCTGCTTGGCCAGGGTCAAAATCTTCTCATCAATGGTTTCGATCGCAGCAGGGTCTAACTCCAACAGGGCTTCCGTCGACAACAGGGCGTCGTCAAAACAGCGATAGTGAATCGCCAGGAGCTGCTTAAACTTGGGGATTTTCGTCAGTTTTAATTTAGCTTCAGTAATCACCGCCAGAGTTCCCTCCGACCCTGCCAAAATCCGGTTGAGGTCAAAGCCGTCTCGCCCTTCCGAGTAAACCTTGGCCAGGTTATAGCCCGTCATAAAACGCGGCATTTTTGGGAAGGTCTGCTCAATCAGTTGTTGCTTGGATGTGACAATCTCATCCACCTGGCGATAAATGTGACCTAGGCGGCCAGCCTGCTGTTTCAGGCCTGTCAATCCGTCCGAAGCAACCGAGTGGGAGCGCCCAACCGAACTATCGGACAATACCCAAGTTAACGACAAGATATGATCGCTGGTCCGCCCATAAATCCGGGAGCCTTTGCCGCAGGCGTCCGTGTTAATCATTCCCCCCAAGGTGGCGCGACTACTTGGGGCCAAGGAAGGGGCGAAAAAAACGCCATCCGGTTGCAAGTGATTATTCAGCTGGTCTAACACCACTCCCGGCTGAACCCGCACCCACCCCGCTTCTAGATTCACTTCCAGAATCTGGTTCATGTACTTGGAGCAATCCAGAATAATGCCGGTCGAAAGGGATTGCCCATTTGTCCCCGTCCCCCCACCCCTGGGAGAAAACGTGATATTTTTGAACGGCGCTTGGCTCGCCAACTGAAAGAGATGCACCAGGTCTTCACTGCTTCGAGGAAAGACCACAGCCTGGGGCAAGATTTGATAAATGCTGTTATCGGTTGAGGTAATTAATCGGCTAGCGAAATCACCCCGAATGTCTCCTGAGAAAGGCGTCTTAGCCAACGCCTCCAAAAACTTGGCTGTGTCCGGCTTTAAGCCCTCCTGAAGACTCAATCTTGGGATCATTAGGAAATTAGAATGGACATAACTAAATTCTAACTATCAGCCAGTACTAGATAACTACCCATCCACCCATCCACCCATCCACCCCTTTTACTGAACTTTACTCGCACGATAACTCCATTATGGATAAGTTGTCTGATTTTACGATTAGAGTCGCGACTCCCCAAGATGCATCGGCTGTGACCACCGTACTGAAAGCCTCCTATTCAGTGCTGATGCCAGCAAAATATGACCCAGCCATTCTCGAAGCCGTATTGCCAGTGACCACCCAGGCAAATCCTAAGTTGCTCCAATCAGGGACTTACTATGTGGCGGAGACTGCAAGTCATCAAATTGTCGGCTGTGGGGGGTGGACCCATGAGCGGCCAGGTAACGGAGAAGTTGAGTCTGGATTGGGGCATATTCGCCATTTTGCAACGCATCCAGACTGGATCGGTCGGTCGGTGGGGCGGTCCATTTACGAGGCTTGTGAGCGAGCAGCGCGAGCAGCTGGTGTGAAAGCTTTCGAATGTTTTTCCAGTCTGAATGCTGAAGGATTTTACGCTGCACTCGGATTTGAAATGATCCGCCGAGTTGAGGTTCGAATGGGGAATGGTCAAATGCTGCCCAGCATTTTGTTGAGACGCTATATCTAAGATATTTATGAGTATCTGAAGTGGATTTTGTAGTAGTGTGTCCTTTTTTTAGAAAATGCGTACCGATTTTCAAAAAGCTTTCCAAGAAGGCTTTAGTTTCCAATACGCAATGCCTTATCGAGAGAGACAGACGATACAGACTGTTGAATTTTCGGTAATTAATATTGGAACGTTAAAAATATCTTCCGGGTACATCATCGCCCAAGATCTTGGATGGGATATTGACTTGAGGTATCCGTTTATCCATTCTGTCGCTCCCGGTGATTATCCGATTTTGTTGAGCTTAGCTGGTTTCAGGGAATTTCAGAGAAATAATACACCCGCCAGAAAATCTTTACTTCTAAGGCTGAAAGATTCAATTGATCAGCGATTTAACCGCGATCTCATCAGTCCAACGAGTATGCGCAGAATCGCCTGCGCTAAGGTGCAGATTAGTGACCATGAGCCTATCAGATGGGAGGTTGCAGTTTGTGACCCCAATGCATCGGAGAATGAACAAGGCTATGGTGTGGATTCAGGCACAGGCTGCTTTATGGATTTAGAAACTGCTCGCCTCCTTAAACAAAGGATGATGTTGGTCATTCTATGCCTAGGCTGTTTGATGGCAATGTATTTTTTGAGACAGTGAAATGGTTGACTACTGTGAGAACGAAACTTTATCTTTTGAGGAATACTACAATTTTTTGACAAGGAGTGATCTGGGAAGTCTATACCCTAAAGAGCGCTTTGAGGAAAGGATAACCAAGCTCTTGACTACTCGCTCAATATCTATCACCGCCAGGAATAATGACGGGAAGCTAATCGGCATAGCTTTCGGCGTTACAGATTTTGCCTATTACCTTTTTCTTACAGACTTGGGGGTGGATCGGTCCTATATCAATCAAGGTATAGGCGGTGAATTATTAGCTCGCCTCCAAGAAGCAGCGGGGGGAGAAGATGATATTACAGTTGTTACTATCGCCAATGAAAACGCCACGGGCTTCTATGAAAAGTGTGGATATGTTTCTGAGAGCCGTCTATTGTGGAAGCCTTGTAAAAGGCAGGTTAATTTCGAAGTGATTTAGCGCATTGGAGGGATAAGGCTCTGTGGCTATAACCCACACATTTAAATGATAATTATTTACTTGACCTTCAAGTAGCTTGAAACTCTAGACTACGAAATATCAGCACTGAGGAAGCAAGGATGTTTCGGATTGGTGAGTTTTCCAAAATTGCCCAGGTTCCAGCCAGCCTGCTGCGCTATTACGACGATATTGGCTTGTTTGCCCCGATCCATAGCGATCGCGAGACAGGCTATCGCTACTATAGCGTTCAGCAGCTGGCTCAACTCAACCGCATTCTTGCCCTCAAAGACCTGGGGCTCTCATTAGAGCAGATCAAGCACCTCGTAGAAGATCAGGTTTCTCCCGATGAAATTCGAGGGATGCTTACGCTTAAAAAGTCGCAGATTGAGCAAACCATCCAGGCGGAAGCCGTTCGTCTTCGGGCTGTGGAGTCACGGCTTCAGCAGCTTGAGCAAAAAGGGCAATTTCAAGATGACGACGTTGTGTTGAAAAGCCTACCGGCTCACCCCTTCCTTTCGCTGCGACAGACCTTTAAAGACTTAGTCGAGACCCTCGCGTTCATCGCAGACATGGGCCAGACGGTTTCTAAACAGGTCAAGGCTAAGTCTCTAGGAAGATTTGCCGCAGTGATTCATAGCGAATTGTATGAAGAGAATAATTGGGATCTGGAGTTTGGATTTCTGCTCAATCATGACCTGGAAACCAGGGTGCCATTACCAAACGGATCGGTTATGACCGTGCGAGAACTTCCCCCTGTCCAAACAGCGGTGACGGCTGTGCGATTTGGCGGTCCTGAAAATGGCCACCTCTGCTACAGCGCAATTGGCGCCTGGGTCGAAACTCATCAATTCAAACTAATTGGACCCGGCCGGGAGGTGTTCGTCGTGCCCCCCAAACCCGGCCATGAATCCGAAATGGTGGTAGAAATTCAGTTCCCGGTGAACGCGATCGCCGCCTAACCCATCCAGAAGCCCCTGAGGTTTCTACTGCCAACAACGTTTTGCTTAGACACAGGCTGATGGCCTCATCCATCCGCCACAGACAATGCTGATCAATTTCACTCGATACCCCTTAGGAAATTAAATAGGAGTCAAACCAATGCAAATTAAGCAACAATTTACCATTAACGTATCTGCTGATAAAGTCTGGGAAATTCTCGGACGCCAATATGCCCAGGTGTCTGAATGGGCCAGTGCTGTCCATGCGTCCCAGGAACGCAATAGTGGCGTCATCCCTCAGAATGCCCCCTGCTCAGGCCGGATCTGTGAAACCGATCTGGGAGGGTTTAAGGAAACCATTACTCAGTACGATGAGCGTGGAAAAGTTGTTTCTTATACTGCTCAGGGTGACAAAATGCCATTTTTTGTCAAAAACCTTGCTAATACCTGGAAAGTCACGCCGCTGGGCAAGGATCAATCCAGAGTGGACATGTGCATGGAAATATCTATCCTGCCGGTGTTCAATTTGGTAATGGGTCCCATGATGCGGATGCAAATGGGCGGGGTTTCCAAGAAAGTCACTGAAGAACTGCAGCACTTTGCCGAAAAAGGGGTTCCTCATCCGCGCAAATTAGCGGCTCAGCAAAAGTATCGATTGAAGCTTGCTTAATAGTGAATGGATTATCACTGTTAAAGTAGGAAATTTTCCTTGGGGCAGAATACAGGAGATAGGAGATAGAATCCAGTTCCTAATAACTTCTGACTTCTGTATTCCCTCCCCGTTGGATTGCCCCTGCTGTAATTGGTCACCGCAATAAGAATCATTAATTGAGAATAGCTCAAACTATCCAGATGCAGTAGTTTGAGCCTTATGGAGGAGAATGAACCAGATATACTAAGCCAGATTGACGCCCCAGATTTTGACCCAGACCAGATGGGGGCTCGGTTTTGGTATGAGCAATATCTCCAGCAACGCGAAGAGAATCGACAGTTACGAACCCAACTGAGTCAGTTGCAAGGTGAAGTTGAACAACTCAAAGAAGCACTGCGCAAGTTAACCAATCGAAATAGTGAAAATAGCTCAAAGCCCCCCTCGGCGGATGCTCACAAGAAGAAAAACAAGGATGTAAAATCGCGAAAGAAGAAACAGGGACCCAAATACGGACATGAGGGTAAAACGCGGAATGGATTTGGGTGTGTAGACCACACAATAGAGGTAGAGCTTGAACGCTGTCCTCAGTGTGGGAGTAAACTGTCCACCGTAGCGGATGCGCCTGTGCGCAAGAATCAAATCGCGGAATTGGTTAAGCAGCCAGTAGAAATATGGGAATACCAACGCCCTAAATATCAGTGTCCAGTCTGTGGATGGCAAGGCTATGCTGATTTTCCCTTGGGGTGTCGAGAGGACTTTAGCTATGGCGCTTTGCTGAGTAGCTTAGTGGGATGGCTAGGATACGGCGGTCATTTGAGTTGGGCCAAGCAACGGTATCTAGTGGAAACCATTTTCGACATTCCTCTGTCCCAAGGAAGTCTGTCGAAGATGCACCAATGGTTTTGTGAGAGTTTGTATCCCAGCTACGAGCAATGGTGGCAATATATCCAAGAACCGGGAGTCCGTTGTGTGGATGAAACCAGCTATCGTTTGGATGGCTTGAACTATTGGGTATGGATAGCCACCTCGGATGAAGTCTGTGTGATGTTTTTGGCGCCCAGTCGCAGTTCAAAAGAGGTGAAATCATTATTAGGAGAGGACTTTGAGGGTATTCTCAGCAGTGATTGCTGGTCAGCCTATAGTCCCCAGAATGCGAAAGCGAAACAGAAATGCTTAGCCCATATTGGTCGCGAACTCGAGGCGTTAACGACCTCCAATTTTGCGGCTAATCGATTATTCGCCGAGCGAATAATGCCGATTCTCCAGAGCGCCCGTCAAGCTCACCAAGATTATCATGCGGGCAAAGTGCAGCTTAGCCAACTTCAAAATCATCGTTTAATCGTAGAGGCTGAACTGGCTGATGTGCTAGACAATCCGCCGAAGCAGGGATGGCCAGCCGACGCCCAAACCTTGGCCAATCGGTTTACTCGTCATTGGTCGGAATGGTTCACTTTTCTGACCTATCCAGAAGTGAAACCGGACAACAATGATGCAGAACGAGGATTACGTCCAGTGGTGATCCATCGCAAAGTGAGTGGTGGAGCTAGGAGCCATTGGGGTGGACAGTTGGTGGCCATGATGTTCAGTTTTTTGGAAACCATGCGACTCCAAGGCAAGAATGCGGTTGAAGAGTTATTCAAACTGCTGACAACAATGGGGCCGTCACCACCAACACCACAACAGTCTTGCTCAACATCAAAAGTTTAGACTTAAGAAATGGCTATTCTCAATAAGCCTACCTTTTTGCTGTGACCAAATACGAGCCCTAATTTTGGGCGCCTCTTTATTATTAGTGGGAATCGTTATATTTCCGAATGTAAATTTGTCAGTATCCTCTAAAAAATAAAGTTTAAATCAGTTTCTTAAATTATTATTCTCCTATTCGATTTGTGAGAATCAAAGTTGAGTTAGGCTGCCAAAATTTTAGTTCAACAAAGAATGTCATCTGATGGAATTTCATAACTGATATAGGATGCTTTTCTACTTTAAATTTTCTTCTGAGAGGGCTTTCTCAATCGGATTGAACCTGATAGCCTATGGGGGAAATTATTTTTCTCCGCCTCTCCTTACAGGAGCAAACCGAATATGAGCGCAGATGGAAATGTACTTCTCTGGGTGCAAGATCGGGAAGAGGTACTCAATCAGGATCAAGGAGTCGAGTGGCGCGATGGGCAACGTCCGAATTATTCTCGCACCAATACATTCCTGGAGAAAGAACGACAGTGCAATCATGCTGAAGGATCGTTGAACGCCATTGCTCACAACCTGGTGAGAACCTTCGAAATGGAGGCCTCCTTCAAAACTAACCCGCAACAATGGCTGTCCATCGTAGCGGACAAGTTTCGCATCTGACTTTTCCCGTTAAGTCTGATTAGCCAATTGCCATCCCTCAACCAAGTCCTGTAATTTAGCCCAGCCTCGCCAGAGCACCTGAATGCCGACGGGTGTTTTACGACGATGCTCCAAATATCCACCCAACCGAGCAATGGCTTCAACCGCCCAACCGATTGTCAACGTCTTGGGTAACCGAGAAGATTTAGCTTTGAGGACTTGGATTTGGACTGAATTGAGCACCGCTTCCACTGGCATCTCTGGCTGAGTCCGTTGCAAATAGGTTAACCGCAATAAATCGGCTGCGATAACGCTCAGGAAGCCTAATAAGGGTTTCATCCCCTCCGCTGCGAGTCGATAGCGCTCAACTTGGCAACCGGATTTTAATATTTTGTGATACTCTTCAATGCGCCAGCCATAATACCCTCATAGAGACGAAGCCTCTTCAACACCCAACAGTTAGCCTTACGGTAGCAAGTACCATCAAGATAGATTTCCGGGAGAAATCTTCATGCTATTTTTGTGTTTTTTTCAGGTGGTTTAAACATGTCTTTCCTTTTCGAGAGCATAGACTGCCCCAACCTTTGTCCCAACCAATGTTCAACATCAATGCCACGAATAGTCTCCATTGCCTGTTTGACCAAATCTGTGGTGATCTCAATGGTACAGAGTGGGATAGTCAAAATCATCGGGCCGATCTCTTTCAAGCAGCTCTTTGCCGAAAATCGTTTGTATTTGCCAAAGAGAGACTCAATAATATCCGAGGTGGCGAGCAGTGATTTATCTTGAGGAACCTTGTCGCCTTCTTCGAGCAAGTAGGGGATGAACTTTGAATAGAAGGTTTGCAGACGAGGAGACAGTTGACGAGGGAATGTGGCTTTGATAAAGGTGAACAGGGAATTGGAATTAATGCCCTGATGCTTGAGTTGGCGTTCAAGCTGATGCGTGAACTCAACCATTTGGCTGTAGGTGTTCAGCTCGATCTGATAGTCCTTCAACCAACCTAACTTTTGCTGAAAGCGTCGTCGACCAACGGAGGCCGTTTGGCTGATGAGTTGAGCATGGGCTGTAAAAACCGTGGCTCCAAGGTGTTGGCTGAGGGTCTCAGTAAAGACTGAGTGATTCGCATAGGTGTTTCCTTTCAGATGAAAGAGCTGCCTATAGGCTGTAGAGTCCAGAACGGGGGCTAAAACCTCAAGGGTATGAGTGTCAATGGTAAACTCGTTGCTCAGGTGGGAAAAATCATTTCTTTGCTGGTATCGCAGAATCTGCTGCGCCCAATCAACCAAGCGATCCACATTGAAGTACCGGGCTTTGGTGCGTTGAGTGGGCGGCATCAACCCAGCTAATTCAGTTTGCTGGAGTTGGCAACGACACTGATTACATTGCTGAACAAAGGATTGATAGCGCTCATCACCGGCCAACTCAGCTTTCAACTGCAGCGCCAGCCAATGGGTAACGTCGTAGGTATAAATCACCTCAGGTTTATCGCTGAGATATAGTTCTACTCCCTTCTTCAGGTCACTGCCATGGTCGGAGAGGATTTGTACTGGCACGCCCACCCGTGTACTCAATTGGTTTAAGACTCGCTCAATCTCTTTGCCATTACTGGGGTGTAATATCTCGATATCAAGCACTTCCACATCTTGATGCTGTAACCCTCGCTGTTCCTGTGTCACAATCACATCCCACCGAAATTGGGGAATCCCCAAGATGACTAAACATTTGGCCTCTCCTAGCTCAATCGTTAGATCCAAGATGAAAATCCAGTCGGTTCGATATTCCTTCTCCCGTTGCAGTTCGTAGAGTCCTAAGCGCAAAACCCAGCGGCGAATATTACTGAACGACGGGGTCGGTATGGCCCAATACTGAGCAAACAACTCAAAGGTCTGCTGCACCCCTCGCAGACTGGTTAGGCATTGCATCACCTGGGCAATCCCTAACTGGATAATCAGCAGAGGATAGAAGTGGCCTTTGGGCGCCTGCCATAAATGCTCATTGGTTTCGCCTCCCAACCAATCTCCTAGGAAAATATTGGCGGATTCAGATTGATTGAGTCCCCCTTTTTGGGCCGAGCTTCCGGCTCCGCTTCTAGTTGTCGCAATTGTGCCGTCGCCTCTTGGGCCTTCTTTTTCCAGTAATCTCGGCTAGCTTTAAGGTCTCGCACTTTAATTTCTAGCGCCCTCAGTTTCTTCTGCTTCTCGGCTGCATTGGCTTTCCAACTATCACGACTTTTCTTGAATACACGCGCCAACCGCTCGACTGGCATCTTATATCCCTTCATCTTAAAACGAGTGCCTTTAATGGGTAGATACAACCAATATTATGAATGAACAAGCATCAGCTTGTTACATCTTGATGGCACAGGCTAGGCTGAAGCTATGTTTATTTCACAAAACTATGAGCGACTCAAGCAATCGCCCTTTTATCAAGTCAGCTTTGACCTCTAAATGGAATCCAGTTCTTGACTGACTTCTGATTTCTGACTTCTGACGTCCTGCTCTACTGGATTGCCCCACTTAAGGTTGGAGTCCAGGCAGACTGTTCGAGCCCCCTGCGCGGAGGCTCTCATCAGCGCAGGGGGGGCTCAGATGATTGTGCGAACCGACTCAAAAATGGCAATTATAAGGGATGACTAATGAGTAGTAGGGTATCCCCGTGGCGCTAAAATTTCTTGCAAGTGAGGCTGCTTTTGACCCACTTCTTCGCCCCTACCGAGAGCATGCAGATCAAGTCATGCTCGGTATGAATGGGTTCCTTACCCTAGTTTGCCTACTCCTTTCACCGCTGCATCACACCTGGATTGCTGCATTCGGAATTGGCCTGCCTATATTGCTACTCTCATTTTGGTTAGTTCGCCGCTTCCCCGGCAGTCTAGTCACGAGACTATTCAACGCGAGTAGCTTCATGATTTATACAGGCCTCATTATTCATCAGAACGGCGGTGCGACAGAGGCGCATTTTTCAGCCTTCGGCCTGATTGGAGTGCTTTTGTACTATAGAGATTGGCGAGCGATCGTTGTCTCAACCGTTGTTATCTATTTACATCATCTGGTATTGGGCTATGCCCAGACACAGGGGGCTCCAATCTACGTATTCGCCAGCCCTGACTTCTGGCGGATGTTTGTCGTCCACGTGATTTACTTCTTGCCCTTTGTTGGCATGATGTCTTACCTATCGATTTGGCTTCGACAAGAAGGCTACGGAAACCAAAAAGACTTGCAAGATTTACGCCAAACCAAACTTAAACTGCAACAACTGAACGAATCTCTAGAACAACGCATTGAAGAGCGGACAGTAGACTTGAAGGCGGCAAAAGCTCTAGCGGATAGCGCCAACCAAGCAAAGAGCGAGTTTTTGTCTAATATGAGTCATGAACTCCGCACTCCTCTAAACGGTATCTTGGGCTACGCGCAAATCCTAAGCCGTGCGCCATCCTTACCGTCAAAACAACGAGAAGGCGTTGATATCATTCATCAATGCGGCTCACATCTCCTAACTTTGATTAACGATATTTTGGACCTCTCCAAAATTGAAGCCCGTAAGTTAGAGCTAATACCCACCGCCGTCCATTTACCGTCATTGATTCAAAGTGTCGTTGAAATATGTGGCATTCGGGCCGCGCAACGTCAGATTGAGTTGGTGTATCAACCCAGTTCTCGGTTGCCCGAGGGGGTAAAGGTCGATGAGAAACGTCTGCGTCAGGTATTGATTAATTTGGTCGGCAATGCGGTTAAATTTACCCCTCAAGGCTCAGTCGCCCTGAAAGTGGATCTGGTGAATTTGTCCGCAACCCAAGCAACCTTATTGTTTCAGGTGATTGATACCGGTGTCGGCATTGCTGAAGAAGACTGCGCCAAGTTATTTCAAGCCTTTGAGCAGGTGGGCGATCGCCAAAAGCAAGTTGAAGGGACTGGGCTAGGCTTAGCCATTAGTCAGCGGATTGTACAACTCATGGGGAGCCGTATTCAGGTCAAGAGCAAGTTGGGCCAGGGAAGTGAGTTTTTCTTTACAGTTGAGTTTCCTCTCGTTGAGAACTGGCCTGAACAGCAGCAATTGGGAAGCAAACAAGATCGCATCATTGGTTATGCAGGCGATCGCCGTTCGATTCTGGTGGTTGATGACCGTTGGGAGAATCGATCTGTGTTAGTCAATCTCCTGGAACCCCTTGGCTTTAAAGTCATTGAAGCCCAAAACGGTCAAGAAGGATTAGAAACTCTACGGCGTAAGCAACCAGATCTAGTCATTACTGACATTGCCATGCCAGTGATGGATGGATTTGAGTTAATCCAACATATTCGCAAGATAGATGAGTTGAAATACCTCTACGTACTTGTGTCGTCTGCCTCCGTCTCGCAGGCTGATCAACAAAAGGCCATTGCGCAAGGAGGCGATCATTTCCTGTCAAAACCGGTCAATGCCGAAGCGCTATTTCAGATCCTCTCCGAATGCTTAAATCTAGCGTGGCAATATGAAACTCCAGCAAAACCAGAGGGTTCATCGGAATCAACGCCCCTTGAAATCGTGGCGCCTCCTGCACAAACCTTGAAAGCGCTACTAGAGGCGGCTCAGCAAGGGCGCTTTATGGCCTTGCGAGAACAATTGGAAACATTGGTTCATTCGAAGC
>JASJDH010000203.1 GCA_030065175.1 Leptolyngbyaceae cyanobacterium MO_188.B28 | reverse complement strand
GGCAATTTCCCAATAAGTCCTGGTAGGCAGCAAGTTATACCCTGACTTTCAGGTTGGGATGCTCTCTTGTGGTGGAGTTGATGACAGACTTCGAATCAGATCAGGCAAAGGAGGTATCTGCCCATCTCCTCGCAATCGGGAAATCAAAAACCGCCAAAAGGAGATACCCAACTTACGACAGGTTTTCTTTAATCCCAAAAAGGTGTCTCTGGCTCGCCTTCCAGCTTCAGAACGAGTCCCCCCACTCACCTTGCGAAGAGTGACATATTCTCGAATATCCGATTCACTGCCATTGTTATGCAACGGTAATTGGGGACAATCCAACATCCGCAATAACTCATCTTTACGGGCTCTGAATTGATTCAAAACTTTATTGAGTGCGCTGTGGTTCAGGAAACACCGACCAAAGAGTTGTTCAAAGTCCTGTTCCAATTGCAGTTTCATGGATGTATCTGGGTTTTGTTGATAGACTTTTAACTGCTGGTAATACTCCCATAGCAACTGTTGCATTTGCTCAATATTTTGACGTTGCTGGGGGGTTTCCCCTGACAATCGACGCAGGGCTCGTTCGGCATGAATCCAACATAAGGCATGGACCAGTACATTAAACTGGGGCGCTCCATCACTGAGAATCTTCAGATGGATATCCACTCCCTGTTCAATGGCTCCCCCCAATAAAGCCGCCTCAGTGACTAATCGACTGGTTTGTTTGCCCACAATCCCCAAGTCTTTCAGGTAATCGCTCCACTCCCTCTGTTCCCTCGCCAACGTTTGAGCAGAAAACGTCAGTTTCTCCCAATCCTTCGCCGATAACCCATAGGACTTCAAATAATCGTGAGCATACTCGTTGAGCACATAGAGCAGACTCTCCCCTTGCAAAGTCTCTAGAAAGCTCTGACGACTTTTCCTATCTGTGCTTCTAAAGTAGGTAAACCACTGATTGCCAATGACCGTGCAATACCCATTTTTACCCTGATGTCGAGCCCCCGTATCATCCGTTTGGATGTACTTCGCCGTCTCGATGCCCACCTTCAATACCTGCTGCTGTTCAGCATGAAACGACGCTTTGTGCTCACACAATAGGGTATGCAACTGCCCCTTGGATATCTCCACCCCCCATTCGCTTAATTGCTCATGCAGTAACGGTTGGCTCACCCGACAGTGATAATGCTGGTAGAGAATATATCCCACTAACATTGGACCGTAATGACCGTAACGATACTCCGAAGGTAATTT
This sequence comes from Leptolyngbyaceae cyanobacterium MO_188.B28, assembly GCA_030065175.1. Taxonomy (GTDB): domain Bacteria; phylum Cyanobacteriota; class Cyanobacteriia; order Phormidesmidales; family Phormidesmidaceae; genus JAKSDM01. The sequence continues at coordinate 13,455 of JASJDH010000203.1, read as the reverse complement.
CCCCACGATAGAGGTCCCCTCTTCAGTGATATATTCGGCTAATCGAAATCGGATGTGATGACACTCCAGGTTGAATTCCTGCACATCATAGTCCCGATATCCGTTGAACTTTGCATTCTCAGGAATCTCATCGGGTTGGATGATTTTTTCTTCGTAGCACCCAAATCCCTTTTTCTTACTCCGTTTGGCTGAACCCGGTCGTTTTCTCTCTTCCCCTTCTTCCCCTTCTGCTTTTGACTCGTTGAGTCGGCTGGCTCGTATCTTGGGTTTCCCTTTGAGCTTCTTTAACGTTTTTAGTTCTACTTCCAACTGCTCAATTCGTTCCCCTTGTTTTTTGAGTTGTGTCTCTAATGTGTCGATGATTTGTTGTTGGACTGCAATCTGCTCTTGCTGCCTTCGCACTATATTTTGCAACCTCTCTACTTCAGAGCAGAAGACAGGTTGGTGATTTTTGGACAGGGAAAGCGTAGGACTCATATCCTCACTTAGACCAGATTTTGGCGCCGATAGCAACCTCTACGTCGATTATGTTCCCTACAGACTTTTGTCAGCGGTTTTTGAGAACTTACGATTTTGCGTTAATGCTTACTGGTGCGGTCAACCATTAGCAGAATTGGCGGCTCAAATCTTAGCCTATCGCCAGATGATGCTCAAATTGTACTTGCCGACGTCGGAAAAATATTGTTTAATCCTTTGGGAAACTACGCTGCTTCTATTAGGTAATCCAGATAAGATTAAGCTTTCAATTGAAGAAATTTCCGATCAAGATCCGTGGATTTCTGAGTTATTGAATTCCCATGATATGACTCGGATTTTCTATTTTTATCTCCATCGGGCGACAGTGAGGTTTCTCCTGGGACAGATTACTTTAGCGAAGGCCGACGCCAGACAGTCAAGACAGTATGTAGCTGGAGGGGTGGCGACGGTTTGCGAAGCAGGATTTTATTTTTATGATTCTTTAGTTGCTCTGGCGACTATCCCTGAGTCTCCTACAGAACTAGAATCCCAACTGAAAACAGTAGAAGAAAACCAGGCCAGCTTAAAACTTTGGGCAGGCTACGCCCCAATGAACTATTTGCATAAATGGCAGTTAGTAGAAGCCGAAAAATATCGAGTTTTTGGGAAACGGTTAGAAGCCATAGAAATGTACGATCAGGCGATCGCCGGAGCCAAAGAAAATGAATATATCCAAGAAGAAGCGGTAGCCAACGAGCTCGCCGCCAAATTCTACCTCGATTGGGGTAAGGAAAAAGTCGCCGCAGGCTATATGCAGGCAGCCTATTATTGCTACGCCCGTTGGGGAGCTAAAGCCAAAACCGATGATTTAGAAAATCGCTACGCCTCTCTACTGCGCCCAATTCTGCAGCCAGCAGCCCAAGACCCAACTCTACTCGACACCCTTGCGGCTATTACCGACTCCAATCTTTCAATCCAAGCCTCCAGGCAAAACAGCGGCTTTTCTGGCGACGCCATTAACACCGTTCTCGATTTTGCAGCCATCTTCAAGGCTTCTCAGAATCTTTCCAGCACTATCCAGTTGGATGAACTCCTACACCAATTGACTCAGATTATCATGCAGTACTCTGGGGGCGATCGCTGCGCCTTAATTCTCCCCAATGAGAATGACATATGGTGCGTCGAAGCCGTTGCAACCTCTGAAAAAAAAGCAGACCTCTGTTCAGTTCCCCTGGAGGACAATGCCAACTTGCCCGTCAAGCTGATTCAGTATGTCAAAAACACCCAGGAAGTGATGGTAATTGACAATCTCAACACCGATTTACCCATCATTGACGCCTATCTCAGACAGCAACAACCTAAGAGCCTCCTCTGTTTCCCCCTCCTTAACCAAGGAAAATTGTTTGGGATTCTGTATCTGGAGAATCGATCAACCCGTAACCTTTTTACCCGCGATCTCATCCTTATTCTCAATTTCCTCTGCACCCAGGCGGCAATTTCATTGAAAAACGCCCGCCTCTATTTACTTGAACAGGAAAAAGCAAGGCAGCTACGGTTATCGGAATCTCGCCTCAAACAATTATTTGAAAAAGCCGCAGACGCTATTATTCTGTTAGGGGATCAAGGTTTGCTCGACTGTAATCAAGCAGCGATTGATTTGTTTCGGTGTCCAAACAAGTTACAACTATACTCGATTCATCTAGCCCAAATCTCTCCAGAACTTCAACCTGATGGACAGCGTTCGATCGATAAAGCGAATACCCTGATTAAGGAGGCTCTACAAACCGGGAGTCATCGATTTGAATGGGTGCATCAGCGATTAGACGGCGAAAACTTTTGGGCGGAAGTCATGTTAACCGCAATTCCCTATCAGGAAGAAACGGTTCTGCATAGTCTGATCAGAGATATTAGCGATCGCAAACAAGCTGAAGAACAAATCCGACGCTACACCGCTCAATTAGAAGCCTCTAACCGAGAATTAGAAGCCTTTTCCTACTCGGTTTCCCATGATCTGAGGGCTCCCCTGCGGGCGATCGATGGCTTTAGCAAAGTCTTACTCGACGACTATGGGGAAACCTTTAATGAAGTTGCAAAGGATTATTTTAATCGGATTCGTAAAAATGCAGTCCAGATGGGTAAGTTGATCGATGATTTGCTGAGCCTATCGCGGGTATCTCGGGCTGAAATTCGTTACACGACAATCAACCTCAGTAATTTAGCTCAAGAGCTGAAAAAAGAATTGCAATCTTCAGAGCCAGAGCGGCAAGTTGAGTGGGTGATCGCGCCAGAGGCCGTTGTCTCGGCTGACGCTACCCTAATGCGGATAGTCCTGACCAACCTGTTACACAACGCCTGGAAGTTTACCCGCCGCCACTCTACGGCCCGCATCGAATTCGGTATCCTTCACCAGGAAGGGCGCCCCATCTATTTTGTTCGTGACGATGGAGCCGGTTTTGATATGGCGTATTCTAAAAAGCTCTTTGGAGTTTTTCAACGATTGCATAATGCCCATGAATTTTCGGGGGTAGGGATCGGCTTGGCGACGGTTCAGCGAGCAATTCTTCGCCATGGAGGCAGTATTTGGGCCGAGGGGTCTGTAGAGCAGGGCGCAACCTTTTATTTCACAATTCCCAATATACATAATGCTAATCAATGAGCATTCTTTAGGGGAGATACCCTAAAAAATATCCTACTTTCTATTCCCCACGGACACTGCTGTTTTTGGAAACCTAGCTTAGGCAGAGGAGCATCTACGCCAGGTATCTGCTCGGCTGATTCTGGCGGTAGAGTCTCCAGCCACGAGTAGCTCGCTCTGAAATTCGGTATACTACGGTCAATCTCAGCACCTTGGCTCAAGAACTGATGACTGAGTTGAAATCCATCGCTATGGGGGACGCATTTTGGCGGAGGGTGCTGTAGAGCAAGGCGACGCCTTTTATTTCACAGTCCCCAATCCCCTTCTACAGCTAGGAGTATAATCTATGGTGTCTCCTCGTCCAATTTTGTTGGTTGAAGACAATCCCGACGATGAGCAGTTGACCATTCGGGCGCTGCGACAGGGTCGGGTAACTAATCCAATTCAAGTGGCTCGGGATGGGGAAGAAGCCTTGAACACTATATTGACGGCTAATCCCTTACCTAGTGTCGTACTGCTGGACTTAAAACTGCCCAAGATTGATGGATTGGAGGTGTTGCAACGGACCCGCGCGAATGAACGCACCCGACTACTGCCGGTAGTCGTGCTCACATCCTCTAACGAGGAGCGTGACATTATTGAGAGCTATAGCCTGGGAGCCAACAGTTATGTGCGAAAACCGGTGGATTTTGATCAATTTACCCATGCGGTCGCTCAACTAGGTCTGTATTGGGCGCTACTCAACGAGCCATTGCCAGAAGGAAACCATGAGTGAACCTCTCAACGTATTGATCGTTGAAGATTCAGAAGACGATGCATTGCTTGTATTGCGTGAATTGCGTCGAGGTGATTTCACCCTCGTTTGGGAGCGGGTTCAAACAGCTGAGTCGCTTCGCGCTATCCTAACAACCTATCCTTGGAACGTGATTATCTCTGATTATCACTTACCTGGATTTGACGCTCCTGCGGCGCTGGAAATTATTCAACAAAGTCAACTTGATATTCCGTTTATCGTCGTTTCGGGTGTTATCGGCGAACGCTCAGCGGTAGAAATGATGAAGGCGGGAGCCCATGATTATCTAATGAAAGATAACTTGGCCCGATTGTCCGAAGCAGTCCGGCGTGAAGTCCGAGACGCCCAAATACGGGCCGAGCGCAAACAAGCCGAAGTTCTTCTGAACCGTCAACTGGCGGCGATCGAAGCTGCGATTGACGGGATCGCGATTCTGCAAGATGACGCTTATCTCTACTTAAACCGCGCCCATCTAGACCTGTTTGGCTATGAAGAGCCCGAGGAATTGCTCGGCAAAACCTGGAGGCAGTTATACTCCCCAACAGAAGTCGCCCGGTTTGAACGCGAAGTTTTTCCAGTATTGGCGCACAATCGCGCTTGGCAGGGGGAAGCGATCGCCACTCGCAAAGATGGCTCTACCTTTACTCAGGGAGTATCCTTAACCCTCACTGAGGATGGATTATTGATTTCTGTCTGTCGCGACATCACTGAACTCAAACGAACCCATGCGCTGATTACCCATAATGCGTTGCACGATCCGCTGACAAATTTGCCGAATCGAACTCTATTGGTAAAGCGGCTCGAACTCGCGATCAACCAAGCCAGACGTCATGAGGACTACCAGTATGCCATCTTATTTCTAGACCTAGATCGGTTCAAGGTAATCAATGATAGTTTGGGACACGTTATTGGAGACCTGCTGCTTACCACAATTGCTCAGAAGCTAAAAACCCATTTACGAGACATTGATTTAGTCTCTCGCCTAGGGGGAGATGAATTTGTAATACTACTAGAGGATATTAATGGTCCGGAAAAAGTGGTCCAAATTGCCGAGCGTATCTTGTCGGATTGTAAAAAACCATTAATCATCAATGAACATAAAATTTTCACTAGTTTAAGTATTGGTATTGTTCTCGGAACAAAGGATTACCATCAGGCTTCCGATTTAATTCGAGATGCCGATATTGCGATGTATCGAGCCAAGAAGCAAGGGAAAAATTCGTATAAATTTTTCGATTCGCTCATGCACACTCAGGCGCTGAATCGCCTCGCTTTAGAAACCGATCTGCGCAGGGCTCTTGAACAAAAAGAATTTGTAGTACATTATCAACCCATCGTTGATTTACTCAACAATCGACTGGTTGGATTTGAGGCGTTAGTCCGCTGGCGGCATCCTACTCGTGGGCTTGTGTTCCCAAACGAATTTATTCCTGTTGCCGAAGAGGCTGGGTTGATTACGCAACTGGATAGTTGGGTGTTTTATCAAGCTTGTCAACATCTAATCGACTGGAAAAACAAGTTTGCAGATTGTTTTCCGCTCAAAATCAGTATTAACCTTTCGGCTCAAGATCTTCGCAAAGCCAGTTTAATTGAAGACATCAACCGCGTATTAGCGGATATTGGATTAGAGGGTGACTCAATCGCCATAGAAATTACCGAGAGTATGTTGATTGAGGACATCGATCAGACCATTGATTTATTAACTCAATTAGAGTCTAGAAACATTCAGATCAGTATTGATGACTTCGGCACTGGCTATTCATCCCTCAATTACCTTCATCTGCTACCGGCTCATAATCTGAAGATCGATTGTTCTTTTGTGAGTCGCATAGCAGAAAACCGTAATTATCAGGTTGTGAGCACCATCATCGCCTTGAGCAATCAACTTGGATTAACTGTCGTAGCGGAAGGCATTGAAACCCAAGAGCAACTTCAACAGCTACAGCAACTAGGCTGTAACTTAGGCCAGGGCTATTTATTTTCAAAACCCCTTGCAGCGGATAAAATTGAGGCCTATTTTCTCCAGAGTGCGCTCTAGGCCGATTGCAAAAACGGTAAAATCTTACCCGCGACTTCATTTCCATATTCCTCCGTCATCCCTAAACTCCCCGGAGATCGCACCGCCTGCACCTGCGGTAAATCCGCCATCGCCTCCATCTCCGCCAAGGATGACGGCGGCGCCTGTTCCGCCACCACCACCATGACCGGCGCCGCACTCCCCTCAAAAAAAGCCAGAAAGTCCGCCCTCGTCTGCGCTGGGTCTAGCCCGCCCGTCACAAACGCTGCAGGAGCATAACGAGCGCCAGGCTGTTGTGTCCCCTGATACCGCTGAGCGATATAGTCTGGCGTCAGTTTTGCTGCATCCGCAAAGACATGCCGACGATACATCCACTTTAGAAAATTGGGCCGCGTGTTCAATCCATAGAGCGCCTGCCCCAACAGAGGCGAACGGACCAACGCCCTGACGCCGCTGCGCACTCCCTCCGGCGCGCCCATCACCGCCAACGGCCCTCGCCAGGTGGGGGCCGTCAGCACAATTTTCGACCAAATATTCTTAGGGGCTAATCCCATGACATAGCCCGCGGCATGACCTGCGGCTATCACCGCCGTGGGTTCGGAAAATTGCGCCGCCACAAAGTCTTGCAAAAATTGGCGGTAGAGCGCCGGTTGGTAGTCTAGCCGGGGTCGATCAGAATCGCCAAACCCCGGCCAGTCAAGAACAGTCACTTGATAGTGCGGAGCTAACTTTTGGGCGATCGCGGCCATTTCCGCTCGGGTTGAAACGGTGCTAAAGGCGGGCAATAACAACACGGGACGGCCAGCGCCCAGGGTTTCGAAAGTAATGGCGAGGGGCTGGTTGCGCCATTGCCATTGAAACGTTGCGATCTCACCATTCAGACCAGTTGGGGTTGCTAGAGTTGTCATCAGAGCCTCCGTTTGAGCGAGATAGGATTTGTTGTCCTAGCAATTCTGCTGTTGCAAGCGCCTTAGGCTGCTTTCTCATCATTATCCTCCTGAAGGAGGTGTTCCAACTAGATTCAGTAAGGTGTTTTTAGCATGATAGGCGAGGGTGGAAGGGATGTATATTTCTGCAAATTCCCTAAATCCCTTTCCATGATTATGGGAGAAGAACTTTAAAGAACTGCACAAGTGTAGGGATTGCTGCTTTGAATATGCCAGAGGCGCTAAAATTGGAAGTGCTTAGCATTCCTAATTACGAATTGCGGCCTATGATTGCAGTCCCAGGCACACTCAGCTTAAACAATTTCTTGATCCTGCCCTCGATTGAAGAGTCGCCCGCTTGGGAATTCATTGGTGGGGAAGCCATTCAGAAACCTATGCCAGGTGGAAAACACAGCCGATTACAACAGCGTTTAGCCGCTGCCATCAATGCCGCTGCTTCAAACTATGAGGCGTTGCCCGAACTCCGATGCACCTTTGGCGATCGCTCCATCGTTCCCGATCTAGTAGTCCTTGCTACGGAACAAATTCCAATGGATGCAGAGGGAGAAATTGTCAGTACTGGCATTGAGTTCGCCCCACTCTGGGTGATTGAAATTTTGTCGCCAGATCAGAAGCAAACGAGAGTCATACGCAAGATTTTACACAGCCTTCGACATGGAGGACAGATGGGCTGGCTAGTTGACCCGGATGAGCGAGTCGTGCTGGTTTATCAATGCGATCGCTTACCCGATGAGTTAGCTGAAGATGATTTATTACCTTGTCCTGAAGGCATCACGATGCAGCTCACCGTTAAGCAATTATTTGGCTGGTTGAAAGTGAGCGCATAGTAGAATTGGCCCTCTCCCTAAATCCCTCTCCCAACTTGGGAGGGTGACTTTGAACCATCGCGCAATTGTTAGGATGGGCAGAGTTAGGTCGTATCCATCGTTGGTCGCTAAATCGCTGCGATCGCTCTTTCCACAAACCAAACCGCCCCCATCAAAATCATTGCCAGAGAAACCCCTCGCCGCAAGAAAACGCCCCAAAGTCGCCGTTGCAGAACCTGGAGCCAGAGAAACACCATCAGTACAATCGCAATCTGCCCCAATTCCACCCCCAGATTAAAACTAACGAGGGATAAGCTCCAATTGCTCTGACTTCCCGCCAAATCTCGCAGAATATTTGCAAATCCCAACCCGTGAATTAGACCAAAGGCAAAAGTAATCCGCCAGCGGTGTTGAAACTGCTTCCGCCATAGATTCTCAACCGCAATATACACAATCGATAAAGCAATTAGACTCTCTACTAAAACACTCGGCAACGTAACAATACTTAGCGCCGCCAACGAAAGCGTGAGGGAGTGAGCCACGGTAAAGGCAGTGACAATCTTCAGTAGACTGATCAGTTTACCCCCCGGCAGCAGCAGCGTGATTAGGAATAAGATATGGTCATAGCCCGTGAAAATGTGGCCAGCGCCGAGCTTGAGAAAACTGAGGACTTGTTGTCGCCGAGGTTTTTGTGGAGTCAGCGTGACAGTGGTTTTCTGAGGGGTGAAGACGAAACTGCGGGCCGTGTCGTTTTGGTAAATCGTCGCTAAGCAACGAGGACTCGCGCCTGATGGAAACAGATCATAGTGAATCGACAGCGCGTCTAATGGATTCAGCCAGCGATATTGCAGCAAAAACCGGCTGTGGGCGGCGGGCGTTTTAGCTGTGGCTGCCGACTCAAGGTTCACAGGTTTAACCGTAAACTCAGCCGCCGATTCCTTATTATGGGTAAGGGAAATGCGATTGCGAAATAAACCCGCCAACTCCAATTGATGCGCCTCAAACTCGGAAGCCGAAATGCGCTGATCGCGATCGCCATCGGCAAACGCCACCAAGGTAGTCGGAATCGTCAACGTCATTTGAGCCGTTGTCTTGCCCACAACCACATCAGCCACAGCCAGATCGGCCCAGTGGGCGGAGCCGATGGGCTGATGGAAGACGATGATGCAGAGGGCGGTGAGGAGGGAGAGGAGGGTTAGGCGGAGGGAAGGGATGAGCATGGGTGGATGGGTGGATGGGTGGATGGGTGGATGGGATTGCGCTTGAGGAATGAATAATGACGAGTTTGCAAGTACAAGTAACGAGTAACGAGTAACAAGTAGCCAATGACCAATGACTAATGACTAATGACCAATGACTAATGACCAATGGCCAATGACCAATGGCCGAAATTCGGCTAATCCCCCAGGCCCCAGATTTGTCGATCGCGGGGACCGAAGGTGGGGTCGGCAGCTTGGGCGGATTGGCGGTAGGTTTGGGCTTGGGCGGTGTTGCCTAGATGGGTTTCGACTTGGGCGGCGCGGGTGAAAATGACGGCGCTGCGGCGGCCGGTGGCGATCGCGTCTTGCAAAATGGCTTGGGCGTCTTGCCAGCGATTGAGGCGGGTGAGGACCCAGGCGTAGATATCGAGGGTTTCAGCGTCGCGGCGGATTTGCAAATCGGCTTCCATTAGGGTGAGGGCTTCGGGCAGGTCGCGGTCTAGGCCTCGGGACAGGAGTAATCGGGCGAGTTCTCGCCGATGGCCGAATGTGCTCAAATCTTGATGTTGGCGGAAGAGGGTTTCGGCCTGTCGCCATAGGGCTTCAGCGCCTGGGCGATCGCCTTGCAAGTCTTTTACCTGGGCCATTCCCTGTAGGGCGACGTGATCCCATACATTGGGATAATCCTGGGAGAAAAACACTTGAGCGTAGTGTTTTTCAGCGGCGCGGTACTGGCCCAGGCGGGTTTCCAATTGGGCCAATTGGGTGAGAACAAAGGGCGATCGCGGCAGAATGCGTAAGGCTTCTCGATAAAGTGCTTTCGCTTGCTTAATCTGGCCTCGACTGGCGTAAAACCGGGCCATCAGCGTCCTCGTCCAGGCAGAACTGCCTAGGGTCTCTGGTTCCTCAACCGCCAAAGCGCTTTGGAAGCGTTGAATGGCAGCTTCATCTTGACCTTGGGCGACGTGAACCAGGGCCATGAGTGTATGGGAGCCTAGAGTGGGCGCTTGCTCCACCAGTTGTCGCGCTGCTGTGTCCGCTGCGGCAATTTTCCCTTTCCCCAAATGGGAGGTGACTAAAACCGCCAGCGCTTCTTCGTGGCGGGGCTGAATGTCTAGCACCTGGTGCGCCAGTGCGATGGCTTGGACAAAATCGTGTTTCGCTTCGGCGATATTGGCTAGCGCCAGCAGCGCCCCTGAATTATTGAAAGGCAAGTTATTGAGGGAAGTATTGGCGGCCTGTTCCGCCATCAAATACCAGTTAGCATCCCCCGTCGCCTGGACCAATCGCAGATAAACACCCGCCACAGCGGCCTGATTTAGACCATCTTCAGGATTTCGGCGAATACGCGCTTTGTAAAACGCCAGTTCTTGTTCGAGTTGCCCCGTAATATCGGTGCGGTTGGTTTGAGTAAAGGGGTAGCGATAGGGAGAGGGGGATGAGTTGAGGAGGACGGGGAGGGATGGCGCGATCGCGAGGCCCGCTAGGAGTGCGATCGCGAGGAGGATTGGTTTAGGCCGTCGGGAGAGGGGGTGGAGGTTGTGGAGCATGGGATGGTTGGGTGGATGGGTAGAGGGAGATAGAGGAGATGGGGGGATGGGGAGGATAGGGGGGGTGGAGGAGCCGTAGGGTGGGTATTTTCCAACGCTTATTTGGGGCAGGGATAAAGGAGCAGGAGGAAAGTAACAATTGACCCATGACCCATGACCCAAAATCCCCTCACCCATCCACCCATCCACCCATCCACTAATTCGGCAAAGCCAAATAAGGGAAGGATTCCTCCAAGGGATCATGGCCTTGGGAAGGGTTATCTTCAACGCCTTCGTAGGAAACGTTATCAGAGGTGATGGCTCCGTCCGTCAGCACGCTGAGGGTGATGTCAATCACGTCGTCTTTCAGCATTCGCCCTCGGACAGGGCTGCCTTTAGCGTTCAGGTCATTGGCGTAGCCGCTGGGTCCACTGACGTCGATCCGCATGACATCGGGGAGGAAGGCGCCTAGTAGGGCGTCGGCCCGTTCGCTACTGTTGCCGATGGCCATTAGCGTCCGTTTGGCTTCTCCAACGATGGGGCCGGCTATCTTGGCGGCGGGATTTCGTCCTGCTAGGGCGGCGGCTTCAAAGTCGGGACCGACGCTGTTAAGCGCATTCAAAAAGTCGTTGGTGATAATCAAGCCTTCGTTGATGGCGGGACGCGCTAACCGTTCCACTTGTACATATCGGCCATTGCTATCGGGCACGGAAATCGTCGTCCATATGTCAAATACATTGGTGTTTCCGCGGCCTTGCAGGAGACGTTTAGGCACTTGCACCGCAATGGTGTTGACGTTATAACCCGTGGCGAAGTCTACCGCCCTATCGGGGGTGCGAAAGCCCTCGGCTGGACCAATTCCAACCGCCCCAGCGCGAACTCGGAAATACTGCTCTACGTCAAAGAAGAAGGGGTCTTCCCGCAATCCTGCGAAGATCTTCAGGCGGGATCTGCCTAGAGGCGCCTCGCTGATATTAGGGGATTGGTCGTTTAGCGGCGTGGTCACCGCTGAGCCGCTGATCTTGCGGCCATTCCGAATCGCAGTCACGGTCACTTGTTGTTCGTTCTGCTTGTTGGGGGGGCTAAACTCAAACCGCAATGTGACATCCGCTTTACCGGTGACTGGCGCGTTTTTATCTGGCCTTTGGGAGATATGAAACTCATAGCGGGCGTTTGTGCTGAAGTAATACTGCTGTCGAGCCACCGATCGCGGATTGGTGTTCATAATCAGCACCAGGTTGTTTGCCGAGGCATGGGGATTTTGATCCTGCTCACGGAAAACATAAAGGTCGGTCAGGTTGAGATTGCGGCCTTTTGTGTCCACCTCGCCGTCATCATGGTCTGACGCTTGTAGGTAATAGGCTCCGCCGCCCAGGATAAGGGCTGTTCCCAGCACCAGGCCGGCTAGACGCAGCCCTGTTTTTGAAAAGCGCTTCAGCACGTTAAGGGCGGTGAGTGACTTAAACATATGGAACTTCTCCTGAAAAACAAGTAGCAATTGTCTTTGGCTGGTGTAAAATACAACCCGATGCAAATTAAAAATTGCATAAACAACTCCGTCAGCTCAGGGGGCATCCTGTTCTGCCGTTCAGCCTTTGGGTTTGATCAATCTTTGATTTTGGTCAATCTGAAGGGGTATACGCCCAATCTGTTGGCTTGGATCTGTCACGGGAAATATTTTTTTTGAGGACCCCCCTTAACTATGGCCACGCCGCCATCGAGTGATGATGAACACTTAATCCGTCAGATTGCCGAGCGCGACCAAGTCGCCCTAGGGCGTCTCTACGATCGCTACGCTCGCATCCTATATTCGCTGGCGTTTAAGGTGTTGAATTCGGTGGAAGAAGCGGAAGAAGTGGTTTTGGACGTCTTTTCTCAGGTGTGGCGCGACGCCCGCCGCTATGACGCCGCCCGCAGCCGGGTAGATAGTTGGTTGTTTCTGTTTACCCGCAGCCGCGCCCTAGACCGACTGCGAAAACGCCAACGCCTGTCTAGAGTGGTCGAAGTTTCCACCACTAAAGCCCAAACAATTGATAATTATGAAGACAATACGCCGGAGCAAGCGTTGATACTGGGGGAACGGCGAGAGCAGGTGACCCGCGCCCTATCCCAGTTGCCGGAGGAACAGCGCCGGGTGATCGAGATGGCCTATTTCCAGGGACTCAGCCAATCTGCGATCGCGCAGCGCGCCAATCTCAAACTGGGCACCGTCAAAACCCGCATCAGACTAGGGCTGAATAAGATGAAAGGGCTCTTAGCCGATGATTAGAAAATCATAAGATCCAATCCTCAATTCTCAGCGTATACCTGAATAGCCCCTCTTCATCCGCCGTTATATTTCGCCACTACCTATAGAAGCGCCCCCCGCCCCTCAGTTAGAATAGCGCCATGACACCTGCTGAAAGACCCGTGAATTCCAACCCCACTGATGAAATAGCCGCCCTGTACGCCCTTGATTTACTGGATGCCGACGACCAAATCAAGGCGGATCAGACGTTAGCTCAGGACGCCATGTTTGCTCAGCAGGTCAGGGAGTTCCATGACGCAGCGGCGGCTCTCCCCTACAGCGCCCCCCTGGTTGCCATGGCAAGTGACTTGAAGGCGCGGTTATTTGAACGCATCGCTCAGGAGCCAGAAGCCTCAGACTCCCCCCTCCTGGAATTACTCAAGCGCTCCGTTGAAGACTTGAAACAGCAAGCTGCAGCGCTGGCCTGGGAACCGATGCCGGGCTCTGATGACGCCGAAATCGCGCCTTGGCGAACCGATGAGGCGCATCGGGAAGTCGCCTTTTTCATCCGTAAGCCGAAGGGCGGTTTATTCCCGAACCATGCCCATGCTGGGGGAGAAACCGTTCTGGTATTGGATGGGGATTTTGTGGCGGATGGTCAGGTGTACGGGGCGGGCGATCGCGTCGTCTCGTTGGCGAACACCACCCATCGACCCGGCACTCAACAGGGATGCATCGCCCTTTGCATTGCTTGTATGGACGATGAAATTTTGAGTTAATCGTTAGGGGGCATTCAAAAATAACTTCACACTTTAGCGCTGTGTAAGCCTTTCAGACTCCTCATGC
>JASJDH010000202.1 GCA_030065175.1 Leptolyngbyaceae cyanobacterium MO_188.B28 | reverse complement strand
GAATCTCTTGAGTCAACCGTCTTCTCAGAAGGATTTCGAGGCATTGATGATTCAGAAGTAAGATTAAACATTGGTCGGGCTGAAATTATTGATAAACTTATTGAAGGGCTCAAATTTAACCAACAAAATGCATCATCTTATCCATCTCCTATTATTGCAGCATATTGTACTCAATCTAGTGCCTATCTGCGCCTTGATATAGCTCGCAAGTGCTACTTCAAAGGGGCTATCACCGAGGTTCGCCTCTGGAAGAAAGCGAGATCCCTTCCAGAGATTCAGGAGACTATGTTTCAACGCTTAAATATAGAAAATGGCCTAACTGATGAGAATTTAGTTGCTTACTGGAAACTAGAAGAATCAATAGGTAATAGAGTCTTTAATATTGTCTGTAAGGAGTTACTTAACTGTAAGAAGTCACTTGCCGGAAAAACGTTAGAGGAATATCAAAACTTAGGCCTAAACAACTCAGAAAACTTATTCAATACCTTATTCAATCCAACTGCTTCTTTCGGACAAACAAATAATTCACCCAATTTTGGTATACGCCTCAATGGAATCAGTGATTATGTTGACTGTGGTCAACTAAATATCCTACAAGAGGACTGCCAAGGATTTAATGCAATTACAGTAGAAGCCTGGGTGAAAAATCTTGGTAAAATGTCAGATGGAATGATTGTTTATCAGGGTGGTGGTTGGAATGAGGACGGCTTTTCCATATGGAAACGTAATCAAAAGCTTCGTGTTGAGTTACAAGCTTCTGATGAGGATAAAAAGAAAAAACTAATTTTTGACACTGAAGACGATGTTTTTAGTGGCAACAACCCTAAAAAAGATGATCCTGGTGAAGATGATTCTGATGCCAATGAAAATGAGCTAGATAGTGAGCGATGGTATCATGTATCGTTCACATGGTCAGTAGGTCAAGAGATCAAAATTTATGTGAATGGAAATTTTAAACACAGTAATCCTGTCAATCAGTATGAGAAAACGTGTGTTAAATCAAAAGAAGAGTTTTCAAAGACCATTATTCCAAAGGTAAAACTTAATATTGGTCGCTCTGAAAATTATGGCCGATATTTCTATGGTTCTATTGCCGAAGTTCGCATTTGGGATCTCATCAGAGATAAGAATGAGATTAATAAAAATATGAACAATAGATTATCTGAAAATACTTCTGGATTGGTTGGCTATTGGCGGCTGGATGAATCAGATGGTGATAGAGCTGCTAATAGCAGTCAACCTGGAGGTAATACTAAGCCTTCCTATGATGACTATGGGTTAGTTCACGGAGGTGTATGGGAAAAGTTATACAGCGCTCTTGATCTAGAAATAAGCCAAGGAGCCTATGGAGTAATCTCCTCTCAGGCAAGAATTGTAAGAGCATCTCAATATCCAGCTTTGGATTTGCCTTGTGGATTACGCTTTAAGGAAGAAGGAAGTAGTGTTGAAGTTAAGGATCTTTCTATTGGTCAAGATGGAACTCAACTTAAAGGTTTAACCGTTGAAGCGTGGATTAAACATGAGTATGGTAACTGCTTTATCGTCAAGCATACCGATGAGCAGGGAAAAAATTGTTATTCTCTGTCGTGGTATGAAGGTAAAATTCGAGTTGAGTTACAGAGTAAAGAAGAACCAAAGACAGAAGAATTAGTAGTTTATACAGAAGATGATTTTCCTGATGATCATCTATGGCATCATCTAGCCTTTAGCCTTGGTGGATATTCAAGTAAGGATTCAAGCGATGGTGAAGTCTCGATTTACATTGACGGAAGACTTCAACGCTGTGTTGTGAATGGGCGGTGCTCAACAATTCTTGCTGCAATGCAAGCAAAGACCATTGGGCTGTTCAAAGGATTCCCTACTGGATTTCAAGGGAATCTTGAAATCGGTAGTAAGGAAGAAGGCACAGATTATTACAGTATTGCGATCTGTGACATTCGGCTTTGGAAAGTGGCCCGGTCACCAGATCAAATTCAAAAGTATATGACCTGTCGCTTAAGTGCACAAGATGCAGCACGGGAGTTGTTTGTTGAGTACCAACATAAGGCGAGGGAAGCGGAACGCGACGTGCTCGAGGACCAACCTAACGATGACGTTGTTAACCCTCCTGCTCGTGCTCCAGAACCAAATCCAGATGATTCAGTCTTGGGTTATTGGAAAAACTTAGTCGGTTACTGGCGACTAGATGATTGCAGCGGAGAAGAAGCCTTTAACCAGAAGGGAAAAAAACATGGTGTTATCTCTAATGCATTGAGATTCCCCGAATTGAAACCCGAACATAAGGAATTGGTGCTCTAACAAGATCAAGCTACTGAGTGCTAAAGGGAAGATTTGTCTAACCAGACTTCTGCTCCAAGATCGGAGTTAAATGCTCTGGAATCCTGGCCAACTGTATAGCCGTGCAGCCCAACTGATAAGCAAACTCCACTGATCGCCCTGCCAAAACTGCATCATAAAAGCCGATCGCAAACTCAATTGCCGCCTTGTCGCCAATCGCTCGTTTCATCCCCACTACATAGGGAATATGTTGAGCAATGGCCTTCGCTTGGACTGCTGAGTAACAAGCATTCAGCACCACACACTCAACTTGGTTGCCAAATAAGGCAAATAAACTGGCAAGTGCATTAGCTGAAACAAGCTGGGATTGTCCTGTTTCATCTTCAAATAACAAGCCTTCTGGTGCTGACGCAGAGCCTGAAACAACGGCTTTACGGGTGGATGATCGATCCCGCCCTGAAGCTTCGGTGCCAACACCATGCCCAGAAAAATGCACAATCTGGGGGTGGCAATCAAGCAAAGCTCGTCGGAGATCAGTCACAGTTACGGCCCACCGTTGTTCAATGCGGAAGCGATTGCGCTGTTGTGATCGTTCTAACCCCATTTGGAGTTTCCGCACCTCTTCCCCCAAGCGAAGCTGTGAAGTTCCTTTGGGGTTTGCAGCCAAAACCAGAATTGTTTTGACTGAGCGAGTCTCATCAGGTCTCCTGGTCTCTTCGATCGGGCTGGATGGCTGGTTAGAGGCTTCTTGATAGTGGATGTCCCCAGATCCGGTCAGATTCGTAATCGTGCTGTCTGTAATATTGAAGACTGGTCCTTGCCTATTCCCTTTCAAAGATTTAGAAGACTGCTCTTTTTCAGGTAATTCATTCATCATTTCAGTACACCCTTCACTGCCTATATTTTAGGGTTTCGATCAGCAATCGGAATTTTGGTCAAAGAGCCGGATACAGAAGAAACCCCGGAAGTAAGTACCTGTGCAATGACGTTTACAAACTGGATCCAGGTATACAGTGGGTTTCAGCGACTTTTCTTTGTAATTAATTCTGCCTACCCACTTATCTGTTCTCCTGATAGCTCAGTGGGTAAGGAGCGAACATCGACGGACTGATGCGACCGGTAAATCTCGACCTGTTGATCCTCGGGGTTGACTAGCCAGCCCAGGCGAACCCCATTGTCGATATATTCCTGCAACTTGAATTGCAGCGGTTCCAGGATGTCAGTTGCAGAGCGAAGTTAAATCACAAAGTCAGGCGAGATCGGGAGTTTTCTGCACCACCAAGCCTCTCCTTCTGTAATTCGCATCTGAATTGAAAGATTACCTGCCCAACCATCGACCAATCTGCTCTTAACAGTTCTTGATGAGGTTGCAAAGGAGCTAGAACAAAGGGTTGTCGTGACAGTTGAGCGGAGGCGAGTTCGTATGTGCCGCCTCCTGTTGGTGAAAGAAGGCTAACCAATCGCTGAACCGAAACAGAGCATAGGTTATCTGTTGAGTTGCAAAGGCGATCGTCGTCCGGTTAGCTCAACCGTTAGACCTCGCAAAGAGTAAGTTCAGGTTTCTTGCAGTAAAGCGATATGGCAGTTGAAATGTTGGTTGGTCTGAATGTTGTAGATGATAGTTCATATCAGACCTATCGCAATGAGATGACACCAATCCTCAAGGCTTATGGCGGTGGTTTTGGCTATGACTTCAAGGTTTCTGAGGTGCTCAAGTCTGATACGGATGCACCAATCAATCGAGTATTCACGATTTACTTTTCGAACGAAGACTCGATGAATTCATTCTTCTCAGATGATGCGTATCTTAAGGTCAAGCAAACACACTTTGAGAAGTCAGTTACTCATACAACGGTTATTGCAACTTATGAGCGTTGAATCGAAGTATGACAGGACTTGGGCGAGGTATCTTACTATGAAGTCCAACGAATATCCTAAAGTCCTTGACCCTGAACTTGTAGGCTCCTACGACGCTAGTGCGTGTGCAGGAGGTGGTTTTGTTTGGGACGCGGTTCTCGAATACCGCGTTTGGCTTCACCCTGAACGTGGAGCCCTCGACGAATTTGATGGCAACGACCATTTCTATGCCTTCGAGAACTATGAGGATGCTTTGGAATTTTACAGCTCTACGAAGGGTGCCGAGGAACTGCTTGCGCTAATCCTGCAAAAAGAGTACATCAACGAACCAGAACCTGGAGTCTATGAGCACAAGACAGAAAAACGGATCACAGAATGGCCCGTTGAATTCCTGTCGCGCCCGAGACGGACGGCAAATACAATCCCGAATTTCTTATCGCCAGATGCGCCATCCAACAAACTAGATATACTCCGTGGATTGGTTGACGAGTAAGCTATGATAGCAACTGCAGAGCGGTAGATAACAAACCAATGCGGTGAAGCGGTGAGTATCTTGAATCGAGGATCTGTCACTGCTCGATGAAGCCTATTAAATCTGGCGCTGAGCTTGAATTGGTTAGCAAATCTCGATCCCACTCAAGGTTCTGAACAAGTAGGCATTCGCCCTGCTATTATTTTCCAGAACTGTAGTGATGAAATGCATGCGATACATTGAGCCGGTTCTCCAGAACTCAACTGCTTGTAGCTGGAAGATGCACTGAAGCTTCCCATATATCCACCCAATATGAACGTACTATGCAGTCTATTAAACTCCCTTAGGTTTGTATATTGCGGCGTGAACATTATGCAAAGTTACTTCAACCTGGACTGGAAAATCCATCTGCTCAACAAAATATTAAGTGCTTCGAAACCTCTGGACCAAATGGATCTGGATGAACTTCGCGAAGCCTCTGAAAGACCGATTCCTTCTGTTTTGGAGCGAGTTTTAGCAGGGAAGCGAATTGCGCTCATGGAAGTAATACAACAGACCATTCGCGGTCGTCATGGTGATATTCCAATTCGACTGTACTATCCTTCAACTCAGACAACCCTACCCCTAGTTCTATTTTTTCACGGAGGGGGTTGGGTATATGGAAATTTTCAGACACACGATCGCATGTGTCGTCGCATTGCAAGAGATACAGGTGCTATTGTCCTCGCTGTGCGCTATCGACTTGCTCCATTCTTCAAGTATCCCACTGCGTTAGAAGATTGCTACGACACTTTACTGTGGGCAGTCGAAAATGCCCACAGCTTGAAGGCTGATCCAAAACAAGTGATCGTAATGGGAGACAGTGCAGGCGGTAATATAGCAACGGCAGTCTGCTTGATGGAGAAAGATCAGGGGCATCAGTTGATTGCTAAACAAGTTTTGCTTTACCCAGTGACGAGTGGACAGTTGGATCAACCCTCCATCGAAAAAAATGCGAATGCCCCGATCTTGACGAAATCTAGGATGCAATTTTTTGTGGAGCAGTATGCTCGTGATCAGGTTGACGTGCTACAACCTTATTTTTCACCCTTGTTTTCACAGGACTTAAGCAATCTTCCTTCAGCCTTGATTATCACAGCTGAATACGACCCGCTGCATGACCAGGCTCAGGCTTACGCGCAAGGCTTACAAGAAGCCGGAACTTCAGTAAAGTTGATTGACTATGCAAGGATGATACACGGATTCTTGAGCTTCCCTACATTTTGTAAGGCAGCATTGCCAGCTTTTGAGGAAGTTGCTGAGCACATTAAATCACTAACCATCTAAAAATTGGAGTGTGTCAGCAACCTAACAAGTCGATGGAGTGGCGAATATAGCTTCTGCGATTTGTTTTATTCCTCATTATCGAGAACATCCGTCTCACTAATATCAGCTTCATCACTAGCGGCATTTTCAGCCTCTAAGCTAGATTCATCGACCGCATCGCCTGTTTCAGCCGCGGTAGCTATGTCGCCAGCATCAGACGCTGCACTATTGGCGATGTCTTCACTAGTACTGTCTTCCGCTGCATCGCTTGCTTCAGGAGTTTCAGATGCTTCCGCCGCATCATCATCGGCGTCAGCATCATCGGCGTCAGCCGCGCTTTCCTCCTCAGCCGCAGGGGGAACCAAAGCCACCGCCGCGATCGCATCTTCTGTATCCAATCTCTGAACCCGAACCCCCGTCGCCATCCGGGATTGGATGGAAATAGCGCCAACCACTTGACGGATAATGATGCCCCGGTTAGTGACTAACATCAACTCATCCTCTTCGGAGACGACTCGCAAAGCAACCAGTTCGTCGTCCTTTTTACGGAACTTGATGGCGACCAGTCCCATCCCCGCCCGATTTTGTAGACGGAAATTAGACACGGGCACCCGCTTACCTAAACCGCCGGCAGTGATCACTAAAACCCAAGGCCCTGGAGCGACAGAGCTTTCCAAATCCAGGTCTAATGCATCGTCAGTGTCTGTCTCCGTTGCCTCCGTTGTCTCCGTTGCCTCCGTTGCCTCCGTTATATCCGTTGCCTCCGCTGCTTCGGCGACATTTTCCAACACCTGGCCGGGAAGAATATCCATGCTGATTAAGCTATCCCCCTCTTTCCGAGCCATGGCCCGCACTCCTCGGGTAGGACGGCCTAGGGGACGGAGCTGATCATGATCCGCCTTGAAGTGGATGGTCATTCCCTTGCGGGAGCCAATCAAAATGCTGTCTGTCGCCCGGGCTAACCGAACCCACCGCAGTTGATCCCCCTCCTCCAATGAAATGGCGATCAAGCCATTGGTGCGAATATTGCTAAAGGCTGAAAGCGCCGTTTTCTTGATGTAGCCATTCTGAGTCAGCATCACCAGATATTCTTCATCGGTGAATTCAGTGACTGCAATGACTGAGGTGATTTTTTCATCCCGAGGAATGGGCAGCATTTGGACAATCGGAGTGCCCCGGGCGGTGCGGGAACCGACTGGAATTTGATAGGCCCGTAGACAGTAGGCGACGCCGCGATCGCTAAAGAACAGCATACTGTTATGAGCACAGCAAGTAATGAAGTGCTCAATCCCGTCATCTTCTTTGATCCGAGCCCCGGCCTTCCCTCGGGTAGCGCGACTCTGCGCTTCAAACGCATCCACCGGCATCCGCTTGATATACCCTTGTTCTGTCAGCAGAATTAGGGTTTGTTCATTGGCGATTAGGGAAATGTCCGTCAATTCCCCTTCCGCCTTTTCAATCACAGTCCGCCGAGGATTGGCGTGGATGCCCCGAAGCTCCGTCAATTCAGTTTCGATGATCTCCAGGATTCTTTCTCGACGGGCCAAAATGTCCCGCAGGTCGGCAATTTTTTCCTGTAGCGCTTGGTGCTCCCGCTCAATTTTCTCGGCTTCCAGCGCCGTCAACCGCCGCAGTTGCATTTGCAAAATGGCGTCCGCCTGTGCTTCTGACAGCTCATACGACTCCATCAATTCTTGCTTGGCGGTGGGCGTATCCGCAGCATGGCGGATCAGGGCGATGATTTCGTCCAGATTCGCCAGGGCGATCAGATAGCCCTGTAAGACATGATCGCGCTCCTCCGCCTTCCGCAACTCGTATTGGGTGCGGCGAGTAATGGTCTCAATCCGAAAATCCAGGAAAACTTCCAGGAATTGCCGGAGACTTAACAATTGGGGCTCGCTATTGACAAGCGCCAGCATGTTAACGCCAAAGTTGCTCTGGAGCGGCGTTTGCTTGTAGAGATTATTGAGCACCACCCGGGGATACGCGTCGCGCCTCAGCTCGACCACAATGCGCATGCCGTCGCGATCGCTCTCATCCCGAATATCTGAAATGCCCTCTAACCGTCGGTCGTTGACCATTTCGGCGATTTTTTCAATCATCCCCGCCTTATTGGTCTGGTAAGGCAACTCGGTAATGATGATGGCTTCCCGGTCGGGGCGACCCCGTTGCTCAATGGTTTCAATCGTCGCTACCCCGCGCATAGTCACCGACCCGCGCCCGCTAATGTACGCTTCCCGAATGCCGCTAGACCCCAAGATTTGCCCGCCCGTGGGGAAATCTGGACCCGGAATATATTCCATCAGCTGGGTGCTAGTCAACTCAGGGTTGTGAATCAGCGCAATGACGCCGTCAATCAGTTCACCCAAGTTATGGGGCGGAATATTGGTGGCCATGCCGACGGCGATCCCCGATGACCCATTCAGTAGAAGTTGGGGGATGCGCGAGGGCAGAACAATGGGTTCTTGCTGCGAACCGTCGAAGTTGTCAATAAAATCGACAGTATCTGACTCGATGTCCTGCAGCAGAGCGTTGCTGGTCAACGCCTGCAGGCGACATTCGGTGTATCGCATGGCGGCGGGCGGGTCATTGTCCACCGAGCCGAAGTTACCGTGACCGTCAATTAGCGGCGATCTCATCGAGAAGTCCTGGGCCATCCGCACCAGGGCGTCGTAAACGGCGGTGTCGCCATGGGGATGATATTTACCTAAAACTTCCCCGACCACACGAGCACATTTACGAAACGGTCGATCCGCCGCCAGACCTAATTCATGCATTGCGAAGAGAATGCGGCGATGCACCGGTTTGAGACCGTCCCGAGCATCTGGCAAAGCCCGACCTACGATTACGCTCATGGCGTACTCTAGGTAGGATCGAGACATCTCACTCCGCAGATCTGTGGGAACGACCCGCTCTTGTGGGGTGCTCATATGGTAAAAAACTCCAAAATCGCTAGTATTCAGACGCTAGGCGTTCAATTCATGCGGAAAACGCAATTTAGCGCTTGAATATTTCCATTTTTTCTTCATATGCGTATAATATTCTATCACATTTTTCCTATCCTGAGTTCTAGCGGTATCGTGGGGATACCGTTTATTTGACGCTTTGGATAGGGATTCGCCTATGTCTCGTCTATTCCCAGTGATCTATTCGGATGAATTTCTCCAGCATGATACGGGAGCCTATCATCCAGAGAATTCCGGCCGATTAACCGCCATCGCTTCAGCGCTGAAGTCCACCCCTTGGGCGGAGCGATTGGCTTGGCGATCGCCCACCCCCTCCCAACATCGAGACGTATTGCCTTGGGTAAAACAGGTTCACAATTCCAACTATGTCGAGGCCGTCGACCAAGTGGCTAAGGCCGGGGGAGGATCTATTGATTTTGATACGATTATTTCGGCCCGCAGCTATGATGTGGCGCTGTTAGCGGTCAGTGCTTGGCTGGACGGGGTGGATGATGTGCTGAAAACCCATCAGCCTGCGTTTGTTCTCTGCCGACCGCCTGGACACCATGCGGTGCGACAGAGGGGTATGGGATTCTGCTTATTTTCTAATGCCGCGATCGCAGCTCACTATGCTTTGGCGCAACCGGATGTCAACCGGGTCGCTATCCTCGATTGGGATGTTCACCACGGCAATGGCACCCAAGCGATTGTGGAATCCAACCCTCAAATTATCTATTGTTCACTCCACCAATATCCTTGTTATCCTGGCACTGGCGACCCATCGGAAAAAGGACTGCACAATAATGTGCTGAATCTGCCAATGCCCCCCAACAGCACCCTGGCCGAATATCAACCCGCATTCGAGCAAAAGGTGGTCCCGTTTTTAACTCAGTTTCAACCTGATTTGTTACTGGTCAGTGCAGGGTATGACGCCAATCGAGCCGATCCCTTAGCCAGTATGTCGCTAGAGCCTGAAGATTTTGGGGTGTTTACGGAATATTGCCTGACGATTACCCGTCGGATTGTCTTAGGGCTGGAAGGGGGATATGACTACGACACACTTAGTCGCTCTGTTCTGGCGACGATTGAAAGGTGTTTGACCTAGGGTTCTGTCAATCAAGAATTGACGGGTTAAGGGGAAAAGGTAGATTCCCCCTTACCCTTTACCCCTTAACCAATCTCAACCTGTTAGCTTAAGCTTTACAAAGCACTACGCGTAACGATCCAAAAGGACAGCCGCCACCGCTGCAAAAACAGTAATCCCAATCCCAATTAACGGATTTTGACCTTGACTAACAGCGAAGGAGGTGATGATTCCCGCTCCCAAACCCGCTGTAACCAGGGCGCCTAGCCAATCTTTCTTAGATTCTTCCATGCTCTTATTAGGATGATATTTATGCAGCTTTTCAAGCGAGTCTTCAAAATATCATCCTGATGAAGGGAGACTCTCTCCGTCCCCAGTATTCTGTAATCAAGGTTTAACTAGAGTTACATTAGTTAATTTTTTGGGTGTTCCCCGCTTTCACCCAACCCCGCTGTCCACTCACCGGTAAGCGAATTCTCAACCACTGCCTGTTTTCACTCTCACCCAAGACAATAATCTGCTCGTTATACTCCACGCCGCCCAGTTGAGGAAAGTCTCTACCAGGTCCCTCCCGTAAGACGAGACCAATGGGTTGGATGACAACGGCTTTATAGGCGCCGGGCTCTAGCTGTGGGGTTGCAACGGGCGGCTTTGACGGGGCCTGAGTTGTCGTTGACGCGGTGTTTGTGGATGGGGCCGGGGCGGGTTCTTCCACAGGGGAGGTCCCATTGGCGAATATGGGTTTTTCTGGCGATACGGCCAGTTTAGCCATGAAATAGCGAGCCGTCGCCACCCCGACCAGGGACATCAGAATGAAGGCGAAAAACACCCCCAAAATAAGTTTTGCGAGAGCCAACAAAAAATTATTCATTGTCCAGCACTCTCCCAATGCAGACTTAATAACTTAATCCTTAATCTGCATCAGCTTATCCGAATTGTGTTAAATTCGGTGATTTCTGAACAGATTAGTCTGGTCCCTTTGGGCATTCACTTTAGCCGGGACATTCTGATGGGGCAAGAATACAGGAATCAGGAGACAGAATCCAGTTCCTGACTGACTTCTGACTTCTGCATTCCTTCTCTACTGGATTGTCCCGCTTTAAGTTGGAGCCCTTCCCTTTAGTCTGGGCCGCTTAGTTGACGCTGGATACGACTACTTAGACTGCCCTGCCGAGAGGCTAGGCGAGCCTTACCGGAAGCCGCCCAGTCTTGCAAGGCTTGAATTTGCTCTTGGGCGGTGCGGGCGAGGGGAACGATTTGACTGGCAGCCTCTAGAATATCGTCGGTGGTAAAGTCTCGATCTTGGCTAAATCCGATGTGCATGGCTTCGATAATCGCCTGCTCAATTTCAGCGCCGGAAAAGTCTGGGGTTTCATAGGCCAGACGGGACAGATCATAACTGGCGATGTTGTGGGGACGAAGCCGAGAAAGGTGAACAGAGAATATGGCTTGACGCTCTGCTTGGCTCGGTAAACCCACAAAGAAAATTTCATCAAAGCGGCCTCGCCGCAGCAATTCCGGCGGCAATGTCTGGATATTATTGGCCGTAGCCACCACAAATACGGGGGAGTTCTTTTCCGCCAGCCAGGTAATAAAGGTGCCGAAAACGCGGCTGGTGGTGCCTGCATCGCCTCGCCCATCCACCCCAGCGAAGGCTTTGTCAATTTCGTCGATCCACAGGACACAGGGTGCCAGGGCCTCCGCCAACTGAATCATTTGCCGTGTTCGGGACTCGGATTCCCCCACTAAGCCGGCAAACAATCGGCCCACGTCCAAACGCAGGAGAGGTAAGTGCCAATGGTGCGCAATAGCTTTTGCGGTCAATGATTTGCCAGTTCCCTGAATACCCGCCAGCAATAATCCCCGCGGGTGAGGCAAACCATATTGCCTAGCCCCTTGGGAAAAGGCCCCGCCCCGTTTCAGCAGCCAGTCCTTTAAACTATCCAAGCCGCCAATATCCGAGATTTTTTCAGTAGCGGGATAAAAATCCAAAATCTGAGTTTGGCGAATGGTTTGCCGCTTTTCTTCCAGAATCAGATCAATATCACTGGGTTGAAACTCACCATGGGCGGCGATTCCCCGGGCCAATACGCGACGGATGCGCTCCATAGACAATCCCTGGCAAGACCGAACCAGTTCATCCAGAATGCGCCCCGAAAATGAACTGCCTGTAGCCAGCAGCAACCGCTCCACTTCCACCTTGATTTCAGGCACAGAGGGTAGCGGAAACTCCAGCACCGTCAAGACTTCCCCTAAGTCTTCTGGAATTGAAAGTTGAGGCGAGAGCAGAACAACATTCTTCGGTTGTGATTTGAGTAGTCGAGCTAGATTCCGCAGCTTGCGAGAGATGGCGATATCATCCAAAAAGCGATGAAAGTCCCGCAGGATAAAAATCGCCGCCGCCGAAGCCGATAACTTTTCCACCAGCTCCAGGGCTTGGAGGGGATTCCTGCGGCCATATCCCGCATCGTTCAGGTTCCCCTGATAGCCATCCACAAAGTCCCAGACATAAACCCCTCGGTTTCCCTGCTGTTTAGCGCAGGCGGCGATCGCCGCCTCTGCTCGTTCCTCCTCCCGAGTTGGAATATAGAGGAGGGGATAACGAGCCCTCAACAGTAGGTCTAGCTCATCACTAAAGCTCATAAGTTACGAGTCCGGTAACTGGGTCTTAAGCGCCGCCAAAGTAGCCCAACGATGATCGACAGGAGCATCGTCGATATTTGGCTCATCGGCCGCCTGGATTCCAGGACAGTCAGCCTGACAAATCTGACGATGGGGAATGGCCAGACACACTTGCTCGTAGAGCCAATCACTCGGATGAAAATAACCTTGAGGGGAAAG
Source organism: Leptolyngbyaceae cyanobacterium MO_188.B28 (assembly GCA_030065175.1). Classification (GTDB taxonomy): domain Bacteria; phylum Cyanobacteriota; class Cyanobacteriia; order Phormidesmidales; family Phormidesmidaceae; genus JAKSDM01. The sequence continues at coordinate 1,943 of JASJDH010000202.1, read as the reverse complement.
AGACTCCACCAAATCATCTAGGGCCACTTCCCGTTCCAAAGGAGTATGTCCTAATTTGTCAGTGACCTCAAGCCAAATCAATTCAGAGGTGTCAATCGAGAGACGGTGATTGAAGTTCTGAAGACAGCGATTGCACGTTAAGGTCATAATGGCTTCAGCCTGCGCCTTAACTTCCAAATAGTTGACCTGGTGCTTGACGGTCAGTTCGCCTTTGATTGGTGTCAACGTATCTAACCCTGGCAGACGCTCTTGAAAAGAGACCACACGGGTTTTATCAACCGCATTAAGTAATTGAGGGATATAGAGCGCTTCCATCGAACCATCCCTTCATTCATTCTTCAGATTGTTCTAACCGCACCACCAGGCGTCGATCAGGCTCTTTGCCGCGACTAAAGGTTTCTAACCCTTCATAGGATTTCAGGAAGTTATGCACTTGCCGCCGCTCAGCAGAAGACAGAGAAGGAATTTCAAACTCTTTGCCAGTCGCCTGAGCTTCCTCAGCCGCATGGTCGGCGATGTTCTGTAACTCTGCGGTGCGGCGGGCGCGATAGCCAGCCAATTCAACCGTATAAGCTTGTTGCTCTTCCTTCGGCTTGCCTAGATTCAACGTCGTATTGGCAAGATACTGGATTGAGTCTAAAACCTCCCCTTTCTCTCCCAATATCTGATTGACTTGAGCCTCTGTCAGGGTGCTTTCATCGATGGTCAGCCAATAACTATCCCCCAATTCACTATCGGGAAATTGACCGCTTACTTTAGCGTCAAGCCCCTGGAATTTCAGGAGCGCTTCTAACCATCGAGAGCCAGTTTCGTTTAGACTTTCACTCATTGCTTAGCTTGGGCTTTCTTCTTAGACCGTTTGGGTTCAAAAGGAAGGGATTCGCGGCCATCCCCTTCACTAACCGCCTGAGCGTCCACGATCTGTTGCAAGTTCTCAGGCAAAGGCTCCCTGGATAATAGGAAGGTTTGAAATGTCTGGAAGACATTTGCAATCACCATATACATTAGAACGCCTGCAGGCAAGGGGAAAAACAGGAACATGCCAGAGAACAGAAATGGAGTCAGCTTATTTACTGTATTCTGCTGAGGGTTGTCTACTTGCCCCTGTTGGCCTGAAAGGATTTGGTTGATGTAAAGACTAGCTCCAAAGAACAGAATCATTCCCAAAATATCCCAGTGGATCGTACCATCCGCTTCGCTGACGCCAATCCGACCCAATGCTTTGATGAAGAGAAATCCTTTGTTGGCGGCTAAACCAGGAACCTTAACCTGAACGGTCACATCCCCTGGTTGAAGCGCTTTTATGCTTCCATCGGGGTTAATTGAAATTAACTCTTGACCCTTTGTCGCCTCAACATTAGGAGTCAAGTCAAAATCAACTTCCTCCGGATAATCAGCAACCAGGCTTTGAAGCGACTGACCGTCGGCAGTCTGAAGCTGAATCGAAGTAGTTTCGCCCTCAACTAAACGGTTGCCGCCAGGCATAACGGCAGAAACCGGAAAATGAATTCCATCCGCAATATATATTGTCTGAGGCTTGGAAGAAAAAATCTGAGGCTGAATCTGCTCTATCTTTTCCTGAGGGAAAATCTGTAGATTGATCGGATAGGTTAAATCGGCGAACGGCGATCCTCTGAGCGTTGCGAACAGAGCGAACAGCACAGGCATTTGCAGCAATACAGGGAAGCAGCCGCCAATGGGGTTGCCAAACTCCTTGTAGACTTTCCCCATCTCCTCCTGTAGCTTCGTAGGGTCGTCTTTGTAGCGCTCCTGAAGCTCCTTAACTCGCTTTTGCATTACAGGCTGCGCCACTTTCATCCGCCGCATGCTTCTGATGGAGCCTGCATTTAGAGGAAAGAGAGCGAAGCGAATCACTAAGGTCAGAGCTACAATCGCTAAGCCGTAACTTGGCACAATCCCGTAGAAAAAATCCAGGATTGGCA
>JASJDH010000201.1 GCA_030065175.1 Leptolyngbyaceae cyanobacterium MO_188.B28 | reverse complement strand
CCGGTGTAGGATCTAGTTGGTGTGGCCTTCGTCATGATGCTCTCCCTTGCTTGTTTGGGGTTAATTCAAGCTTATGGGAAGGCGGTCACCTGACGATTGCGCCACACTATCCACCATAGGGACATCCACTGCCTCAACTCCCTAACCTGCGGCTTCCCCTATCGCCTCAAACTGCAAACTCAAGACGCATAGGATTACCATATAAGTAGAGCTTTCTCTGAGCAGAAGCCTAAAATTAGCAGCTTTTCAAAAACCCCGTGTAGATTCAAACCAACAAAATCCATGAACTAGGATATTTCCTAGAAGAAATGCAGGGTTAGTGAAGTTGCTTGTGCAAAGTCTTGATCACGTAATTACGATACGTGATTCTTGATCGGTTTCTTAGCGCCCCTGTACTTGCAGTTGGAAGGGAATAGGGCTGTCGGCTAGGTCAATGTCCGATCAATAGTCTCTACTTCCAAAGTCAATTATGATTCGTACCCCATTTTCTCACAATTTTCTGGGTGGGATTCGCTTGATTCGCGTATATGCCCATCTTTTTCGGCTACCCCCAGCTATCATGGCTGCGATGGCGGGTTGCGCCGCTATCTACGCCCTAAACTCAGCCGCCCAAATTCACCAATACCTTTTGACTGCAGTTATCTTAGTGTGCATGAACTCTGCCGCCTGCGCCATCAACGACTATTGGGATCTGGATAAAGACCGCATTGATCATCCGGAAAGGCCGCTGCCTTCTGGCCGATTGAAACCCCAGCAGGCTTGGCGAGCAGCGGTTATCCTCTTCACTGCAGCCTTGATTGCAGCCATTCCCTTAGGCGTCTATCCATTCATCCTAGTGGCAGTCAATACACTATTACTGTGGAATTACTCCCATTTGCTGCTTTACAACGGTATCTTCGGAAACTTGATTGTTTCTGCGGTGGTGGCGTCTATTCTTTTCTTGAGCGGCTTAGTGGCGGGGAGCCCGTTCGCGATGGCTTATCCCACTGGGTTGGTATTTTTCTACATCTGGGCAAAGGAAATTATCTGGGATGTGCATGATAAGAAGGGCGATCGCGCCCAAGGAATTGTCACGATTCCCAATCATTGGGGGGACTCAACGGCTTTCTGGATTGTTTGGGGATTGATCATCGCATTGATGGCGTCCATTCCCGTGGCATTTCTCCTACTACCGATGAAGCATCCCATCTTATTCGCAGTCTTCTGTTCCCTCATGCTGCTGACACTAGGCGCGGCGACAGCCCGCTTTCAACGGAGCCGAAGCGCCAGCGCCTACGAAGGATTCATCTTCTGGGAACGCTTAAGTGTATTGTTTGGCGTAATCGGACTGTTAGGAACGGCGCCTCCATTATGAAATGGATGAAGGTGTCGCCTTTGCTTTATCAAAATACTTGACAATTTCAAAAAATATCTAGACTAACTCTATTGGCCGAGTTCGATATCGTATCTTGGCGGGTAAATTAGGATAAAAAATAGTGGGGAAGAGCATACAAAATTATAGTGTGCTGGCTTCCCTCTCTTGTCGTTCGTATTCTCTTCCAAGGAGGATTTCTGCCTTAATTTGATGGACGAAAAACTGTTTAGATAATTACAATTCGAGGGTAACGTGTTTTAAGAATGGCTGCTAAAAATTGGTTTGTTCCCCTAGAAGAACTCCTCAAAGTAGACGGCGCCGATCTAAGGCCCGCCAGCGATTTAGAAACGGGTCAATGGATTGAAAAAGGCAGTCCATTTACGGTTTCCTTGGAGAGTTTTTGCATTGCCAGCCGCCATGATAGAAACACGGGCAATGATTTGCTAGTGCGCTCTTGGAGCATTTATGGCGATGATCCGCCAAGTAAGATCGTTCATTTCTTTAAGAAACAGCTTGAAGAAGGGTATACAGGAGAAAACTTGGCCATCGAATACATGTTTGCATCTGAAAGCTATAGAAATCAGCCGTTGGATGTGGAAGTACAAATCCTTGAAGTAGATGGGGATGACAGCATTGCTGGAGAGATAAAGCTTGTAGCAGGTTTGTTGGGAGCCGTATTTCCCGTAATTTTGCCATTTACTGGATTGGCTTCAGGGCTCTTGAAAAACCTACAAAGAATGCAAGAGCATGACAACGCATTTGGCAGGTCCATTCAATTTTGGAGTCGAGACGGTTATCAGACAGACGCCGAATCGCCAGGGTTAGATGGAGCTAAGATTCCCTTCCGCAGCGGCGCTCATATCTTTTTTGAGAAGGAGGTAGAGCGTGATAAGTATAGATTGCGGGAATTAAAGTTAGAGACCAAAGATGATTCAATAAAAAGAAAGGATTATGACAATTATGTTGTCATAAAAATCATTCCTAAAGTAATTAATTCCTTGAGTCAAGAAGACTTACTGGCGAATCAGCGGCTGGCGATAAATTTTTTCAGAGTTGAAGATGAACAGAGTCAATTTCTTCCTGAACGAATCCGTCAGTTCCGAGGAGCCAATCCAGTTGACCGAATTAAAAACGACTTAGGCAAGGCGGAATTGTTAGAACAGCTCACTGAATACATCGGCTTACAGAATTTAATTCCAGAAATTGAATCAGACTCAAAATTGTCAACGGAAAATGTTCGATTACGAAAAGATAAACTCAAGGAAATCACTTCTAAAATCAAACAATATTTTTAAGATGAACTATGGTTATCCCCAAAAGTAAGTATTGGTTTGTCCCCCGCCAAGATCTATTAACGTCCCAACAGTCCGATAACAATAATGGGGTTGGGTTGCAGTTAGCCAATACCGATGTCAGTGAAGGAAATCGGGAGCCTGTTAACGCTGGTAGCCCTTGTACTCTGCTGCTCAAGAGTTTTTATCTCACCAAGAATGTGGACAAACGGGGTGAAAATGACTTACTGGTTCGCTGTTGGAGCAAATATGGCTATTCTCCTCAAATAGAAACCGTTCACTTCCTGAAGAAAGATGTTCAAGTGAAACAGGTTGTCAAAGGAGAGCAGTTGGCTGCTGAGCATATCCTGTCTATACCGTCTTATCAGGAGGAAAATTTAGTCTGGCTAAAATTAGCGATCGTCGATGTTAAAGGCGAAAACATTAATCCTGAGGCATTGGGGGATATGCTTCAAAGTTTTCAGGTGATTTCCAGTAGATTTGGCTCAGTCTTCCCGGGGGTCAAATTATTGCCAGGCGCTTTAGAATCGGCTGGCAGCAGAATTGTTAACGCGACCGAAATCTTCAGGAAATTGAGGGGTGTAATTGGCTCAAAGAAGGAGCGTAATTTATTCGAAATATCATTGGATTTCTGTAGTGTTGGCAGTGGAGAAACCCCCTTCTGCTACGGAGCCTATATTTTCTTTTATGACTATCACAGGATATATGAAAATGAAGAAGTGGATGGCTCACGGTACCAATTGAAGAACTTTGAATTGGTTTCTAAAGATGGGGCTGAGCCGCCTCAGTACGCAGTCATTGAAGTCGTTCCTGGTGTAATTAATTCACAAGTCGGAAGAGATATCATTCTGAATCAACATATTGCAGCAGGCGCACTGTTGTCCGATGAGCATGAACAAATCAGTCTGCGCCAGATGAAACGATTTGAGCACCTGCAGAAAATGCTCAAAAAGGCGAGACAATTTGATGAATTGCTGGAATATCAAAACTTAAAGCAACTGATTTCTAACGGCGCTCAATTATCTAACACTGAACAAGGACGCTTCCAGAAGCTTGTGAGAAAAGGGGGGAAATATATTGAGTTGTTGGATGAGCTTTTTTAGTATTTGGCTGATTCTGACCGACTTTCTCTTATACTCTCCAGTCGAGTTAGCCTACCGATTAGACTATTTCCAGCACTCAACGCCGACCATAGGCTGATAGTCAAGGAAATTCCGCCAGAACTCCTTGCCAAATTCCCGCGCCCCCGCCGGAGAGACTAGCATGTTTCGCCAGCGAATCTGCTTAAAGCCAACAGTTCGGAATGCCCATTCATAAGTGGCTCGACTGAGGTAATACTTATCAAAGTTGAACTTCTGTCCGTCAAAAAAGAATGTATAGGTTACGGGCGCGCCTTCTTGAAGCGGCTCAGCGATGCTTTTAATAAATCCATATTTTTCAGAACTGGGATAGGATTCAGGGGATTGTTCGCTATTATTATTGACGCTAACGAAGCGACCGCCACATTTCAAATTGGCATATATGCTCTGACACATTTGCAGCAGCTGTTCCTTAGTTTGGGCGTAATTCAGCAGATAGGACGCAACGACCAAATCGAAGCAGCCAATTTCGCCGAGTTCAAGTACGTCACAGACGATGTACTCTATCCCGAGAGGGATTCTGGCTTCTTGCCGTCTGGCCAATTCAATCATTTTTTCCGAAATGTCTACTCCCACTACCCGCTCAGCGCCTTTCTGTCTGATTTTTCGGGTGTAGAATCCTTCTCCACATCCCAAATCAAGGATCGATTTATCAACTAGCTCTCCGAGAAGATGAAAGTATGTTATGTCTCAATATGCAGGCGAAACGGCAATTCTTTGGATTGTTTATACTCCTCGGCTATGGTGTCGTAGTAGGCTTTCATCTTTAGACTCCTTGCCCATTTTTGAGGCGATCGCAAGGATTTGTAGGGATTCCTATTGCCTGGGTCCGGCTATTTTCATTAGCGCAACTGGAAGACGCATACACTGGATTTTTAGGGATCATTACGCTTGATGACGATCGTGCAAAAATTCCGCTAGGGAATCCCGGAAATGTTGCCGATCGCAGGCGCATTACAGATCGCGACATTAGAAAGCCCCCATGCCAGAGACATGGGGGAAAACAGGGAGATTTTGATTGATGTCCAGACTAACTTCAGAAGATAAAAAAGCTTACCTAGCCAAAGTGATAGAGCATGTCAACAGAGCAATGCCTGGGGTGATGCAGGAATATAGCTCAGTTGACTGGACAGAGGAACTGAAAGGCTATCGTACTGACCCCGAGTATTATCCCGAGTACATTCATGCCCCTATTCATGGTTTGACCGACAGCTATACCAACCCCCAGAATTGCCTTGCCTGGGATGCGGCGATGGAAGTTATTATCCCGCTCCTCCATCATGTAAGCTGCCGACAGTTATACCAGAAAATGGTTGAGCTAATTCCGCTCGACGCTGGAATTGATACGGTGCTAGAACTCGGCGCAGGCACGGCGGAAGGAGCATTAGCCTTGGCGCAGCGCTTCCCGCAGGCTACTTTTACGGTTACGGATGTTTCTCCGTACATGTTGGTGATCAGCAAGCATAAGTTTAATCAGGCAGGGATAGGTGAGCTCGCAGTGTTCGAGCAAGTTGACGCTCGTCACACGGATTATCCTGATAACGCGTTTGCCCTCGTCACCGCCTCATTGTTGTTCCACGAAACTCCTAAAGAGTGGACACCTAAAATTCTCCAGGAGATGTGCCGCGTGATTAAACCGGGCGGCTGGATTCTCTATGCCGATACTTATCGGGGTGAGCATGCTCTGAATGCAGCTTTTCAGGAACCCTGGTTAAATGACTTTATTCAGTTCAACTTTGAATATGAGTTTGCCAAAGCAGGCTTTACAGAACTGAATTATGTAAGCTATGCGGTTGGGCTATGGTATATAGTAGTACTCTGTCAATCTTCAATTGACGGGTAAAGGCGATGTAGCTTGATTCTCGCATCAGCAGTGGTGAAGCGCCAATCAATCCAGGTTTGTTTCTGGTTACGTTTGGCTTCCCAGGCCGCCACCTCTTTCTGTAAGGTGTCAAAGTCCGGGATGCGGCGATCTAGACACTGGCGTGAAAGAATACTCAATTCGATCTCCGCCATATTCAACCAACTGCCATGCTTAGGGGTATAGCAAAACTCCAGTCGCTCTAAAATGCGTCGCGCTTCGGCGGGCTCAAAGGCTTTATATAAGGAAGCGGGCCGATGGGTGTTGAGTTGATCTTGCACAACCGTAATCAGCCAGGCGTCCGGATAATAGATATCCACCAAGTCTTTGAGCTGATGCGCATAATCAATCGCCGTACGCCGTTCGGTCACCTTCACCCTTCTATGGCCCGTCATCGGCTCACAGAACATAAACAAATTGGCGACGCCATTGCGTTCATACTTGTAGTTGTAGCGTTGCACTTGGCCCGGTTCCGCCGCCATGGGTTCAATCGTCTCTTTGATCAGCTGCTTAGGACTTTCATCCAGACAAATCACCGGAAAATCGGGATGATAAGGACGATGATAAACTTCCAACACCGATTCCATGTGACAGACAAACTCAGCATTCTGCTCAGGGGGAATTACCCAGCATTTCTCCCGCCAAGGTTGTAATTCGTTTTTTTTAAAGTCTGACGCACAGTTTCATGGCAGATGGACTCGACATATTTCAACTCCACCATCTGGTCCCTCAGCAGTCTGAGCGTCCAGCGAGCCCGTCCCTCTGGCGGATCACTACAGACTAAGGCGACCAGATGCGCTTCTTGATCCCCATCCAAGCGTCGACGGTTAGCCCCTCCCCCGGATCGACGTTTCAGCGATGCCTCCAGACTCTCTTCGACAAAGCGCTGGCGCACTCGCTCAATGGTGCGAATACTGATGTCGAGCGCAGCGCTAATCTCACTATCTGGCCACCCCCCATCGGGTTGATTAATATCGGCCTTAAGCAAAATTCGAGCATGGTTGATGCGAGAGGCGGAGTGTTTGCCTGTGGTGATTAACTTTTCGAGTTCCTGTCGCTCCTCTTCTGTGAGATCCACAACATACTTCTTAGGCATTGGAGTGAGGGTAAATGCAACCTCTCCAGTTTAAAAAAATAACCCGTCAAAAGTCGATTGACAGAGTACTAGTATGAGTTTTAGTCCCGATGGTCAGACTCTCGCCTCCGCCAGTAGTGACGCCACGGTTAAGCTGTGGGACCAAAATTTAGATGACCTGATTGCACAGAGTTGCAGCTGGTTGGAGGGGTATTTGCTCCATAACTCAAACGGTCAAAAAACAGACGCAGCAGAGATATGCAAGAACTCTCCATTGCCAAGCACAAGTATTCCGATGGGGAGAAACAAACTTAGCATGGTGATTTAGTAAAAAAGCTGCATCAGTATCACCCTCGACCCAGGCGAAGCCTGTGGAAGCAACTCTTATACGGGCGGCTTCGCCCTTTATCTTCTGTTGACGCTGCATCTTCTCATCAATAACCCGTAACAGATTGGCGCTCAACCCATACACATACAAACTCACTGGCTCAAAATCAAACCGCCCCTTTACCATGAACACCATTTCTTATCGATGCTCTAAACCTGGAGACGAAAACCAAATCAGTGGTTGCATGTGGGCGTCTGCCGATCTGTGGGAAAATACCGATGGAACCCCAGAAAGTATCGCCGAATGGCTACAAATTTGTGGCCCCGAAGAAATAAGAAGCAGAATCTTGAGTGAGGAGAAAACACAAGTCGCGACCTGGAATGGAATAGTGGTCGGTTTTATTGCATTTCGGAGAGGCAATCATTTGTCATTGCTGTTTGTCCGAAAAGAATTCTCTGGGCAAGGAATTGGTAGAACGCTCTTTACTCATTGCGCCCATGATCTGGAGGAAGTGACGGTTAACGCTGCCGATGCAGCAATCGGTTTCTACCAGAAAATAGGATTTATCCAAAACAGCGATCGCTTTTTTCAGAATGGCGTATGGGCGACACCCATGAAGTGGACGAATAAGGCGTTGACATGCCGTCGGATATAGTACAACCCTGAGTTTCAGCTTGCAGACGCCAAAGTTAGCTCATTGCACATTGCCCCTGTCTTGAGCAGTCCCGCACTGGTTACAGTAGGGCAGATATTTATAGGTGAGCTGATGGCAGTTTGCGCACTCCCTGAAGCCAACCCGTATCCCAATATCCCAGGTAGGACGGATAATTTTGACGGGAGGTAATTCAGATGGAGAATCGACGCCTGGGGTTGGCCTCACCGCCGCCGCCCCAGAAGTAAGCCAAGGCGTCGCCCAGCGGCATCCGCTTCGGTGACTAGAACACCCATGATCAACCCTGTAAATCAACCCCTATATGACGCTTACGGCCTTTAGCCTGCTTACCGCCGTCAAAACCGTAGACCGACTCCCTTTTTTCCGTTATCTTCACTGATTGAGAGTTAGTGATGGCGAGGCTAGAGTCATTTTCTCCTCCATATTTGCTCAAGGAAAATTTTTCGCTTCAAGCTAATAGCCGAATATGCCTAGGACTTCCCCTAAAGTAAATCTGCTACGATCATTGCTAAGCGATCAAAACAACTTAAATGTTTTTTTATTCCTGGATTTATAGGCCATTGAATATTGCTTTTTATTAAAAACGATTATTTGGCCAAAGATTCAGATTAAGCTGAAGGCAAGCAGACTGAAGGGTAAATATCAATTGCCGTAAACGACCTCTCTATACAGCATTCCAGGATTCTGATTCGGATATTTACAGAGTCTTCTGTCTACTTGCTCCACCTCCCGAAAACCTCTAGATATTGGAGAGTAAGGGAATATGCAAACAGTAAATATTCTGAGATTTGGAAATCTGAGATTTGAAAGATTGGTTCAATATGTTCAATCGAAACAAAGTAAATATTTTCTTCCTACTCCAAAAAAATGGGTGGTAATGGTTAACGAGGCGGCTCTGTTGGCATTTGCTAACAGAGTTGCCTCGTTAAAGGGGACTTGATTCAATGGGACGCCTCACACTTCACACTGCACATCACTCCATCGGAGAATGACACCTTACGAAGCCTCTGAATAGTGGGAAGTAGAAGTATGGCATAGCCCTACAGATTTGGAGATTTCAGAGAAATGACTCTACTTAATAACCCTAGATATTCATCCGCTAACCGCCGCCCCCCCGCCTCAAACGGACGCGAGCGAGTGGACTCCGGGGCGGTTCCTTACGGCGCAGATGCTTGGCTGAACGCCCCCTATGGTCTGGCGGAGCTGGGCATCCGGAACGTGGGACAAGTTTATTACAATCTTCCCGTTCCTACTCTGGTGGAACATGCGCTGGAGCGCGGAGAGGGGCTATTAGCAGATAACGGGGCGCTGGTGGTGGAAACCGGAAAATACACGGGGCGATCGCCGGATGATAAGTTTATTGTAGATGAACCTAGCAGTCGAGATGAAATCGACTGGAATCAATTCAACGTCCCCATTTCTGAAGAGAATTTTCATCGGCTATATCAAAAGGTGCTCACCTATGTGCAGGGGCGTGACCTATACATCTTTGACGGTTATGTGGGGGCAGATCCTAACTATCGGTTTGGGGTGCGCGTGATTAACCAACTGGCCTCCCAAAATCTGTTCGCCCATCAGCTCTTTCTGCGGCCAACGGTAGCCGACTTAAAAAAACATCAGGCGGATTTTACCGTGATTGCGGTACCCGGTTTGCAGGGAGACCCCGAAGAAGACGGTATCCACAGCGAGGCGTTTATTGTCCTCCATCTGGCTAAGAAATTAGTGATCATTGGCGGTTCCCATTATGCGGGCGAAATCAAAAAATCTGTCTTCTCGTTGATGAACTATTTCATGACAAAGCGAGAGATCCTGCCGATGCATGGCGCCGCTAACATTGATAAGCACGGTCATACGGCTCTCTTCTTTGGCCTATCAGGTACGGGCAAAACAACCCTATCGGCAGATCCCCACCGTAGTCTAATTGGAGATGATGAACATGGTTGGTCGCCGGAGGGCATTTTTAATTTTGAGGGTGGTTGCTACGCCAAAACCATTCGTCTTTCCCAAGAGTATGAACCTCAAATCTGGGCGGCGATTCGATTTGGGTCGCTGTTGGAGAATGTCGCCCTTGACCCCGAGAATCGTCAACTAGACTATGACGATGGCCGTCTGACGGAAAATACCCGCGCCGCTTACCCGCTGCGGTATATTCCCAACTGTTCAGCCTCTGGAACAGGCCCTCATCCTAAGACAATCCTGTTTCTCACCGCTGACGCCTTTGGCGTGCTGCCCCCCATCGCTAAACTCACCCGGGAGCAGGCCATGTACCATTTTCTGTCAGGCTACACCAGCAAGTTGGCGGGCACAGAACGGGGAATCACCTCGCCGAAGGTGACGTTTTCCGCTTGCTTTGGCCAGTGCTTTTTCCCCTTGTCCCCCGTTGTCTATGACGAGATGTTAGGTGAGCGGTTGTGGCGGCACCCAGAAACCCAGGTGTTCCTGATAAATACGGGGTGGTCTGGAGGCGCCTATGGCTTGGGTCGTCGCATCTCCATCAAGCATACTCGGGCGATGGTCTCCGCCGCCCTCAATGGTGATTTAGAGCATGTTAACTACACTCCCCATCCCATTTTCAAAGTGTTTGTTCCAGACAAAGTGCCGGGAGTTCCCAGCGACATTCTGAATCCCAAAAACGTTTGGGATGATCCCATCGCCTATGATCAACAGGCCCAAGAACTCGCCAAACAATTTGTAGAGAACTTTAAGCAGTTTTCCAGCGTCCGTCCAGAAATTTTAGCGGCGGGTCCAGAGGTGGTAGAATAATTTGTTCACAGACAGTCCTGACGCATCGTTTAAGTTCGCTCAGCCAATGTTTTAAGGAGGGGTAACCATGGTCGGAACGACTGTAGATCGTGAGTCTCTGAAAACTTCTGAAGAGCGCGCATTAATTTTGTGGTTCGAAGACGTAGGCATTGCCGATATTCCATTGGTAGGGGGAAAAAACGCCTCCCTGGGAGAAATGATTCAACAGCTTACGTCAAAGGGCGTGAATGTGCCGACGGGCTTTGCAACAACAGCCTATGCCTATCGTTACTTTATTCAGCAAGCCGGATTAGATGAGCCCTTACGCCAATTGTTTGCAGATCTCGATGTGGAGGATGTCAAAAACTTACGGGAACGGGGGCGACAAGCTCGGGAGATGATCCTGCACACTCCCTTCCCGCTTGAACTAGAGACGGCTATTTTGACTGCTTACTTGAGCCTGTGTGACCGATACAATGGCGCAACAGGGCCTTGCGATCATCTTACCGGGGAGGAACGCGATAAATGCCGTCGCTATCGCTGCAAGCTGGATGTGGCGGTGCGCTCCAGCGCCACGGCGGAGGATCTGCCCGACGCCAGCTTTGCCGGACAGCAGGAAACCTACCTCAACGTTCACGGGGGCAACGGCGTTCTAGAGGCGTGTCATAAATGCTTCGCCTCTCTCTTTACCGACCGAGCCATTTCCTATCGCACGATTAAAGGCTTCGACCACTTCGACATCGCCCTTTCCGTCGGCGTTCAGAAGATGGTCCGCTCTGATTTGGCGGTCTCCGGCGTTATGTTCTCCATCGATACTGAAACCGGTTTCCAGAACGCCGCGTTAATCAACGCCGCCTATGGGCTGGGGGAAAATGTGGTGCAGGGGGCGGTTAACCCGGATGAGTACTTTGTCTTTAAACCCACCCTCAAAGACGGATATCGCCCCATCCTGGATAAACGCTTAGGCAGTAAAGAGATCAAAATGGTCTACGATGTGGGCGGCGGCAAGCTCACCAAGAACGTGCCAGTGCCTAAACCCGATCGCGGTAAATACGCCCTCAAAGACGATGAGATTCTCACCTTAGCGCGATGGGCTTGCATCATTGAGGATCACTATTCCCAGGTGCGGGGCGTCTATACCCCCATGGATATGGAATGGGCCAAGGATGGGCTGACGGGGGATTTATTCATCGTTCAGGCCCGCCCCGAAACGGTGCAGTCCCAGCGAGCTGACAATGTGCTTAAGCGCTATAAACTCCAGGGTTCCAGCGATGTGCTGGTGACGGGCCGCGCTGTCGGTGAGCTGATCGGTCAAGGCAAAGCTCGGGTAATTCTGGATGTGCAGCAAATCGATCAATTTCGATCGGGCGAAGTGTTGGTCACCAACAAGACGGACCCGGATTGGGAGCCGATTATGAAAAAGGCGAGCGCCATCGTCACGAACCAGGGGGGACGCACCTGCCATGCGGCGATCATTGCCCGTGAGATGGGAATTCCGGCCATTGTCGGCTGCAGCGACGCCACCGCCCTCTTGCAAACGGGGCAAGAAGTCACGGTTTCCTGCGCCGAAGGAGAAGTAGGCAGGGTGTATCAAGGCATTGTGCCCTTTGAGGTGCAAGAGACGCAGCTCGACCGCCTACCCCGCACCCGCACTCAAATTTTGATGAATGTGGGCAATCCTGAGGAAGCCTTTGCATGGGCGTCTATGCCCTGTGATGGGGTAGGTCTGGCTCGGTTTGAGTTCATTATCGCTAACCATATCAAAACCCACCCCCTGGCGTTGCTTCACTTTGATCAGTTGGAAGACGCTCAGGTGAAGCGGGAAATTGCGGCGTTGACGGCGCTGTATGATGACAAACCGGAGTTCTTCGTCGATAAGCTGGCGTCGGGAATCGGCATGATTGCGGCGGCGTTTTATCCCAAACCTGTGGTGGTGCGGATGTCGGACTTCAAGAGCAACGAGTACGCTAACCTCTTGGGGGGGCGTCAGTTTGAGCCAACGGAAGAAAATCCGATGATTGGTTGGCGAGGGGCGTCTCGCTACTATGATCAAGAATATCAGCAAGCTTATGGTCTAGAGTGCAAGGCGCTAAAGCGCGTGCGAGATGAGATGGGACTCACCAATGTCATCCCAATGATTCCTTTCTGCCGCACCCCTGAGGAGGGTCGCAAGGTATTGGCCGAAATGTCTAAGCATGGGCTGAACCGAGGCGAAAATGGCCTACAGGTGTATGTCATGTGCGAAATTCCCAGTAATGTGATTTTGGCGGATCAGTTCAGCGAGGTGTTTGATGGCTTTTCCATCGGCTCCAATGACCTGACCCAACTCACCCTGGGTTTGGATCGCGACTCAGCTTTGGTGGCTCATATTTTTGATGAGCGCAATGAAGGAGTCAAGGAGATGGTTCGCCAGCTGATTCAAAAGGCGAAAGCGAAGGGTCGGAAAGTGGGAATTTGTGGTCAGGCCCCCAGCGACTATCCAGAATTTGCTCGGTTTTTGGTGGAATTGGGGATTGATTCGATTAGCCTGAACCCCGATTCTGTGTTGAAGACTCTGCTCGACGTCGCTAAGACGGAAGGCGCGTCTTCATCTGTGCTTGAGTCTATTAAACGTAGTTAATTGAGGGGGAATGAGACCGCATCAAAAATAGTTGAAACCATTGAAGCATTATTGTCATGTGAGGTCGTTTTATGAAACTTGTTATCCAAGGAAAAAACATCGAGATTACCGACTCAATCCATGGATATGTCCATCAAAAAATTGAAAAGGCGGTGAACCACTTTCAGGGGTTAATGACAGAGGTGGATGTTCATCTGTCTGTCGCGCGAAATCCGCGCATTAAGGCTCACCAAACGACCGAGGTGACGATTTATGCAAACGGCGCCGTGATCCGAGCGGAGGAAAGCCACGAGAATCTCTACGCCAGTGTTGATCTAGTCGCTAATAAAATTGCCCGTAAGCTGCGGAAGTATAAGGAAAAACGCCAACGTAAGAACTACACCAGCGGCGACACCGCCAGCGCCTTTGAGCAACAGCCAGTGCCCACTGCGTTGGTCAGCGATCGCGACCCAGAACTCCCCTCTGAAATCGTCCGCAACAAGTACTTCGCCATGCCGCCCATGACGATCCAAGACGCGCTAGAGCAACTGCAGCTGGTGGATCATGACTTCTATATGTTCTGCAATGCAGAAACCGGTGAGATCAACGTCATCTATGAACGTAACCACGGCGGCTACGGCGTGCTCCAGCCTCGCCATGGCGACAAGAATAAGGACAGCGAGGTGGCTGGGAACACATTAGGCTATGCCTAAACCGAGGCGATAATCATGACCTTCCAGAAGATTCTCGTGGCGCTCGATCAATCACGGCAGGCGGATCAGGTGTTTGCCCAAGCACTGGATCTGGCTCAAAAGGAAGGGGGTCAGGTCTTGGTTTTCCATGCCCTCCAATGGACGCCTGCTGTGCGGAGTAGCTATTTCTTGGAGACTGGATTATTGGGAAATTCGGATATACATCATCCCATCAGCGCCCTCCATCCGGGAACGCTCCAGGCAGATCTAGAGCGCGCCAACAGTTGGCTGCAAACCTGTGCAAATCAGGCGACGACTCAAGGGATCCCGACGCAATGCATCCTTAGATTGGGTAATCCCAGTTCCGCTATTTGTGATATCGCTCGAAACTGGGGAGCCGATCTGATTGTGGTCGGTCGTCGGGACCACAGCAAATTTCCAGAGATATTACTGGGCAGCGTCAGCAACTATGTGCTTCATGGAGCCCCTTGTTCTGTTCTGGTGCTTCAGGGCGATAAACATGCTGTTGATGATCCGACGGCGACCACTCAAGCGGAGGGGGTTAGTGTAGGCGACAGGTAAATTACTCTACATCTGGATCAATTCCTAGCGAATATTGGCGCTTAGGTAGGCGGTAGGCAGTAGGCAGTAGGCAAGGGAACTACCCTGTCTACTGCCTACTGCTCTTTCAGTTAAACTTCATTGGGGTCAATTCCTAGCGATCGCAAATCCTGAATGTCCACCCTTTCCGGATAAAATAAGGAAATATCGTTACCCTTGTCATAAGGTGATTTCCTCCGCCAAAAATGACAACAATCTTAGCGAGAGAACAAAACTTACCCTGTCGGTTCGCGTAATTTTCCAGAGTTATGTGAAATCAAGGAGCGGAATTGACTGGAAGCTCCTATCCTGCTTAGCTTTCAGGACATGGGTGTATTTTAGCGAAGACTATGGTCCAGAGAACGTTAGGCAT
>JASJDH010000200.1 GCA_030065175.1 Leptolyngbyaceae cyanobacterium MO_188.B28 | reverse complement strand
CGACCACGATTCAAATTATTCAAGACAGGGATTCCATCCTGGGAATTGATCATCTCTAATATCCTCTTTTTGATTCGAATTTATTCGAATTTAGTAATCATCTGAATATCTGATTCATGTAGTAGAACGGTCAGCTTGTCTTCCTTTTTATCTCCTTTTCTACTATCTGACTTCAATTCAACTACATAGATCCATGCCCCTGCATCGAGCCAAAATAGCGTTACCGCTAGCTTTGGAAACAATGTCTTAAAGCTTATTCTTTAGATAGAAAATAGATTGGATATAAAGGCTTTAGGCCTGTATTCCTCACGGATTCTATTTAAGTGAGCCATCAACAATAGACTTAGAGAGACTTGCTCAACCTCGTCGTTCACTTTTACTGCAGCATACACAATTTTCCGGAACGCATTGTTATTTTTTATACATATCATAATCCTTGCCTCCCAGGGGTGTTGGCCTGATCTATCGATATCTACTTAAGCTGGAAGGAGGATGGGTTCAGAAGTCAGATATAAGAGCGTGGGCCTTCGGATCCAGCTTTGGCCTGGACTCAGGGTTCTGAGCTCTAGAGTCTACAGTTTGAGTTTTATCTCAGGGATAATTCCCAGTCCTAAGTTGATAACTGTCATGTATTCAGGGTTAATTCAGGGGGTGAATGTCAAAATAAGCGACACATTGATTTAGATGGCTTTTCGGACGGGGGTGAATTCCTTCAGGAATCTTTAAGATTTCTTCAAGAAATAAACGATCGGGTTATTGTCCGGTTCAAAATACTAGGGCGCTTACATGACATGCAAGGATGAACGGTTATCGGTCTGCGGTTGCTAAATAGATCACCCCTGCTAGAGCAATACTTGAAGGCAAGGTTGCAAGGATCGTAAAAATCAACCAGAAATCAATGTGCATGATGGATGCAGCGTTTCCTAATCAGGAACGTCTAAATGATCGTATTTTTAATGTAAATTTTAAAAATGAAAAACCAATGAAACCGATTCAGTTATTTCAGGTATTCCACCTGAGCAGTTCAGCTATTTGGTCAGCTAGCATCATGGCTTTAAAGGGTTTAGTAATGATCCCAGTCACGCCGATCTGAAGAAAACGCCGTTGATCAGTGGCTTGGGCCTTAGCGGTTAGAAAAATGACTGGAATATGTTGGGTGTCTGCATTGGTTCGAAGGTGTTGAAAAGTCTCTATGCCATCCATGTCAGGCATCATGACATCTAGAAGAATGGCGTCTGGCTGTTCAGTTTTGGCCTTCGCCAGTCCATCTATGCCAGAGTTGGCGGTTGAGACTCGCCACCCTCCGATTGCTTCTAGCGCCAGTTGGGCGACTTCTCGAATATCGTCTTCATCATCAACAATCAAAATGTGTTTAGTGTCCACGATTATTCCTTTGCCTGACTGCAGTTACTGTCGATCTTGAATGACTCGACTGAGCAGGTTTATGACTTGTTGTTCAAATTCTTCACAAGTAATCCGGCTTTTGGTTAGAAACAGGGTCTGTCCCAACCTCAACCTTTCTCGATCAGAGTTATTTAGATCTTTGGCGGTATATACGACGAGCGGCGTTCGACACAAGCGATTGTGTTGACGCAGCCAATCTACGACTGCAAAGCCGTCACCGTCAGGAATATTCAGGTCAAGCACCAATAAATCAGGAAGAATGCGCTGACTTAGCTGAATGGCTTCTCTGCCCTTTTGGGCGTGGTAAGTCTCAATGCCATGGCGCTCAAATAAGGACATGAGCACCTGCGCTAAATCTAAATCATTTTCCACAATCAGGACTTTGGCCTCCTGACGCCGTCTCAATAACACTCGCTCTAGAACCTGGAATAATCGTTCATCGGGCGGTTTCACAATCCAGTCGCTGATTCCAGTAGGCGGTGACTCTCGATCGTCAGGCATTAGGCCGCTGAGAATAATCACTGGAATATTCTTCGTTTCTGGATGCTCTTTAAGCACCGCTAAGGTTTCCCACCCACTCATTCCTGGCATCATCAAATTCAGCAAGATGACATGCGGATTGTGGGCGATCGCTTGATTCACCGCATCTTGACCAGACGCTGCGGTCAAGGCTCGATAGTGCTGACGCGCCAGCATCTCCTGCACCACCGTTCGCACAGAAGGGTCATCATCACAGACCAGCACCAGGGGCCCGATCGCCTCTACCGCCGGAGCCTCCTCCTCTATCGGTAAAACAGGCAATGTAAAGCAGAACACACTGCCTTGACCCAGTGTACTCGCGGCCCAAATTTTCCCCTCGTGGTGTTGCACAATACTGCGGCAGATAGCTAACCCTAACCCCGTACCGCCCTTTTTACGAGAATCAGACGCATCCACCTGCTGGAATCGTCCAAAAATGGTTTCAAGCTTGTCAGGCGGAACGCCGCGGCCTTGGTCGCGGACTTGGAAGGTTACAGAGGAGAGGGGATTTTGGATTGACTGTCTCCTGTCTCCTGTCTTCTGTCTTCTGTCTTCTGTCTTTTGTCTTTTGTCTTTTGTCTTTTGTCTTTTGTCTTTTGTCTTTTGTCTTCTGTCTTCTGTCTTCTGTCTCCTGTCTCCTAATTCCCCGATTCCCAACTCTGCAGTTAACCAAACGGTTCCCCCGACTGATGAAAATTTAATGGCGTTGCTGAGTAGATTAGTCAATACTTGGATGATGCGGTCAGGGTCCGCCCAGACTTGGGCGGGTAGGGGGTGAACGGATAGAGTAACATCGGCTGTCTTGGCTATATTCTGCATGGCTTCTGCAGATTGAGCCATTAAGTCGGCGACATTGCAGACTTGTTTGGTCATTTTCACCTTGCCGGACTCGATCCGTTCGATGTCCAGGATATCGTTGACTAAACGGACCAAGCGATCGGCATTATTGGCGGCGATCTTGAGCATCCGTCGCGTTTTTTCGGGTCGAGTCTCTAAAGCGCTACTGGCCAGGAGGTCGAGGGCTCCGCTGATGGATGTCAAAGGGGTGCGCAGTTCGTGGCTCACGACGGAAACGAACTCATCTTTGAGGGTTTCGATTTCCCGCCGCTCGCTGATGTCAATGCAGGTGCCGATATAACCCACAAAGCCGCCATCGGGCATAAATCGCGGCGCGCCCCGGTCTAGCAACCAGCGATATTCGCCATCGGCGCGCCTTAACCGATATTCCATCTCAAAAGTCTGACGGGTGTCGAAGGCGGTGGCGTAGGTCTCTAAACAGGTTTGCAAGTCATCTGGATGCACGCCGGCTGTCCAGCCGTCTCCGATTTCCTGCTCAATACTTCGCCCCGTGAAGGTTAACCAGGTTTGATTGAAGAAGTTGTACTGTTTATCAGGGCCAGACATCCAGAGTAAAACGGGGGCGCTGTTGGCCATCATGCGCAATTGCTTTTCGCTTTCTCGCATGGCTTCGACCAGTTGGCCTTGAGCCAGGGCGACGCCAATTTGATCCGCCAGTTGCCGCAGGATTTCAATCTCAAGGCTAGACCACTGGCGGGGACTGCTACACTGATGGGCGATCAGAAGCCCCCAAAGTTCCGATTTCTGGAGGATGGGGACGGCTAAATCGGCTCTGACGCCAAATTGGTTTAGGAATTCGACATAACAGGGGGCGATGTTCTCCGTTTCTAGGTCGGAGATGACACCAATCCGGCCCTGCCGGTATTGTTCTAAATAGGATGCTTGAAAACATGGATCGACCACCTCTAGCCCCAGGATAGAGGGCCAACCCGAGACCACCGCCTCTTGAACCACCGTGCCAGATCCGTCAAAGTGAAGTTTGAACATCAACACCCGATCCGCTTGGAGGAATTTCTGCACCTCGGTCACGGCGGTTTGGAGAATTTCTTCCAGCTGTAAAGACTGGCGGATTTTGAGGGTGATTTCAGCAAACAGGTGCGATCGCTGATGCTGACGCTGGAGTTCTACTTCCGCCCGCTGACGCTCAAGGGCGTGACGGATAGCCCGTTCCAAAAGCGGAGCCCCCAGCTGGCCTTTTTCCAGATAATCGGCGGCCCCCGCTTGCATCGCCTTAACATCTATTTCATAGTCGCCTTGCCCAGTGAGTAAGATGATCGGCGCCTTGCAGCCGATGGCGATTGTCGCCTCTAGCAGTTCCAACCCCGTGCGTCCCGCCAAGCGGTAATCAAACAGATAGACATCATGTTGGCAGCGCTCGAGATGCTCAAGGGCAGCATCATATCCATCAACCCAGTCCAACTCGAATTTGAGTCGCTCACTGCTAGAAAGCAAATCACGAGTCAAAATATAGTCGTCTTCGTCATCATCCACCAATAGGATTCGGACTGGATTGGGATCCATGTCATCCTCCTTCTTCGCCAGGGGGCAGTTCGACGATTTCAAACCAATACTTTTCCAATGACCGCATCACTTCAACTAAGGACGCAAAGGTGACGGGTTTAGTGATAAACGAGTTAGCGCCCTGAGCGTAACTTCGATAGATGTCCTCATTTGCTTTAGAGGTGGTCAAGACAATAATGGGGATATGACGCAGATTAGGGTCGGCCTTAATCTCTTTGAGGGCTTCGCGACCGTCTTTTCTGGGCATATTCAGGTCGAGCAGAATGAAGCCTGGGCGAGGGGCGCTGTTGGGAGCCGCATATTTGCCCCGTTGATACATGTAGTCCATTAGCTCTTCACCATCGCTGACAAAGTGGAGGTCATTCGCTAATCGACTTTCCGCCAGGGCTTCCCTGGCCAATAAACAGTCGTCTGGGTCATCATCGGCCATCAATATTGTGACCGGTTGTCGGCGTCCTTTCACTATCCAGTGCCTCCTCGATGATGTTTAATTGGCAGCGTCACGATAAAGGTTGTCCCCTGTCCAGATGTACTTCTTGCGGTGATATGCCCTCCATGGCGTTCAGCGATCTTGCGGCAAATTGCCAACCCCATTCCCGTCCCCTCATATTCGCTGCGGCCATGCAATCGTTGGAACGGATTGAATATGCGGTCGAGATATTTTTCATCAAATCCGATGCCATTATCTTCGACGAAAAGTTGACAGAATTTGGCTATCGTTTTCCCGCCAGTCGGAGGTTGAACTGGTTCTGAGGGGAATTCGCTATAAAGCTTGATCAGGGGCGAAACTCCAGGTTGACGGAATTTTAAAGCATTGCTGAGCAGGTTTTGCAGGAGTTGACGAATTTGTAGGGGATCGGCGTCAATGGTGGGTAGTTCCGCCAGTTGCACTTGGGCGCCTGTCTGCTGGATGCTAATTTCTAAATCAGTGAGAACGCCGCGTGCTATCTGCTCCAAATTGGTCGGGGAAAACGGTTGGGCCCGGGTGGAAACGCGTGAAAGGGTTAGCAGATCGTCGATCAAATTCTGCATCCGCCTGGCTGCGCTTTGCATCCGCGCCAGGTAGTCAAGTCCTTGCTCATTGAGTTCATCCCCAAATTTGGCCTTGAAGCGATCGCCAAACGCCTGTATTTTGCGCAGTGGTTCTTGCAGATCGTGGGAGGCGACATAGGCGAACTCTTGCAACTCTTCATTGGAACGGGCAAGTTCCCGACGTTGCTGTGTTTCTTTTTCTAAAAGTTGAGCTTGACTCAAAGCAATCCCAATCTGATCGGCAAGCTGGCGCAGCAAATCCGTTTCAAAGTCGGTCCATGACCGTGGGGCTGAACACTGATGGGCGATCATCAACCCCCACAAAGCTTCCTGCTGAAGAATCGGGACCACTAAGTTTGCTCTGACGCCAAACTGCTGCAAAAATTCAATATGGCAAGGTTGGAGATTTGCTTGCTCTAAATCAGCGATCGCACTCACCCGCCCCTGACGGTATTGCTCCTGATACTCATCGCGGAAACATGGATCTAGAATACTTTGCCCCAGCGTAACTGGCCAACCAGGAATCAGCGCCTCTTGAACCACTGTTCCGGATCCGTCGGGCCAAAATTGGAACAGCAAAACCCGATCTGTCCCTAGAAATCGTTGCACCTCAGTCACAGCGGTTTGGAGAATTTCTTCGAGCTGCAGCGACTGGCGGATCTTGAGGGTAAATTCGGCAAAGAGTCGGGATCGATCATTCTGCAGTTGAAGTTCTTCCTCGGCTCGTTTGCGCTCGGTGATATCTCGACCAACCGCTTGATATTCAACTACTTGATCCTGATTATCAAAAATGGCGCGATCGCTCCATTGATGCCAACGAATCTCTCCGCTCGGTAGGATAACTCGATGTTCTACTGTTTTAACGGGATGGTTTGTATCGAGTGTTGCGACTACGTTTTGGACAATATCCCAGTCTTCTTTTGGAATTAAGGGTAAAAATCTGTTTCCAACCAGTTCTTCTCTGCGTTTGCCAAAATAGCGACAGTAGGCGTCGTTGACAAAGGTCAAGACGCCATCAGGCGCAAATCGGCAGATCAGTTCAGTTTGGTCTTCTACAATCGCCCGATAGCTGGCTTCGCTGGCGCGTAAGGCTTCTTCCATCCGCCTTCGTCCCGTGATGTCAGTATGGGAACCGATCATCCGCACTGCTTCACCCTGCTTGTTCCACAAAGCCTGTCCCCGGTCGAGAATCCACTTATAGGCCCCATCCTTACATCGCATTCGATACTCAGCGCTGTATAACGATGTCTTTTGAGCCAGGTGGTCTTGCGTTAACTGCATCACCCAGTCAAAATCCTCTGGATGCACTCGCTGCGACCATTCACGGATGTGGTTAGAGATTTCAGCGTCCTCATAGCCCAATATTTCCTTCCATCGGCCTGAGTAAAAGGCTTCATCTGTTTTGATGTTCCAATCCCAGATGCCATCGTTGTTTCCTTGCAGCGCTAATTGCCAGCGTTCTTCCTTTTCTCGTAATTCCTCTTCGATTCGCTGCTGCTCTTTGGCGGCTTGATCTGCAGCAATAAACCGGCCGATACTTTGGGCCATGAGTTCAATAATTTCCCGTTCATGGGGTTGGAATTCAGTCTTTCTGATCTGAGTTGAGGAAAAGTTCAGGGTGCCGTAGACTTTCCCGTTGACGAATATTGCAGTGCCAATATAAGACTCAAGTTTTATACTTTGGTACACCGGATGGGACTGCATCGCCGCTATTCCACCAACATGGGTGTAGGTGATCGTCTGCTTGCCTCTGACGACTGCGGCGCAATAGGTATCCTGAAGGGAAAATTCCTGGCCAGCGGCTAAGACATCCAAGTTGGATCTGACGGATCGAATCAGGTAAGTCTGATTAATGATTTGGCTAATGATGCCGGTTTCCAGTCCTAAAATTTCGCAGCCAGTCGCCAGACAATCCTCAAACAAATCGTCAAAGTCTGCATAGTCTGTCGTATTAATTCGATGTAGGTGTTTGAGGTTAAGACTGAATTCCTCAAGCGCCTGAGACTTTTGCTGCAATACCTCTTCTGCTTGCCTGCGATCGGTCATGTCAATCCAATAGCCCACGATTTCTACAGGGGTGTTCTGATCATCCCTGACCAGCCTTAACTCATCCCTAACCCACCGATAGGATCCATCTTTGTGGCGAAAGCGATATTCGTGGGTGTGGCGGTCTTTTTCAAATAGCTCAGGCAACTCTTGAAAGACATAGGAGGTGTCCTCAGGATGAATATGCTCCGCCCAGAAGCTGGAATCTTCGGTAAATTCCCGGCTTTCATAACCAAATATGTCGACGACATTGTCACTCATAAAGGTGGCGCCGTAATCGCCGGACGCTCGGCAGGAGTATATCACTGCAGGGCTCGCGGTCAGTAAGAATTGGAGTCGTCCCTGGGTTAGCTGTAACTCTTCTTGAGTTCGTTTTCGTTTCGTGACCTCGATGGACAAAGCTTGATTGGCGCCTTCAACTTGCTGCATTTGCCGTCGAGTCTTCTGATTTAAATGAGCGACCCACGCCAGTAAGGCCGCCATCACCAGACCGCCCACTAGCACTACTTCAGGGAGTGGTGAGTGTTCCTCAGCAATCAGGGCGGCGGTCGGCCAGATACGGATCCGCCAGATCAGCCCGTCTAGATTAACTTCTTCGGTGTGTCCCCATTTCGCCTCAAGCCGCTGACTGAGTTGCTTGCGATACACCCCGCTCTTCGATGAATCGCCTTGACTTATTGGGGGTTGCGTTGATCTACTCAGGCGGTATATCTCATCGTCGCCGTCAAAAATAGCAATTTCATATCCAGGCGCCACCTTTTCATCCAAAAGGGGGTCGAGCAATTCCTGAATCCGAAATACGCCCAGAATGAACCCGTCAAATTCAGAAGTCGACTCTTGACCAATACCTGCTGGAGCCTTTGGATTCAAGAAAATGGGGACATAAACCAGAAATCCTTTCCCCCCCTGTACGAGTTCAATCGTGCGCGTTACGGTCACGGACTGACGCTGGCGGGCAGATTCTAAGGCGGCTCTCCGCCGCTCCTCAAACGCCAAGTTAAGGTCTTGAGCCGCTTCATTTCCCGCTAGCGGAACAATCCAGCGCACATAAAATGACGAATCTATCCATTCAAGCGCCTGAAAACCGGCATAGTCAGCAATATAATTCTTGGCGTCAGAATACCAATCTGCTTTAGGCGTTCCCCCTTGCGTTTCCCAGCGGTCAGCCATTCGCTCCATTGCCAGGATACGATTTTGGAGCTGGGTGCTGATTTCCTGTTGGACACCGACTGAGGCAAATTCAATTTTGCGTTCGATCTGGCGGCGGTCCTGTACTTCCAATGCTTTCCACATGAACACGGCGATCGCTGAAACGCCAATGCTGAATAGCACGGGTAGCCATCGTTCTAAATAAGTTTGAGGTTTTTTCAGTGGGCTTAAGTGGTTCATGCTTATCTCCCACAATAGAATGCATAGGCGCTAAGTGCACGCCAGATGACTAAGGGGCTTTATAGGAATAACTTCAGGGACAAGTGAAAAGACTGCAAGGCGTACACAGCCCTAAATCTATGAAGTTATTTTTGAATGCCCTCTAAACCCTATACGTTCTAGGTCATACTCTTTCAGTCAATATGCAATTGCCTCCCGATGCTTTTGCCTGACTCAGCAGAGTATGCGCCGCTTGGTAGAGCGCTTTTAGGTCAACCCCATCTTCAGGGTACTGCACGATCCCAGCGCTGAAGGTGACTCGAACAGCCACTCCAGTTGGGGTTTCAAACTTTTCTTGAGTGAGTGCGTTCAGTCCATCAGATAACCGTTGCACTCCCTCCTTTCGGGTCATACCTACCATACCAATTACAAACTCTGCTCCTCCCCAACGGGCGACTACGTCTTCACAGGGAAAACTATGCCGGAGTAATTTTCCCAATCGAGTTAGGATTTCATCCCCCATTGCATGACTATGTTGGGCATTGATCTGTTTCAGATGATCTACGTCTAAAGTTGCCAAACAGATGGGCTGCTGCTGACGCTCTGCCATGAGCAGAAGTTGGGTAAGGTCTTGATTCGCCTTACGACGATTACTTAAGCCAGTCAAGGCGTCTTTTTCAGCCATTGCCTGCAGCAGTCGAGATCGCTCCAGTCGATTCAGAATCCGGGTCATGAGTTCTGGACCGACGATTGGTTTATTGACATAATCGTCAGCTCCCGCATCAAATACCTGACGCATTGTCTCTGCATCCGTATGCACCGTCAGAAATAGAATGGGCAGGCCGCCCCACCGGAGATCATTGCGCACCACTTGACACAGCTCAATGCCCTGCAGGTGGGGCATTTCCACATCTAAAATCAGCAAATCGGGTGTGGTCGCCTCCAGAGTCTCCCAAAATTTTCGGGGGTCATCTAGGGTGACTACCTGAATCCCCCATGGCTCCAAAAGTGCGCGTAAGGCGATCAGAACTTGGGAATCATCATCCACCGCCATTACCCTAGTCGCGGCTGGCCGCGATCGCTGTAGCGTCTGAGTCACCGCTTCTAACACTTGATGTTTCGGTAAAGACCGAGGCAAAAAAACGCGCCCCCCCAAACGCGCAATTTTGATTCGATCCGCCAAACTATCTTGATCCGTCATCGCCAACACTGGGATTGGGGGGGAGTAGGCGCTGAGTTCGGCCAAAAAAGTCAGGGCGGGAGTGGGGAGTGGGGAAGATTCTGGAGGTGGATGGGTGGATGGGTGGATGGGTGGATGGGTGGATGGGTGGATGGGTTTTGGATTTTGGCTTAGAGCGCTCGCAGTGGGAGTCCGAGACTGCTTTGCCGATATCGATTTCTGTCTTCTGCCTTCTGCCTTCTGCTTCTTAACGTCTAACGTCTGACTTCTAACTTCTTTTTTCTGTCCCTTGTCTCCTGTCTCCTGTCTTCTGTCTTCTGCCTCCTGTTCATCCAATAAATCCAGCAATACTACATCTGGGCGATCTCTAGCCACTTGTAGGCGGGCGGCGGCCGGGTCCGGAGCAAGCTGGGTCTCAAGCTCCCAATTGTTAGCCTCGGCCAAAAGGACGTCTGCAAGATTTTGGTCTGGAGTAACGATCAGCAACAAGGGGGCAGTGCGGAGGGCCCGGTTTGTGGTCTGGGTCTGAAGCAGATTGGGAATATCTCCTTTGACCGCCCGTTGAATTTCCTGGCTGAGGGCGGATGTTAATTCAGAGAGACGACGTCTTTGGTCGGAATTTAGAGGGGGATTAGAATGAAACAGCTCTTCGATTTGTCGGGCCAGGTTAGACCCCTGATCAAAATTAAACATCCCGAGTGAACCCGCCAGTTTATGGGCCGCCCGCTGAGCTTCTTGCCGTAATTCGTTGTCTAAGGCATCCGCCAGCAGCGCCTCCGTAGCTGGCTCAACCACAGCCATTCGCTGTCTAAATTTTTCCTTTGTCTGCCCCCAAATCCCCGCAGCGACCGCCACAGCCCGCTGTTCAACTTCAGGAGAAACTTCGGTTTTGGATTTTAGATTTGGGATTTTGGATTTGGGATCAGTGGATAGCTTATTTTCTCCCCCTGCCTCCCCTGCTCTTCTTAACTCCCCATCCTCTCTATCTCCCTGCCCCACCGCCTCCGGCTCCCTCAACCGATACCCCATGCCATATACCGTCTCAATCGGATCGTGGCTGACGCCTGCAGCTTTCAGATGTCGTCGGAGTCCTTTGATATGGGCGGTGATGGTTTCTTCTCCAGGGGCTTCTTCGAAAGACCATAAATGGTCTAAGATTGCTCCCCGACTGAAGACACGATGGGGGTTGCGGAGGAAAAGCTCCAGCAGGTCATATTCTTTAGGTCTAAGATAGATAGCTTGTTGATTGCAGGTGACTTCACAGGGACCGGGATCAAGCTTCAGGTTCTCCCACTCGAGGACCGGCAGTAGGGTGGAGCCTTCTCGACGCAGAAGCGCTCGCATACGCGCTAATAGCTCCTGCATATCAAACGGTTTGGTGACGTAATCATCGGCCCCTGCATCTAGGCCGATAACTTTATTGGCGCCGGTGTCTTGGGCGGTTAATAGGAGTACGGGGGTTTGGTCGCCTTGCGATCGCAGTCGCCGACATAGACTGATGCCATCCAGTTTAGGCAGCATCACATCCAGCAGAATTAGATCATAGGTGAACCCATTCACCAGCTCCCAACCCGCTAACCCATCCACAGCCACATCAACCACATAATGCTGCCTTGTCAGGGCGGTGGTGAGCATTTGGGCGACCACCTCATCATCCTCAATCAGTAGAATCCTCATAACCCTTGATAACTGCCCCTTTTCAAGCACTGCTTGAAACTTAGGAAAACAGGCCTGAATGCAATTATGCTCAGCCTAACTCGACTCACTCAATGAAGTGGATGGGATTTGTAAATTGAAACACTCGCAAGTCAGGGCGCATCTTTTCTGTGTAATAAAACAATATGTAAAGCAATATTGAAACTCCGTATTTATGCGGCTGTTTGTAGTCTCTTTAACTCGTCGTATTCTCAATCCTGTAATGTCTATAGCCCCTATGACTGATAATCGACTGACTCCCTCGAGCCAACTGTCTTTATACGGTAAGCGTATCCTGATTACGGCTCCCCGAAACTATGCCGCTCGCTTTGCTCAGCAGATTATCTATCAGGGAGGACTCCCATTCCTAGCGCCCACCATTGAAACTTGTTACCTGACCGATCCGGCCCCATTGGATGAGTCGCTTCAACACCTCAACACGTTCGATTGGATTGCTTTTACCAGTCGAAATGGCATCGATGCTTTATTACAACGAATGGAGCAACTAGGATTATCCTTAGCGTCTCTAAATCACTGTCAATTATGCGCCATTGGCCAAGATGCTGAACGGTTAACCGCATTAGGATTAACGGTCGACTTATCGCCGGTGGAGCCTAGCCCAATGGGCATTATTCATGAACTGGCAAAAAAATCAGATATTCAAGGCAAACGTATCCTTGTTCCAGCGCCAGAGGTGATTGGCTTGCCCGAACCTGATGTCATCCCCAACTTTATTGCCGAACTAAACTGTCTGGGCTTGCAGGTCACACGGACGCCCGCCTATGTAACCCGTTGTTTAGATCCAGCAAACTACTCCGTTGAACTGGACCTCATTCGCCAGGGGAAGATTGATGTCATTGCCTTTAGCAGCACCGGTGAAGTGGAAGGATTTTTGAAAATGGTCAATTCCATAGACGATCACGCCCAGTGTCAGATCGCTTGCTTTGGCCCCTACACCGCGGCCAACGCCCAAAGACTGGGATTGCCCGTTTCTATCATCGCCGAGGATTACAGTTCATTTGCCGGATTTGTGAAAGCGATCGCGGCTTTTTTCAAGAAGTCTTCGTTGTGAAGGTAGGGGAGGCAGTGGGAGCAGTGGGAGCAGTGGGAGCAGGGGAGGCAGGGGGAACAGGGGAAGTAGGGGGAGATAGGGAAGATGGAGAGGATGGAGAGGATGGAGAGGGAAAAGGGTCAGGGAGTAAAGAGTAGGGGAAAAAGCCAAATCCAAAATATAGAATCCAAAGTCCCTAATGTATTGCCAAACATTGCAAGTCAGTGGACTGGAGATAAGTGGACTATTGAATTACACAACAAATTGCGTTGATCCTAAGCATCTAGGAGCAAATAAGACGTTCAATAGAAATATGGGGAAAACTGCTTGTGTTCCGCCAGACTTTAGGTCTCTAGCGAATTCATGCCTCTTAGAAATAGCATTTCCGGCAGAACTGGCGGAAATGTCTAAAAACTCACAGCCAGAGGCTTCGACCCAAAAGTCGCCCATTCAGTTAGGAAATCCTAATCTTCTTCTACTTCCCTATTCCCCCTATCCTCCTCGCCCTCCCCATCCGCTCCAACTTCCCATCTTCGCTATCTTCTCCCTTATCCCATCCCCCCTATCCTAAAGACGTGACATGTCACGTCTCTACATCTTCATACCTCCCCATCTCCCCCATCTCCCCCATCTCCCCCATCTTCTCCATCTCCCCACCGCTCCCCTCTCCTCCCATGTCCTCATCCAAAATCTTCATCACCCGAAACCTTCCGACTAATCTTGACGCGCTGCGTCAGATCGCCTCAGTGGAAGTCTGGCCCGAACGTGAGCCGCCCCCTTATCAAGTGCTGTTGGAAAAGGTGAAGGACATCGACGGTCTGCTCTGTTTGCTGACAGACCAGATAGATCCTCACTTGATGGAGGTTGGGGCGAATCTTAAGGTCATTAGTCAAATGGCCGTGGGTTATGACAATATTGATATTCCCGCAGCGACGGTGCGGCGGCTGCCGGTGGGACATACGCCGGGTGTTTTGACTAACGCTACAGCGGATTTGACGTGGGCGCTTTTAATGGCGGCGGCGCGGCGGGTGGTGGAAGCAGATCAATTCACCCGTTCGGGGCAGTGGACAACTTGGGAGCCAGATTTACTCCTAGGGCCTGACGTTTCCGGCGCAACCTTGGGAATTGTGGGACTTGGCCGGATTGGTCAGGCAGTCGCGCGGCGAGCGAGTGGATTTGATATGAAAATTCTGTACGCCAACCGAACTCCCTGCAGTTTAGAGGTGGAAGAAGCTCTGGGGGCTGAGTTTGTGGAGTTGGACGACCTGCTGCAAAAGTCAGACTTTGTGACAATCCACACTCCCCTATCTGAAGAAACCCGTCATCTCTTTGGTCAGGCTCAATTTGATCAAATGAAACCGACGGCCATTCTGATCAACACAGCCCGTGGTCCCATCGTCGATCCTGAAGCCTTATACAACGCGTTAACAAATGGGCAAATTGCAGGCGCAGCCTTAGATGTCACTGACCCAGAACCCATTCCAATGGACAGCGCATTATTAAGCCTAAGCAATTTGATTGTAACGCCCCACATTGGCAGCGCCAGCCGTCAGGCCCGAGGGAAGATGGCAGACATGGCGATCGCAAATCTGCTCGCCGGATTAAAGGGCGATCGCCTCCCCCATTGCGTTAACCCCGAAGTCTACCAATAAGCCCCAGAGGAACCCATCCACTCATCCACCCATCCACCCATCCACCCATCCACCCATCCACCCAGTTATGGGATTTGTCAAGTATTTGACATACGACTCCACAGAAGGTCTCAGAACGCCCTTCCAATAGCTTGACGGACATAGATAGATGATGGACAGGTTCAGAGAAACAGATTGACGCCGTTGCTTCAATCGAGAGTCAAGCCAAACGTTAACAACCAGTTATTCGTAGTCACAGTCGTAACTGCCCCACCTATTCCTTGTTCGATATCGTCTTGGCTAAGGCTGCGCCTCAAACATCAAAACGTAGTC
>JASJDH010000199.1 GCA_030065175.1 Leptolyngbyaceae cyanobacterium MO_188.B28 | reverse complement strand
TTACTGAATATGAAATGACTGGATATTCCTGGGCCCTTTGTGGGTGCGGATATGGTCAGTCAGTTTAATAGCTATAAAGGATCCTAGCTCTGCCTCTATGCCGCGATTAATAATGTGCGTTTGTGGAACCCGTTCAAGTTCATTCTTTAAATCTAATTTTGTCAAAGACATTGATTGTCAGACACCTAAATCGTTCTGAAACGTCATTGATCTTGTTCCTGGTAATACACTGATCCCAGTTTGGTTGTGAAAGATACTCAAATAAACCGTCTGCAGATGGTTAGAATGCTGACTCCAATGGAACTTGAGGCGTGCGGGAGAATGATAGCCGCTTAAACAAGCAGTAATCGTTGATCCAATGGCTGCATGAATAGGGTGCGCTACATCTTTCGGCTAGAGGCTGGCAATCGCGATGGCAATGAAGGACTCAAGTTCTGATCCTAGAATTACCCTTCCGGGGTATCTTATCCTCCAAAAAATCTATGAAAATTCCAGAACCTTAATCTATCGGGCGCAAAAAACGTCAGACCAAACCCCCGTTGTGATCAAGCTAGCGAAGGCTGAGCGCCCAACTTTGACTGAGTTGGCTCACTTCCGCAACCAGTATGCTGTAGCTAAAAATCTGGATTTGCCCAGTATTGTTCGTCCATTAGCGCTGCATCACTCCCCGAATGGCTTCGCCTTGGTTTTGGAGGATTTTGGCGGTCTCTCCTTGCGGGAATATTTAGAACGAGGAGGACGGGGGGAGCGAAGGGGGGAAGGAGAAAAGGAACCCCCAAACGCAACGCTTCAATCTCCGATTGCCGTATCAATTGCCCAATTCCTTGCGATCGCGGTGCAACTCGCCAAAATTCTGGAAGGTCTGTACGAATACCGCGTTATTCATAAAGATATCAACCCTTCCAACATCCTGATTCATCCTCAAACTCAGCAGATAAAGCTGACAGATTTCAGTCTGGCCTCATTGTTACCCCAAGAAGTTCAAGCGCTGCGGAGCCCATTTGGCTTGGAAGGAACCTTAGCCTACCTATCCCCAGAACAAACTGGGCGCATGAACCGCACAATCGATTACCGCACCGACTTCTATTCGCTGGGGGTAACTTTCTATGAGCTGCTTACGGGGCGATTACCCTTCGCCGCAACCGATCCGATGGAGCTGGTCCATTGTCATATTTTGCAGAAACCAGCCCCACTCAGTCAGATCAATTCAACCGTCCCCGAAGTCGTTTCAGACATTGTCATGAAGCTTATGGCTAAAGCAGCTGAGGACCGATATCAAAGTCCTCAAGGGCTGCGATGCGATCTGGAGCGTTGTCTATCCGAGTACAGTGAACATGGCGGGATCGATACGTTTTGGCTGGGCGGACAGGATAACGCTGATCGCTTTCAAATTTCAGAAAAGTTATATGGGCGCGATCGCGAAATCGTTGCGCTGCGGTCCGCCTTTGATCGGGTCGCTGACGTCAACCCGCAACGAAAGAAATCCGTTTCTAGCGCCGCCAATTCTATCCGACGTGAAATGGTGCTGGCGATTGGTTTTTCTGGCGTGGGCAAAACCGCCTTGGTAAATCAAGCCTACAAACCAATAGCGCAGCAGCAAAGCTATTTCATCACCGGCAAGTTTGAACCGCTGCAGCCTAATGCCCCCCTTTCAGGGCTTATCCAGGCCGTCCAAGACTTAATCATCCAATTGCTCAGCGAGTCCGAAGCTCAGCTTAATCAATGGAAACATAAAATTCTGGACGCCTTAGGGGATAACGGGCAGGTCATCATCGACATTATCCCTGAGTTAGAACAGGTCATTGGTCCCCAATCTCCGGTTCCTGAGCTAGCGGGAAAAGCTGCGCAGAATCGATTCAATCTGCTTTTCCAACGATTTATTCAGCTCTTTGCGAACCAGGACCATCCCTTGGTGATTTTTCTGGATGATTTGCAGTGGGCCGATTTCGCTTCCCTGAGACTGATTCAGTGGGTGATGACTGAAGCCGAGATCGACCGTTTGCTTCTGGTGGGAGCGTATCGGGAGCATGAAGTGTTTCCCAGCCACCCTCTGATGCAGATGTTAGATCAGATTAGGCAAAACCAGTCGACCACGGTTAATACTCTGACGCTGGAACCCCTCAGTCAGGTTGATACGACAGCTTGGACAGCAGATAACCTAAGTTGTTCAGCGGAAGTCGCTCGTCCTTTGGCGGAGCTAATGTATCAGAAAACTCTGGGCAATCCATTTTTTATCGCACAGTTTCTCCGCATCTTGCATAATCATGGGCTAATTGCCTTTGACCGAAATGCAGGCCATTGGCAGTGGGATGTCGCTGAGGTGAAGGAACTGGCGCAAACTCAGGATGTGATTGCGTTAATGACCCGTCAGATGGGCAAGCTGCCCGAAAAAACGTTGGATGCATTGCAAGTGGCGGCGTGTCTTGGCGATCGCTTTGATTTGTCGACGCTGGCCCAAATCTGCGGGCGATCTGAAGCCAAAATATCCATCGATTTGTGGCCTGCCTTGCAGACTGGGTTGATCTCGCCGAATAGCGATCTCTACAAATTCTATCTGGCGCCGTCCTCAAACCAATCAGGGCGACTCAATCCGGACGTCCAAATCTCTTACCAATTTTCCCACGCCCAGATTCGACAATTGGCGTACGCCTTCATTGCCGAAGAGCCCAAGCAAAGAAAACACTTGGGTATTGGCCGACGCCTGCAGAGCAATACTCCCGAAGAAACCTGGGGAAACAAAATTTTCGGGATCGTCAACCAGCTTAATTATGGGGCTGAGTTAATTTCCGATCAAACCCAGCAGAATGAACTCGCTCACTTGAACTTGATTGCAGGTGAGAAATCAAATGCGTTAACCGCATATCGACGTTCGCTCGACTATTTCAAGACTGGGATAGGGTATCTAGGGAGCGATTGTTGGGAAAATTCCTATGACTTGACCCTGGCCCTCTATCAGGCCGCAACCGAGGCGGCGTACCTGAGCGGTGAATTGGACGAGGTGGAGGAACTGGCTGAAATTGTCCTGCAAGAAACCAAAATACTGCTAGATCAGGTCAAAATTTACGAACTAAAAGCCCAGGCTTACACCGCCCAAAATCACCTGCAGGAAGCGGTTGAAAATTCCCTCTCCTTTGCTAAGCAATTGGGTGCAAAATTGCCCCAAGATCCCAGCAAACTAACGATTTTGTTGAGCTTGGCAAAAACAAAGTCCAGTTTATTTTTAAAAAATCCGTCTAAATTAATTAGTCTAAAGCCGATGACCAACGCGACGGCGTTGGCGACGATGCGCGTCCTGTTGACAGTTGGGTTGTCTGCCTATGAAGCGGTTCCTCAATTGGCCCAGCTGATTGTCTTTAAACTGGTCGGCTTATCCGTCCAATATGGCAATGCGCCTCAATCGCCCTACGGGTATGCCGCCTATGGATTCATTCTTTGCGGCGAATTAGGGGAGATTGAAACCGGCTATAAATTTGGCCAACTGGCGTTGAAGCTTCTAGAGCAGACTCCCGCCAAGGAGATTGAAGCCAAAACGCTTTATTTAGTCGCCCACTCTATTCAACATTGGAAAACCCATATTCGGGAGACTCTGCAGCCTTTGCTGAAGGGCTGTCAACTTGGCTTGGAAACGGGGGATTTTGAATTTGCGGCGTTGCATGCCCAATCCCATGCCTGTTATTCATACTTTGCTGGTGAAGAACTGGGGGCGATCGCCCAGCAAATGGCCGACTATAGTGAAACCATCCGGCAATTTGAGCAACCAGCCGCCCTCGCACTCCATCGAGTTTATTGGCAAACCGTTTTAAATCTTCTGAATCCCGTTCAGCCGACCCCTCAGAATCCAGACCCCGATCCTTGTTTTCTGATGGGCGACGCCTACGACGAGCAGGCAATGCTGCCGCTGCATCAACAGGCCAATCAACGCAACGCAATCTATCACCTACATTTCAACAAACTGGTGCTCTGCTATCTGTTTAGACAACCGCAGCAAGCTTTGCTGAATGCGGAGATCGCCCGCAAGTATCTCGATAGTGTTATTGGCCTATTCGCCGTTCCCCTCTTCTATTTCTACGACTCTCTGGCGAGGTTGGCGATCATCGCCGAAATGCGCCATGATTCCACCCATCGTCAACCCCAAGCCCTACAAAATTTGCTGACACGGGTCAACGTTAAACAGATGCTTGATCGGGTCAGCTCCAATCAGAAGAAGATGCGAACATGGGCCGAATACGCCCCAATGAATCACTTACATCGGGTTGATTTGGTCGAGGCGGAAAAGTATCGAGTTCTTGGGCGCTTGTCTAAGGCGGTCGATTTATACGATCGCGCCATTAAAGGCGCAAAGAAAAATAGATTTATTCAAGATGAAGCGCTGGCGAAAGAACTGACTGGCCGATTCTATCTGGAATGGGGGAAGGATAAAATCGCCCAAACTTATCTTACGGAAGCTTACGACGCCTATGCCCGCTGGGGGGCGAAGGCGAAAGTTGAAGACCTGGAGAGCCGTTATCCTGAATTGCTCCTGACGGTTCTGCATCAATCGGTTGACCCTCAACCACTCTCTGCGCCGCAGTCCGCCTCTGGAGCCTCTAACGGTCAAGCCTTGGACGCTAGCGTTGATGCGGCGCAAGGGCTGAATTTGACGCCTGTTGTCCAAATTTCCCAGGCGCTTTCGGGGGAACTGTCTCCAGAGGATCTGTTAACCCGTTTAATGAAAATTATTCTGGAGAATTCAGGGGCAGAAAAGGGCTCTCTAATTTTGAGCAGAAACGGGCAACTGTTTTTAGAGGCGTCGGCCTCGGCTGGCTCAGATCAGGTTGTTGTAGGCCAGGCTATTTTATTGGATGTTTTGGCCACCTCAAAAACCATGTCTTCGCTGTTGCCAACCTCTATCATTCATGCGGTTAGCCGCGCATTAGAGCCCCTTGTTCTCGAGCATGCTGCGGAGACCGACGCATTTGCCGCGGATCCTTATATGAGCTTTTGGCGGCCGCTGTCGGTTTTATGTCAACCGGTGCTTGGCCAGGGGAAGTTAATTGGCGTCGTTTATCTGGAGAATAACTCAACCACCGACGCCTTTACCCCAGATCAGGTTAAATTGGTTGAACTCCTCAGCTCCCAAGCGGCGATCGCGCTGGAAAACGCTCGTCTATACGACTCTATTAAAGAGTACTCCCAAACCTTAGAAGCCAAAGTTGA
The DNA here is from genome assembly GCA_030065175.1 of Leptolyngbyaceae cyanobacterium MO_188.B28. GTDB lineage: Bacteria > Cyanobacteriota > Cyanobacteriia > Phormidesmidales > Phormidesmidaceae > JAKSDM01. Next base: position 9,451 of record JASJDH010000199.1, on the reverse strand, counting down.
GCAGCGAACAGAGGCGCTTCAACAGCAAAACCAAATCCTGCAGCAGCAGGTGCGCGATCGCCGTCAACCGACGATTGCACAGCCCCAATCCGACCCAAAATTCTTCGCTGCTTTTCACGCTAGCCCTGAGCCCATCACCATTCTAGACCTAAAGGAAAAACGCTTTATAGACGTCAACGACAGTTTCTGTAGACTGTCAGGCTATTCACAAGAAACCCTAATGGGTTCAACGGTTCCAGAGTTGAAGCTTTGGCGGGACCCGCTGGAACAGCCTAACTTTCTTGAGACCGTTAAGAATAAAGGTAGAATCCGTAATCACGAACTCAACTTCCACACCCAGTCTGGGGAGCTGAAAACAGTTCTGCTCTCAGCTGACTCGCTCAAACTAGAAAATCGGCCCTGCAGCATTGTCGTCATCAACGATATCACCGAGCAGAAACAAGCAGAGACCACCCTCAAGTCCGCTAAGGAATCCGCCGAAGCAGCCAATCGGGCCAAGGGCGAATTTCTCGCCCAAATGAGCCACGAATTGCGCACCCCCCTCAACGCCATTTTGGGGTTTAACCAGATGCTCAAACAGGATTCCTCACTCAATCCTGACTATCAGCAGTATCTCGGCATTATTGACCACAGCAGCGAACATCTGCTGGCCTTGATTGACGACATCCTGACCATGTCCAAAATCGAGGCCGATTGCATCCCCCTCAACTCCAAGCAATTTGACCTGCCTCGCCTGCTCAAGAACCTGCAAGCGCAGTTACAGATACAGGCCCAGTCCAAGGACCTGCAACTCACCTTTGACATTACCCCTAATATTCCTCGACGAGTCACCACGGATCAAGGCAAACTCCGTCAGGTGCTCATCAACCTGCTCAATAACGCCATACAGTTTACCGAAACTGGGAGGGTGACTCTTCGCGTTATGAAAGCTGAGGGGGAACCGGAGATAGGAGACAGGGGAAAGAATAGTCAGAAGTCAGAAGCCAGAAGTCAGAAGTCAGAAGGATCCCCCCTCAATACTCGTCCCAGCCAAAATCCAAAATCCAAAATCCAAAATCCAAAATCCTTCCCGCTCCTCTTCGAAATCCAAGACACCGGTCCTGGCATTCCCCCTGACGCAATAGACACGTTGTTTGAACCGTTCGGCCAGACTAAGGACGGGCGACGGCCCCAATCGGGCGTAGGATTGGGGCTCGCCATTAGTCGACGGTTCGCCAACCTGATGGGGGGCGAAATTACGGTTGAAAGCGTAGCGGGTCAGGGAACAACCTTTAGATTGCTGCTTCCGGTGAAGCGGGACGGTTCAGTCAAGCCCCAAACTGCACAGTCCATCAAGCCTGCCCGCAATGTCATTGGGTTAGCTTCTGACCAACCGAACTATCGCATTCTGGTGGTGGAAGACAATCGGATCAATCGGCTGCTGATGGTTCAAATGCTGAGTTCGGTCGGGTTTGAGGTGCGTGAGGCGTTCAATGGGCAAGAGGCGATTGAGGTTTGGAAAAGCTGGGCCCCCCATTTGATCTGGATGGATATCCAAATGCCGGTGATGGACGGGTATGAGGCGACAAAGCGAATTAAGGTGATGGCGTCGAAGCAGTCAAATGGGAAAGTTGAAAAAGAGCGGAATGGGAAAGTAGCGAGCCATGCCGCCCTCGATGCCCAGCCATCAGCTCGTCCGGTCGTGATTGCTTTAACCGCTGCGGTGTTTGAGCAGGAGCAATTCTTAATTCTGGCGTCGGGCTGCGATGATTTTGTCAGTAAACCGCTGAAGCGTGAGCACATCTTCGCCAAAATGGCTGAGTATTTGGATGTGAAATACGTTTATCAGGAATAGAATAATTGCGCGCATAAGTGAGTAGGCAAAATTAATTACAGAATCTGATGCACAGTAAAAACAGGATGTCATGTCGAGTGAAGCATAGCGGAATCGAGACATCTCAGACCTTCGCGGCCGATCGAGATTCCTCGCTGCTCTCGGAATGACACTGGGTCTCAATGAAATTTTTAATGCCCAGACACTTATCTACCCTGCGCGCATATTCAAAACTCAAAGGTGAAATTGGAGAAGCGAATCTAAAGCGGTTCAGCAGTTAAAACGGTAAGCTAGTGAAGTGGGGTTAGACATTCCTATAGGCCCTCACTGACAGGAAGCTCTATGACGGTTCTGCGAACTCGTGATCTATCTCTAAGAGAGGTTCATGACCTGTTTAGATTTCAGCGCCAATACAGTAATTCCTTCTTACCTCTCCTCAATTTTGAAGACGTTACGCTGGCTGAACAGCAAGAACTGATTCAAATCCAGACCTATTTTGACTATTACCTGACCGAGGGCGAAACGTCGGAAGGACAAGTTAAGCTGGTTGCCATCTCTCCTTTGTTAAAGCTGGCAGGATATTATCAGCCGCCAATTCAAATCAAGGTTGAAGATGCGATCGCCAAAATCGACATCAAAGATGACGATACAACCATTACTGGGCGCTTAGATCTGTTAGCGATCAATAGAAGTAAGCCCATCGGAACCCATACGTTCCTTTGGATTTTACTGATTGAGACCAAAAAGGGGCTTGCCGATCCCCTGGCTGGCTTGCCGCAGCTCTTGACTTACGCCCACAAAGGTTTGGCGAATCAGAAGCCTGTTTGGGGTTTGACGACCAACGGCGTACGGTATCAGTTTGTCTATATCCAGGCTGGGGATTCCCCCATTTATCAGCTAATGCCAACCCTGAACTTGTTTGAGTCTGAAGACGCTGCTCAGCTATTACAGGTACTCAAGTCGATTCTTCAGGGATCGATTTGAGGTCATTTAATCTTTGTCCTTACCCAAGCCCGAAACGCTTTCATCGTTTTATTTCTTCCCTCCACTTTACTGCGTTCTAAACATTGCGGAATGACCTCATTCACAAGGAACCCCGAGAAATAAGGACTGTTATTCACCTGAATGTATCGCCCTTCTTGCAGGACATTAATTTCTAACTGAGTTCCATTAAATCGCCAGAGTTCTCCTACTCCTAAGCCTTGATAATTATCGAACTGAGTTCGGCTAGTAAATTCTGATTCCTATCCCATATACTCTGCCTCAAGAATAATTTCTCTCTATAATTTCTCTCTATAAATAGATAGTCTTCGGTTGTATGCATTTGTTTACAAATTAGCGCTAAGTTGAGAAACTGACATCAAGTAGGGTCAGAGGCAAAGCCTTTATCCGGATAGTTGACTTGAAATAATCAGTGGGATGAGGGGAAAATTTACTCCTCTGGCTGAGATTCAATGGCCAACTTGAGTGATTTGAGCAAAAGTTATCCAGCATCCAATTGACTGGTCTGGATTGCTTTATCATCAGTCGAATAGCGTTTGCCCGCTACCGTTCATAGAGGTGCCATCTGATGTTCTCGAAAATTCCAGAGCGTTATCTGCATATTGTCCGGTGGGTGCTGGCGGCAGGATGGTTAGGCTTAATTATCTCTCTATTTTATGACCCCATTTCCGCCAGATTAACTGAGCCCTATCGCCTGTTGGGGCCTGCTGCGCCTGACGCCTGTGGAATGTTTCAAGGAGAGTGCCTGCCGCTAACGCCTTATCCCATTGGCGCGCAGATTTTTTGGGGTATGGTTGTGCCTTCGGCAATTGTTGCCCTATTGGTGTTTGGCCATGAATTTTGGCGAAGAATCTGTCCGTTATCATTTATGTCCCAAATTCCAAGGGCCCTGGGCTGGCAAGGGAAGCGGATAGTCAAAGAAAATTCCTGGCTGCATCGCCATCATTCATTATTTCAATTTGGGTTGCTATTTGTCGGCTTAAATGTACGCTTGCTATTAATTAACTCTGATCGCTTTCTGTTAGGCGTTTTTCTGTTACTGACCATTGCAGCTGCAATTACAGTGGGGTTCCTCTACGACGGCAAAACTTGGTGCAACTATTTTTGCCCCATGGCCCCTGTCCAGATGATTTACAGCGAACCATCCAGTTTATTAGGCAGTCAAGCCCATACCGCCCCCCCCGGATCCATCACCCAGTCTATGTGTCGCACAGTGGATCAAACTGGCCGCGAAAAAAGCATCTGTATCGCCTGTAAATCTCCCTGCATAGACATCGATGCCGAGCGTTCATATTGGGATAGTGTCCATCGACCAGACCGGAAAGTGATCTACTACGGTTATCTGGGCCTGGTTATTGGATTTTATCTATACTTCGGACTTTATTCCGGAAATTGGAATTTCATCTCCCAAAATATTTGGCTTGAGACTAATCAATTCGCCACTTTGTTAAACCCTGGGTTCTACGCTTCTGGCAGTGTAATTCCCATTCCTAAGCTGTTGGCGGTTCCCCTTACCCTGACGATTTTCTCTATCGCAACCTATGTCCTCGGCTTGACCGTTGAGAAGGCGTATCGACGTTATTGCAAACGCCGCCAGCTTCGCTTCAATCGCGATCAAATCACCCATCGGGTGTTTACCCTAACGACTTTCCTGGCGTTCAATTTTCTATTTTTTCTGGGGGTTTACCCAACCCTGGGCTGGCTCCCCTTACTGCCTCAAGAGTTATTTGGCTGGGCGGCGGTTTTGGTGAGCAGTCTATGGTTAGTCAAAATCTGGCTACGCAGCGCCGAGAGCTTTAGACGCGAACGGGACGGCAATTTATTGCGGCGACAACTGAGCAAGTTAGCTATTGACCTTTCCCAATTTCTCGACGGTCGCTCTTTGACTGAACTAAATCCAGACGAACTTTATACCTTGGCTAAGATTTTGCCAGGGTTTACTCATCAATACCGGCTACAAATTTACTCTGGCATTTTGCAAGAGGTTTTGGAGCAAGGCAGCGAAAACGCGACAACTAGTCTCAGAATGCTCGAAACTATGCGGCTGGAACTGGGGGTTAACGACAGTGAACATTGGACTGTTTTAGAGCAGCTTAGGGCTGGCAATCCGTTTCTGTTTTCACGCCAACGAACGAGCTCAAGGGTTGGGGCGACGGTGCGCCCTTGGAGCAATCAATCCCAGATTTCAACGTTGGAGCCAACGACGCAACATTCTAGCCCTAAGACCCGTGCATCAACCTTGGATCCGACCGTACAACGGTCCGACAGCCGCTCTTTAGCGTCAACTTTGGATCCAACAGCGCCGGGTTTCACCAAAAAGGGCCTGAGAAGCTCAGGAATATTGCCCGCAGAAATCACTGTGCATTGTTCCCTTGATCAGGTGAAAGCGGCTTCGACTGTACAATATCCGACCACCAGCGGCGAATCTAACTCGGAGCCTACGATCGCCCGCACTTCTTCCAAGGCCCAGTCACCCCAAGAGCCCACCGTCAAAAGTCAAATAGGAAGGGCTGCATCCACAGCAGACGACACTATGGTCAGCCGCCTTAACGACCCAGATCGGCCCAACAATCCATCAAATCTATGAAAAGCCCAGCAACCGTGATTATTTAGCCAGAGGACCCAGCCATGCTCCAACTCAGGGTGTTCAATTACCAAACGGGTGAGTTTCAAGCTAAGACGTTAGCGGTAGACACTCACGTCAAAGGAGAATGGATTATTGGACGAAATGCTAACTGCGATCTGGTTTTAGAGAGCCCTGAAGTAAGTCGCGTCCATGGCGGCATTCGGTGTCAAGAAGGAAGCTACTTCTACACTGATTTTGGCAGCACCAATGGTTCCAGCATTAACAATAACCAGGCCAAAGCTAACCAAAGCTACTTACTTGCAGCTGGGGACATGATTCGGATCGAGGAATTTGTCTTAGTCATCGAAACCATAGAGACAGTGGCCTCATCTGCTGAAAACGCCGTTATCAGCGAACGACAGAAGGGCCCTCGGAAATGGGAAACTGGCGATTTGTCAGTCCGCTGTGTGCAGGTTATTACTGAAACCCATGATGTCAAAACATTTCGCTTCAAGGCTGACCCGCCCGCTCTGTTTGAACACAAACCGGGCCAGTTTATCACCCTGGAGCTGGACATCAATGGAGAACGCGTGAGACGCCCCTATTCCATTTCATCCCCTCCCTCACGGCCCCATCTACTGGACATTACTGTCAAGCGCACACTCCCCCCCACGGATGCTCCAGACTTTCCGCCTGGTAAGGTTTCCAACTGGCTGCACGACCACATGATAGTGGGCGGTGAAGTCAAATTGATTGGCGGCCCAATGGGAAAATTCACCTGTGCTGATCAACCCGCTCAAAAGCTGATGTTGATTTCAGCTGGAAGCGGGATTACTCCTATGATTTCAATGGCGCGCTGGCTTTATGACACAGCGGATGAGCGCGATTTAGTTTTCTTCCATAGCGCTCGCAATCCTGGGGATATTATCCTACAGCAGGAGTTAGAATTCATGGCTTCCCGACAACCCAATTTTCGGTTAGCCCTAACAGTTACTCAGCCAACCCCAAATCAAGCTTGGATCGGCTTAACTGGCAGATTGACCGCGCCGTTGTTGATGCACATTGCGCCAGACTATAAGGAACGCGCCGTTTATGTTTGCGGATCCGATGGGTTTATGCAAGCGGTCAAGACTCTGTTTATTGACCTGTCTTTTCCGATGGAAAACTACTACGAGGAAAGTTTTGGCTCTTCAACCTGGTTAAAAGCTAAATTTCCCCCTCCTGTAAAGGCCGGTGAACCGCCTCCGCAGAACTTTCCCCAGGGTAAATTTGAAAACGCGGCCTTATCTCAAGCAGATTCTGTTACCCCCGCAAGTTCATCCTGGAATGACCCCGGAAATAGCTCAGGTAATAGCCCCGGAAATGATATGGGCGCTGCTTTTGGATTTAAATCGACTTCCATCAACCCGAACGCTTCTGGATTGCGGCACGCTGTATTATTCGCCCAGTCTAAACAAGAAATTCATTGCGACCCTGAAGAATCGATTCTGGATGTTGCTGAACAAGCTGGAATCAATATCCGCAGCGGATGCCGTCAGGGTGTCTGTGGGACTTGTAAGGTCCGCAAGCTAGAGGGCGAAGTGAGATATGACGTCCAGCCTGACATTCTTGACCAAAGTGAACAGGCGGCCGGATTCATTCTTACCTGTGTAGCGTTTGCAGACGGTCGAGTAGTGGTGGCGGCTTAAAGCAAAGTTTGTATTGATTCACTTCCAAAACAGAAATTTTGGCAATCAATTCTAAGATTATTTTATGTCGGCATTCAAAATGTAGTAATTCAAAAGGATTTGATCAATCCCCCTCAGTGTTAGTTAAATCGGGAGATTCCAATGCATTCTGACAGCAACCAATGGGTTGGCGAGAATCAGCGTTACCACCTCGAAAAGCGTTTGGGCGGGGGGGGCATGGGAGATGTCTTCTTAGCCACAGATACTCGATTGGGTAAATCCGTTGCGCTCAAACTACTGAAAGAATCACTGGCGGGCAGTGATGAAATGCGGATGCGGTTTGAACGAGAATTGGCAATTTGCGCCGCTCTTAAAAGTCAGCATATCGTTCAGGTGAGTGATTATGGGGTCACTTTAGATGGGCATCCGTTTTACGTTATGGAATATCTCCAGGGTCAAACCCTGGGGGAATTGCTGCGCCATACTCATCAGCTACCCGTACAACAGGCGTGCAACATTATTACCCAAGTTTGCGCTGGCTTACAACCCGCACACGAAGGCGTCTTTCTCAAAAAAGATGGGAAAGGGGGCAATGAACGGATTAAAGTTGTCCATCGCGACTTAAAACCAGCAAACATCTTTCTGGTGCCCACTGCCCTTGGAGATTTAGTCAAAATTATCGACTTTGGCATCGCCAAAATTCGACATCTTCAGGCCGAGTATACCAATGCAACGGAGGTCTTCCTCGGCACCTGCCATTATTCTGCTCCAGAGCAATTAGAAGCCATTAAGGAGCTTGATGAGCGGGCGGATATCTACAGCTTGGGGTTGATCCTGTACGAAATGTTGACGGGGGTTGATCCGTTTGGGCTAGATTTTAAGCAAACTCCGGTGAGCGGTGAGCGCTGGATTTTCGCCCATGCCGCCAAGACGCCTCAGACCATCAGGTCGCAACCGGGCTGTGAAAAGGTTTCCCCAGAACTTGAGGCGGTGGTGTTGCGATGTTTACAAAAATCTCCTAAGGATCGGTTTTCCTCTGTTCAGGAGTTAAATCAGGCCTTGCAGACAGCTGTCTCTGGATTATCTGACGTAGACCGTTTCCAGAACCTTTCTCAATTGTCTCAACAGCCGTCGGCAACTGATTTCTCGCCTGAAGAATCCATCAATGAAGAATTCATCAATACAGTGATTAACAGTAGTTTTGTCGCGGCGAATTCTGTTTCAGCCGCCGCTATGGATTCCTCCCCAATAGACCTGACCGCGAATCAATCTATCAGCCCAACCAAACTTCAAACAACCGATCAGCAATTCCTCCAACGGTCCGGATCGCGCTCCATTAATCGATGGTTGATGGTGGGAGGCGCGGCGGCGGCGCTGGTCCTGGGTGTAACAGCCATTCTGCGGTTGAGTCCTTTTAATGCGCCCAGGGAGGAACAAGTTCGCGTTAAAGAACCCAGTTTGTCGTTTGTGCGGTCGTTATCCGGCCATACGGATGATGTCTGGTCTGTGGCCATTAGCACCGAGGGAGAGACCCTAGTTAGCGGCAGTCAGGATCAAAGCATCAAGGTTTGGGATTCGCAATCCGGTATTCTCAAGCGGACGATTTCCGGCCATGCTGGCGCTGTTCAATTTGTCGCTTTGAGTCCGGATAACCAACGGGTGGTCAGCGCCAGCGCTGATCAAACGATTAAGGTTTGGGAGCTTCAGACTGGCAAGTCTATCTACACGTTGACGGGGCATGAAGACACCATCTGGTCTGTGGCGATTAGTCCGGATAGTCGACTCTTGGCGAGTAGTAGCGCCGATAGAACGATTAAGTTGTGGAACTTCCGGACGGGTAAGCTGATCCGCACGCTCCAGCGCCATACAGATGAGGTTTTCTCTGTCGCCTTTGGACCCACCGGACGGCTACTAGCTAGCGCCAGTCAGGATAAAACCATTAAGCTGTGGGATGTGGCGATTGGGCAAGAGGTGAACACCTTGAAAGGTCATAATGATTCGGTCAGGGCGATCGCATTTGATCCCAGGGGAGAGAAACTGGCCAGCGCAAGTTGGGACCGCACCGTTAAGCTGTGGGATGCCCAAACGGGGAAGGAACTAACGACTTTATCAGGCCATACGGATCGAGTGATGTCACTGGCCTTTAGCCCCGATGGCCAAACCCTGGTCAGCGGTAGCGCCGATCAGGATACTCGATTCCGATGCGGCGCGGGCCCGTGACCTGTGCAATCGCCTGCGCTTCCTCGACTACGAACCCGTAATGCCGGAGGCCGGGCTGGCCGACGAAGACGGCATCGCCGTGGTGCTGGGGGATGTCCAGAACGACGCCGGCATCGAGCGCACCCTCGAGGAGCTCAAGACCCGCCGTCCCGGCTTGCCCTGCCTCTGCCTACAGGCTCGCGA
>JASJDH010000198.1 GCA_030065175.1 Leptolyngbyaceae cyanobacterium MO_188.B28 | reverse complement strand
CAAACTTCCCAGTTATGTATTGCCGCTGATGCCTGCAGCCGCCATCTTGGTGGGACTATTCTGGAGCGATCGCACCGATCAGGCCAGCATCGGCAAAAAAGCAGGATGGGGCTTCTGGGTGAGCTTCAGTTTTAACCTGGCCGTATTGCTATTGTTGTGTGGGGTGGCCCTCTATAGCCCCAATTGGCTGGGGGACGACCCATCTATGCCGGAGCTTCCCGAATTGGTCCGGGAATCGGGCATTGTGATCTACGGCGCTATTAGTTGGGGTTTGGCTGCGATCGCGGGTCTTGGGTTAATCGCCTGGAAAAAGTCACATTGGGTTTGGAGCATTAACCTAGTGGGTTTCATCGCATTCCTCGCGTTTACTATCATGCCCACCTACCAACTGGCCGATCAAGCCCGCCAACACCCCCTCAGAGACATTGCTCAAACTATCCTTGCAAGGAAAACTCCAGGCGAACACATCATTATGACGGGTTTTATGAAACCCAGTCTCGTGTTCTACACTCAACGACCAGTCACTTACCTTTACAGCGCTGAAGATGTGGAAGCGCACATCAAGTTAACCGCAGAGACTGGTGAGACAAATTCCCTCTTAATAGTCGGACAACCACACGAAATTGACGCGATCAACTTAGACGCCCAAGGAGTCCAAACTTTATTTAAACAGGGAGCCTATCAACTGGTGCGGGTAAACTGGTAGAAACATTTCGCTAAAGGGTCTGTCTATTCTTTGTAGAGATAAACGAAATTTATATGAAGCTATCGTAATTCTTGTTTGCATCGAATATCGCTTGATGAGAAGAGAACGTATCGGCAGGGTGTAGGCCAGATAGATTCATCACAGGTTTAAAGGACGGATTAATGAGTAACCCAGCCCAAGAACAACCCGGCGCTGATCCAATCAATGATTTTCCACCATTAAACCCAAACGAAGGCTACGGAAGATCTTCAACCATGGCTTCATCCTCCCAAAGAGGTCATTCAAGTGGTCCAATTCGCCGCTTATTCCTCAACGGTTTTTCTACTGGATTTCTTGGCGCTACTGTATTGTGCGCCCTTGCTTACTTTCTAATCATCAAGCCCCACAGCCCAAAACCCGTCGAGCAAACACTGGCCGACATAAACCCAGCCGTTTCAAGTCAGCCTAATTCACAACCGAAGATTGTGAATTTTCCATCCTCCCCAACAACTTCAACCCCATCCCAAAACCCGAATAGTTTAATCTCTTCCACCCATAGAAGCGATGCAGCGCCTTCGGATCATGCAAACGCCGCTGTATCAAGGCCATTTATCTCAGGGATAACTCCTCATCGTCGATTCAGATTGAATCTAGAAGAACGCCACCCCAACGGAACCGTGCTGCGAGTGCACGGGGTTGCTTTTAATTCAGACGCGATCGCACTCCAGATGGCGGTCACAAACAGCCACCATGACAAGATCAAATTGAATGAGCTGTGGGCCACCACTGAAAGCACAATGATTTTAGAAGATAATCTGGGCAATGCTTATCGGGTCGCCCCGCCGCTAGAAAATCAGGAGATTGAAGTAGAGCCCGGAACCACCGCTCGGGGAGAGTTTATTTTCCCTGGTAAAGTCGGACCGTCTACCAATTCCCTGACCCTAACGACCAACTCCATTGCAGGGTTACCCCATAACTCCATTACCCATAAGCCAAAGATTCGTATCAAAATCCCCCTGGATCAGCTAGTCGTGGACCAGTAGAATAACATCCTCAATGTGATGGATATCCTTAACTCCTCGGCCTTTGAGTATGAAGTCGTTACTGTTGATGGTCAAGGCAACCTGAAGCAGCGCCAAACTTGTCAGGCTGAATGCCGGACTGAGCCGCTAGGTGATGAATTGAGTCTTGAATTGGTCAAGATTCCAGGTGGACAATTCCTGATGGGTTCGCCACAAGAAGAGGGCCATCACTGGGAGCGACCTCAACATTTAGTAACCGTTGAAGCCTTCTGGATGGGTAAGTTTCTAGTGACTCAGGCTCAGTGGGAGAAGGTGGCGAGTTTTGCCAAAGTCAATCGAAATCTTAAATCCAGGCCATCTAACTTCAAAGGCGATACTCTACCTGTAGGCCCAGTGACTTGGTATGAGGCCATAGAGTTCTGCAGGCAGCTATCAAAGAAAACAGGGGTAGAGTATCGGCTCCCCAGTGAAGCAGAATGGGAATATGCCTGCCGAGCCGGAACGACTACACCATTTCACTTTGGAGAAACCATAGCCCCTGACCTGGCTAATTATCATGGAATAGACTTGACACCTGAGCCTACCTTGTCTGGGCCAATTACCTTGTCTGGTTCCTATGGAGAAGGGCCTAAAGGAGGCTATCGTGAAAAGACAACCCCCGTTGGCTGTTTTAAGGCGGCCAACGCCTTTGGCCTCTATGACATGCATGGGAATATGCGGGAGTGGTGTCTAGACCATTGGCATGACAATTATGAGGGGGCGCCCACCGATGGTAGCGCCTGGATATCTCCTGGGGAGGGTAATAATCGCCTTATCCGATGGTTATTTTCTAATAGCAATAAAAACCGTATTGTCCGTGGCGGCGCCTTTTTCGACGATCCGGATTCTTGCCGCTCTGCATCCCGCAAAAGCTTCTATCCCAACGACCCGTATAATCTGCTTGGATTTCGGGTTTGTTGTTCCCTCTTCAGGACTTGTGAGTAAGTCCGCTATTTAGTAAGTCTGCTATTGACTTAGTAATCCTTCTATTGACTTTTTGGGTGTCTTGGTTTTTTGCGGCCTGTCGTCATATCTAGACCTAGCTATCCTCAACTAACTCATCCAATTTAGCCCTTACCGCTTGAATATCTTGCCACATCAGCCACTTGGGCGAACCGGTTTCTCGAGAAGAATTACGCAGTAGATAGGCAGGATGGAAAATGGGCATGCAGAGGTATCCCTCCCATTCCATCCACTGGCCTCGAATTTTGGTGATACCGCGTTTATCCCCAATTAACCCCTTCACCGCTGTGGCTCCCGTCAGCAAAATGATTTTGGGCTTCACCATCCGAATTTGCTCCATCAGATAGGGACGACATGCCGCTATCTCATCAGCGGTAGGGGCGCGATTTCCAGGGGGTCTACATTTTACGACGTTACAGATGTAGACATCCTTTTGAGTGTCTAGCTTAACCGCCGCCAGAATCTTATCCAAAAGCTGTCCAGAACGCCCCACGAACGGTAACCCTTGTTCATCTTCGTTTTGCCCTGGCCCTTCTCCGACAAGCACAATAGAAGCGGATGGATTCCCGCGACCAACCACAACATTGGTCCGACCATTGGCTAATCCGCATCGCTGGCATTGTTTACAATGAACCGCCAAGGCGTTCATGGTTTGATAAATGCCTGTGGGGATGGGGATAGTGGCGCTGGTGGGTATTAGATCGGCATTGAAGTCTTCTGCAGGGGCCGAATTGTCTAGAGCTGGGGCGCTAAAAAGGCTAATTTGCTCGTTGGTAGCCATGGATTCAACTACAAGGATGCACTTCAGAGTGATTGCTTATTGTAAATGAAACGGCGTCTTTTCTGGGTAAAGGATTAATTTGCTGAATCAATCAAAAATATTGATTCCTGAATTCAATATCAAAATCCCTGGGTTCTTGAAGGACCCAGGGATCTTAGCAATAACTTCATAATCAGTAGGAATTTCTTCCATAATCCCTACTGAAACAGAAATTAACGAGGAATTGTCGTGATCTGCAATGGATTCACTTTTTTGGAGATAACCCAAACTTGATACATCACAGACTACTGATGAATCGCCCGTAGATCATTGAATCGCCCGATTAACTGGACGATTCAGTTCTCGATTTAAGATCTGTTACTGATTGATCTCGGCGTCAGCCAACTGAACGGGAGCGCCAGCATCTTGAGTCATCGCAACCGAGGACTGCAGCAGCGGCGTATTGGTGACAGAATTGTTAGCCAATGTGAACAGTGGATTGGAGAGAATCCCCGCCAAAGAAGTGGCGACAACCGCCAAAACTAAGCTGACTTGGAGCGGACGCATACCCGGTAAGGTCCAACGGACTTCCGGATAATTTTTCACCGCATCGGACATCTCTTGGGGTTCTTTGACCACCATCATCTTGACTACTCGGATGTAGTAATAGATGGAGATGACGCTAGTCACTAGACCAACCAGAACTAAACCGTAGGCGCCTGCCTGCCAACCCGCCCAGAACAGGTAAAGCTTACCAAAGAAGCCAGCCAAAGGTGGAATACCGCCCAGGGAGAGTAAGCAAACGCTCAAACCCAAGGTCAACAAGGGATCCTTTTGGTACAAACCGCTGTATTCGCTGATTTGGTCTGTGCCGGTTCTCAAGGAGAACAAAATCACACAGGTAAAGCCGCCCAGGTTCATGAACAGGTAGACCAGCATATAGAACACCATGCTGGCGTATCCGGCGTCTGTCCCCACGATTAAGCCAATCATGACGAAGCCTGCTTGTCCGATGGAGGAATAGGCCAACATCCGCTTCATACTGGTTTGAGCTAGGGCGACAACGTTCCCTAACACCATGCTGAGCACCGCGAGCGCAGTGAAGACAAAGCGCCACTCGTCTGCGACGAGGGGAAATGCGGTCACCAGCAAACGAATCGCTAGGGCGAAGCCAGCCGCTTTAGACCCCACGGACAGGAAAGCGACAACGGGAGTTGGGGACCCCTCATAGACGTCCGGCGTCCACTGGTGGAAGGGGACAGCCGCAATTTTGAAGGCAATCCCAGCAATCACAAACACTAGAGCGATCACTAGGCCAATGGGGGGCTCAGAACCTTGTGCGACAATATTGCTCGCGATCGCATTCAGATTGGTCTCCCCTCCCGAAAGACCATACAGCAGGGAAACCCCATACAGAAAAATCGCCGAGCTGGCGGCGCCGATTAGCAAATACTTTAGCGCCGCCTCATTCGAGCGGGGATCCCGCTTCATGTAGCCGGTCAGCAGATAAGAAGAAATACTTAGGGTCTCCAAAGAGACAAAGATCATGACCAGTTCATCGGCCCCAGCGAGGAACATGCCCCCCAGGGTAGCCGTAAGCAAGATCACTAAGAACTCAGCCAATGACGTTCCCGATTGCTCAATGTAGCGGATCGCCATAGGTATAGTTACGGCGGCTGAAAGCGCAATGATGCCTCGGAAGACGATACTCAAAGCATCGCTATTGAATCCTCCGAGAAAACCAATGGGATCGCTGATGTCCCACTGGTAGAAAAGGGCGGTCAGCGATCCCACCAATCCTGCGATCGCCACATAGGGGGTCCACCGTGAGGAGGTCCGCCCCACAATCAGATCCCCGACCAGAATGACCAGCAAGGTCAAGATAACAACGCCTTCAGGCAAAATGGTTCCAGCATTAAGCTGAGCCCCAAGATTAGCAAAATCCATCGATTCAGATACCTCGAACAAGGGTTTGAAGCAAGTTAGCGGTTAGGTAGACCCCTTTACAACTTTAAACTCAGGTCGCACTAATTCAGGATAGGTAAGTCCATTATCCTGACGTTTCAGGATAGGTCTATTATCCTGAGGTTGAAATTTCTTTATGAATTATTCTTACAATTGGCATCTTAGCGTGGATCCACCCAAAAGGTCCGATAAAACCCACCTAGACGACTGAGCATTTTCGATCTATCGATATAAATAGACGGGATAAAAATGAAATCTTGAATCAGTATGGAGAAAATTAGGGCAAGAATAAGTCATGTTGCTGAACAATGTCATAGCAAGGATAAAAATCAAGCGTTCAGGGAATCAGGATGTAGGTTCTGAGACAGTTAGACCCCGATTGGAGCATTAATTGAGCTGAGCAAATCCCTCCTCCTCTCCAATCGATCTAAACCCAATACAGGTGATTTGTTTATTCAGGTTGCATTAAAGTTGTAACCACCTGGGCATCCTCCATAGGAACAGCTAGCCTGACCTACGCTTAGTAACCAGGATCAAGCCTTAGGGTTCAGTGGTAGTCAGCGACTTAGCTGATTGCCTCCTCGAAAACGACTGCTAATTTCTTGAGACGTTCACAGCCTTATGTCAACTCTCGTCATCGTTGAGTCACCGACCAAAGCCAAAACAATTCGCAATTACTTGCCAGATGGTTACCGAGTTGAGGCTTCCATGGGGCATGTGCGAGACCTGCCCAAGTCGGCGAACGAAATCCCAGCTTCTGTAAAAGGGGAAAAGTGGGCCCAATTGGGGGTCAACCCTGAGTCGGATTTTGAACCGCTCTACGTGGTGCCTAAGGACAAGCAGAAAGTTGTCAAAGCGCTGAAAGAGTCTTTGAAAGAAGCAGATGAGCTAGTGCTAGCAACTGACGAAGACCGAGAAGGGGAGAGCATTAGCTGGCATTTGCTACAGGTTCTGAAGCCCAAGGTGCCCACCAAGCGCATGGTCTTCCATGAAATTACCGAAGGGGCCATTCAAGCGGCGCTGCAGAATTGCCGGAGTATTGACGACCAGTTGGTGCGGGCGCAAGAAACCCGACGCATTCTGGATCGCCTGGTGGGGTATACCCTCTCTCCATTGCTTTGGAAAAAAATTGCTTGGGGCCTCTCCGCCGGACGAGTACAGTCTGTTGCGGTAAAACTCCTGGTGAATCGCGAGCAAGATCGCCGAGCCTTTCGTAAAGGCTCCTACTGGGATTTGAAGGCGACTCTCCTGCATCAGGACAATAGCTTTGAGGCCAAACTTCATTCTTTAGGGGGCGTTCGCTTAGCCAGCGGCGGAGATTTCGATGAAACCACTGGGCGAATTGCGGAAGGGCGTAATGTCGTCTTACTGGATGAGGAACAAGCCACAACTCTACAGGCTCGTTTAGTCAACGGAGTTTGGACGGTCACCAATCTGGATGAAAGACCCTCTACCCGAAAACCCGCCCCCCCCTTCACCACCTCCACCTTGCAGCAGGAAGCGAACCGGAAGCTGAGGCTGTCGGCGCGGGATACGATGCGAGTCGCCCAAAGTCTCTACGAACAGGGCTATATCACCTACATGAGAACTGACTCAGTGCATCTGTCGCAGCAAGCGATTGAAGCGGCCCGCAATTGTGTCGAACAGAAATACGGTCAAGCCTACCTCAGTCCTCAGCCACGCCAGTACGCCACTAAAACCAAAGGCGCGCAGGAGGCTCACGAAGCCATCCGTCCCGCCGGGGATCAATTCCGCACCCCCCAGGAAACGGGCCTGAAGGATCGTGAGAAAGCCCTGTACGAACTGATCTGGAAACGTACTGTAGCGACCCAGATGGCGGAGGCCAGACAAACCCACATCACCGTGCAGATTGAAGTTGAGGACGCCAACTTCCGCGCGACGGGCAAACGCATTGACTTCCCTGGCTTTTTCCGCGCCTATGTCGAGGGCTCCGATGATCCCGACGCAGCGCTCGAAGACCGCGAAATTGTCCTACCGAACTTGCAGGTCGGGGACGCCCCCAATTGCGCTGAACTGGATCCGATTGGGCACGAAACCCAACCGCCTGCTCGATACACTGAAGCCGCCCTGGTGAAAACCCTTGAAAGTGAAGGGATTGGCCGTCCTAGCACCTACGCCTCCGTCATCGGCACCATTATTGACCGCGGCTATTCTCAGCTGATCAATAATGGCCTAGCGCCCACGTTCACCGCCTTTGCGGTCACTGCCCTGCTGGAGAAACATTTTCCAGATCTGGTGGATTTGAGCTTTACCGCCCGAATGGAGCAAACCCTCGATGAAATTTCCACTGGAGAAGCCAATTGGCTTCCCTATCTGAGACAGTTTTATTCGGGGGAAGAAGGTCTAGAGAACCAGGTGCAGCAACACCAGGATCAAATTGATCCGGCTGAAGCCCGCACCGTTGAATTGCAGGACTTAGACGCTAAAATCCGCATCGGCCGCTATGGCCCCTACATTGAGGCGGAAAATGAGGATGGACCGGTTAAGGCTTCAATTCCCAAGGATGTCACTCCAGCCGACCTAGATCTGGAGCAGGTGGAGCTGCTGTTGAAACAAAAAACCGAGGGGCCGGATAAAGTGGGGCTCCACCCAGACAACGGGGAACCGATTTACCTGCTGGTGGGCGCCTATGGTCCGTATGTTCAGTTAGGAGAGGCGACTGAGGAAAATCCGAAGCCGAAACGCGCTTCGCTCCCTAAGGGCATGACCCCCGACACCGTCACTTTAGAGGCTGCCGTCGGTCTATTGGCCCTGCCTCGGTTATTGGGGCTCCATCCTGAAACCGGAGCCAAAATCAAAGCCAGCTTAGGCCGCTTTGGTCCCTACGTCGTCCATGACCAGGGTAAGGAAGGGAAGGATTATCGCTCCATTAAGGGAGACGATGATGTCCTTACCATTACCCTAGAACGAGCGCTAGAGTTACTGGCTCAGCCTAAAAAAGGACGGGGCGGTCGTAAAAAAGCTGCTGAACCGCTGCGGGAGTTGGGCAAACACCCTGAGGATGAAGAACCCGTCAATGTTTACGACGGTCCCTATGGAGCCTATATTAAACACGGCAAAATTAACGCCTCCATCCCTGAAGGCGAAACCGTCGAAAGCATCTCCTTGGAAAAAGCCATTGAACTGCTAGCCGCCAAAGCGTCCACTAAAAAGTCAAGCCGTAAATCAACGAAATCTACTAAATCAACCAGCGGTTCTAAATCGACCGCTGCGACCAAGAAGAAGACGGCGGCAAAGGCTAGCGAGGGAGAAGAAGAGACGAAGACGGTTAAGGCTAAGACAACTAAAGCCAAAACGACAAAGGCTAAGACAACGAAGGCTAAGACAACTAAAGCTAAATCCACTAAGGCCTCAACTACTGATAAAAAGACGACTTCAACTAAGAAGACGACAACTCAAGCCTCTAACCCCAAAGCGTCTTAAGGGTGGATAGGGAAAGGGGGAGACCAGGACATCCTCTCCTCCTCCACTCCCTACTTCCTCCTCCCACTTTTCCCCTATAGCTGTGATAATGTATGGGATCTGTCAACAGTTGGCCTGTCGGGGGTTATGGCGACATTTTTATTGGAAGTTGGTACCGAGGAACTGCCTGCAAGTTTTGTGGGTGAGGCGTTGGAGCAGTGGCGATCTCGGATTGCGGCTGAGCTGACGGAGCAATTTTTGACCCCGGAAGCGGTTGAATTTTATGGGACGCCTAGACGATTGGCGGTTTTGGTGAAGGGTTTGCCAGAGCGTCAGCCGGATCGCGAGGAGGAATTTAAGGGGCCGCCTGCCGATAAAGCATTTAAGAAAGGTAAGCCCACAAAGGCGGCGGAAGGATTTGCCCGATCTCGGGGGGTAACAGTTGAGGATCTAGAGGTCCGGGAAACGCCGAAAGGGGCCTTTATCTTCGTCCAGCAGCAGATTCCAGGTCGGCCAGCGGCGGATATTCTGACGGAACGGATCCCCCAGTGGATTTTAGACCTGGAGGGAAAGCGGTTCATGCGGTGGGGGGATGGCGATAAGCGGTTTCCGCGTCCTATCCGCTGGCTAGTGAGTTTATTGGATGATGCGGTTTTGCCGATCACCTTGGAGAATGGGGCTGACAGCTGTGTCAGCGATCGCATTTCCCAAGGGCATCGGGTGCTGCATCCTGAGCCAGTGGCCTTGGAGCAGGCGGATGACTATCGTTCGGTCCTGGAGGACGCCTATATCCTGGTAGAACCGGCGGAGCGGACGGAGCGCATCGCCGCTCAAATCAAAGAAGCCGCCCAGTCGGTAAATGGCTATCCGGTGATTTCGCCAGAGTTATTGGCGGAGGTGACTCAACTGGTGGAATGGCCGACGGCGGTGGTGGGCAAATTTGACTCTGAATTCCTGGTCCTGCCGCCGGAAGTCATCACCATGGAAATGGAGAGCCATCAGCGCTACTTTCCGGTGCGAAAATCCGCTAGTTCTCCAGAGTTACTGCCCTATTTCATTACAATTTCCAATGGCAATCCGGCCAAGTCCACCATCATTGCAGAGGGGAATGGTCGAGTGATCCGGGCGCGGCTTTCAGACGGCAAATTCTTCTTCGATGCGGATCAAACGATTCCCCTGGAAGACTACGTCCCCAAGCTAGAAACGGTCACCTTTGAAGAGCGATTGGGCTCGTTACGGGATAAGGTAAAGCGCTTTTGCGCAATCGCCGATCGGATGGCAGACCAACTGCAGCTCAGTGCAGGGGATCGCGCCACGATTCAACGGGCCGCCCTCCTTTGCAAGGCCGATCTGGTGACCCAGATGGTGGGAGAATTTCCAGAACTGCAGGGCGTGATGGGACAGAAATATAGTCTGTCCAGCGGCGAACCAGAAGCAGTGTCCACCGCCATCTTTGAACACTATCTCCCACGCGGCGCTGGCGATGCGCTGCCTCAGACCCTGGCAGGGCAGGTGGTCGGCATGGCGGATCGATTGGATACCCTGGTGGCCATCTTCAGCCTGGGCATGATCCCGACGGGGTCTTCTGATCCGTTTGCCTTACGCCGCGCCGCAAACGCCATTCTCAATATCATTTGGGCGGCCAATTCGCCGCTTAATCTGCAGCAGCTCCTGCAAGCGGTGATTGAGGATTTCGCCGCCTCCCCTGAAACCAAAGTGGAAGAGACGGCGACTTTGCAAACCCAACTCCATGACTTTTTCCTGCAGCGAATCCGCACTCTGTTGCAAGAAGAGCAGGGGATTGATTATGACCTGGTGAAGGCAGTGTTGGGGGAAGACGATCCGGAATACGCCGAGCGGGCGCTGGTGGATGTGTTGGATGCGGGCGATCGCGCCATTTTTCTGCAAGCGATCCGAGAAGACGGCACGCTAGCGCGGATCTACGAAACGGTTAATCGAGCCTCACGGCTCGCCGCCCAGGGTGATTTGGACACCCATATCTTAGATCCCTCAACCGTGGTGGAGCCCCCCCTCTTCCAGCAACCGTCTGAGCAGGCCTTCTACGACACCCTCCAGCAACTGGCCCCTCAAACCCAGGCGGCCCGCACCGAGCGAGACTATCGCAAATTGGTGGCGAGTCTAGAACAGGCGGCTCCGGTGGTCAGCCACTTTTTTGACGGCCCTGAGAGTGTGTTGGTGATGGATGACAATCCCGATATTCGGCGCAACCGCCTCAATCTGTTGGGACTTCTCCGCAACCACGCTCGGGTTCTGGCCGATTTCGGCGCCATTGTTAAACAGTAAGACTCGAGTCTATGCAGCGTAGGGTTCATGTTATCGGTTTGGGGAAATCGGGGATCGCCGCCGCCCGGTTATTGCAACGGGAAGGCTGGGAAGTTGTTCTCAGCGATCGCAATACCTCCCCCTCTCTAGTTCAACAACAGCGATCGCTGATGCAAGAAGGGCTGACGGTTCGGCTGGGACATGACTTCGCCCCCGATTACTCACTCAATTTGGTGGTGGTCAGTCCGGGGGTTCCCTGGACGATTCCACCGTTGGTCAAAGCGAGAGACTTGGGGATTGAAACTATCGGTGAGATGGAATTTGCCTGGCGTCACCTCAAAGATCGCCCTTGGGTAGGGATTACGGGCACCAATGGCAAAACCACCACCACCGCGTTGACCGCGGCTATTTTTCAAGCGGCGGGTTACCATGCGCCCGCCTGCGGCAATATTGGCTTCGCCGCCTGCGAGCTAGCTTTGGCGAAAACGCCGCCGGATTGGGTGATTGCTGAACTCAGTAGTTACCAAATTGAGTCCTCCAGCACCCTGGCCCCCCGCATCGGGGTATGGACGACTTTCACCCCCGATCACTTGAACCGCCATAAAACGCTGGAGAACTATTTCACCATTAAGGCGTCCTTGATGGACCGCGCCGCCCACACGGTGATCAATGGGGATGATCCGCATTTACGCAACACCGCTCCCAGTCGCTGGGATCCCATCTATTGGACCAGTGTGAAGGGAAAAACTGCGATCGCGCCCCTTCAACCGACGGCCTACATTGAGGCAGACTGGGTGATGTTTCAAGGTGAACCGGTAGTCAAGGTGAAGGCGCTCCGGATGGTCGGCGATCACAATCGGCAAAATCTGCTGATGGCGGTAGCGACTGCAAGGTTAGCGGGAATTGAAACGGATGCCATTGTACAAGCGATCACTGATTTCCCAGGGGTGCCCCATCGTTTGGAGCTGATCTGTACGTGGCAAGGCATTGATTTCATCAATGACAGCAAAGCCACCAACTACGATGCTGCTGAGGTCGGCCTCCGGTCCGTCCCGGGTCCAACGATTCTGATTGCGGGCGGTGAAGCAAAAGACGGTAACGATAGCGTTTGGCTAGACCAAATCCAAGCCAAAGCCGCCGCAGTCTTGTTGATTGGCGCCGCCGCCGCCGCCTTTGCAAAAAGACTAGACCAAGCGGGCTATACTACTTACGAAATTGCAGAAACAATGGAGCGGGCGGTATCTAGAAGCACCGAGTTAGCTAAACAATATCAGGCTAAAGGGGTGTTGCTCTCACCAGCCTGCGCCAGTTTTGATCAATATCCAAATTTTGAATCCAGAGGCGAGCATTTCCGCCAACTTTGTCTAGAGAATCTAGGGTAGGTTAACCCTAATTGATTGCCCGCCAATCCTTGCTTAAGTCGGGTTGAAGTCATAAAACTCGATGAAGGTTATGATTTGGACAAGTTACATTCGCTTTTCTTAGATACTCCCCGGCAATGTCCAGCCTAAAGTGAAATGGGCATTTCTGAGTGACTTGCCGTTTGTAATTGTCAGATTAGAATGCGCCCAAATTCCAAGGCTCATTTTCCACTTTATTTTCCCCAAATCACCCCTAAAATCTCTGTCTAATGCCAAATTAAAATGGACAGGAGTATGACTTATAAACCGAACGCCTTTTCGTCAAAAAGTTTAATCTGCTCTATTCTGCTTGGCTTCCTATCCATTTCGTGTAATGAACCAATAGCTGATTCGTATAATGAGCCAATAGCTGATTTGCCGATTAGTTCTGAAACCATTTCCACTAGTGCAGATATGGTTATTAGAAGTGAAGCGTTGGGATTTATTTTCCCCAATATTGTGAAGATAGTTACTTCCTATCTGTTCTAGAAGCGGGCGGCGGCGGAAATTCGCTCAAAGCTTGGGAAATCGCATCAGGAAAATTAATTCATGAAATGAGATTAAACTTTGACGCCCTTGGTATTACTTATGACCAACATGCCCATATCTTCACAGATCAACTATCTTCAGAACTTAAGATAATAGATCTTTCTAGGATGCAAGCACCTAGAATTCTTGATAATTTCAAAGTCCCTCAATCTCAAGGTATTCCTAATAGTTATTTCCTCAGTTCAAGCCCCGATCAACGATTCCTAGCTGGGTATACTCCCTACATCGGATCAAGCAGTATAAATGAGATTATTGAATTTAATATTTGGGATCTAAAGAGTCATGAACCAATCCTTAAATTAACTTTTCCCAGCACCACGCTAAATGAAAGTGATTTCTTTGAATATCCTCGATTCCCGATTTCTACAGGGCTTTTTCACAAAGGGATGCAACTTTTTAGCGCCGATGGTCGATGGGGTTTGGCGCCTAAACCTAATAGCATTGAGATTTGGGATCTAAGAACGGCTGCTAAGCACAAGGAGATAGAAGCTACATCGGCAACTTTCACACCTAAACCTAACATTTTAATCTCAGAAAATTATCAAAAGGTTCAATCTCCAGAGGGGAGGAATTACATAGAAGCTTCTGATGTCCAAGTTTGGGATATAGACACGAATCAAGTAATCGCCAATCTAGGAACAGGCATTCTATCCTTTACAGCAGAAGGAAATAACTTTGTCTTTTATGATCGCCAAACAAACAAGATTAATTTGTTTGATACGCTCTCGGGTAAGAAACTCCATGCTTTAGAAAGCAATTTCATTTCTGACAATAATCTATTTTTTCAGATTGCCATCAGCGCTGATGGCAAAAGGTTGGCTGGTTTAATAAATGAATTTTCTTCCTCTCCTGAAGATTCTTCAGCTGTTCATGGAACATTAATATTGTGGGATGTTCAGACGGGAAAAGTTATTGGAGAACCCCAAGCAGTGAATAAGTCTGATATCCCTTTTCAGGTTATCCGTCTCTTCGAATTTACCCCTGATGCAAAACATCTACTGCTCGGTAGAGACTATGGCCATGATGGCGGATTAGTGGAAATTTGGCGTATGCCTTAGAGAAACCTTTCAATATTCTCGCAATCCAAACTGACTTGAGGTTTGCGACTGATTTTTTTCGACTATTTTTTTATCCCGCTGCAATTCTGCTAAAGAAGTATAATGCGAGAGTAAGGCAGGTGCAATACAGCTGTGATCGCAATTCTCGCTGGCAAAATCAGGAGTGTTTGGTATGACGGCAGTTTCTGGAGTTGGCCAGCAGTCGGCCCTACAGGAGGGAATCGATTATCTCAGTCTGATTGCCAACGAATTTCCGGGCAAAGTGGCTTACGTTGACGCTCAACAGCGTTATCAATTTATCAATAAGCAATACGAAGATTGGTATCAAGTCCCGGCCATGCAAATTATTGGCAAAACGATCAAAGATCTGATGGGTGAAGCTATCTATCAGGGTATTCAAGGATATATCGAACTCGCCTTGTCAGGCCAGCGAGTCAGCTATGAATTTACCGGAGCATTTGAAGATGGGGAACATACTTAACTCCAAGAAGACGCTCTTTCC
>JASJDH010000197.1 GCA_030065175.1 Leptolyngbyaceae cyanobacterium MO_188.B28 | reverse complement strand
GGGGGCAGGGATAATTCATTCAAAAAAGGAAAGAATTTTCGGAATATCATGAGCCCAGAACCGCTTGGCTTTGGTCAAAGAACGACAGCCGTTATGGCGGGCGATGTTGATGGCGATATTTCGAACAATCGACCAGTTGGTAGCCGCATTGAATGCAGCGAAGGGAGCCTGATCTTCTCCAAAGACCACATCTTTAACCCAGTGCAATAGATTTTCAATCCCCCAATGTCCTCGAATTCCTTGGCCAAACTTCTCAGCTGTGGTCTGCAGGGAACTCATGTAGTAGTGGACTTCATGAAAGAAACTCTCTTGCCTGAGGCCACAACGAGTCACTTGGATGATCGCACTTAACCCCCGCCAATCCAGGTCAATGTCAGCCAAGTCTTTGACCACTCTGACAATCCAGCAAACATGCCGATTACGGCTGGCGTCTACGTCAAGGAACTGCTCATAGTTACCAGATTGGACTGCCTGTTCCACCGTCAGTTGAGCCGCTTGACGCAGCGTGGGCTGATTCGCTTTGAGGGTAATCACATAGTCATTTCCGCCATTGATGATTTGCTCGGTTGTTTTTTTTGAGCATGAATCGCATCCAGGGTGAACACCACATCTTTGATGTGGAGACGCTCTAACAGCGTTTGCACCGCTTTAATTTCATTGGTCTGATGCGTTTCAAATTGTTCAGTCGCCAACACCGTCTCTTGGGACTGGGAATACAAAGACACTAACGTGACAAAATTTTGATATTCTGTCCCGCCTTCTAGAACAGTTCCTTTGATGCTTTTGCCATCCAGACTCATCCAATCTTCGGGATTGATATCTGAGTATTGCATCGCCCACCGTTCAAAATGAGCGTTCAGCACTTGGAAGTTAAGGCGTTCTAGGATACGTCGAAATGTCGTGTCAGAGGGTAATCGTTTAACCGTCAACGCTAAGGCTTCACAGAGGGCTGAGTAATGACGAACCCCAAAGTCTTCCAGGGCGGCGTAACCTTCGAACCCGCTCAACGTCCCCATCACAATCAGCAATAAGATCAACCAGAGTTCGTAGCGACGACCTTTGCGAGACCGAAAATCACGTATGGTTTTCAACTCTTCGATTAGACTGACTGACACGACTCAATGCCCCCAACATAAGCTATGCTGGCATTGTAATTTTTATACCTTAAACGAATTCTCCCTGCTTCCTAAGAGAATATCGCTTCTAGCATCAACCTGAATTGCTGTGTTATTTCCCGTTATGTCTATGGTCCTAGCGTCAATGCTAACCCCATCTGCGGTAATACCGCCGGTAATGTCCACGGCGCCGCTGACATCAACACTAAAAGCATCTGCGCTGATATCACCGCTAATATCGACTGCGCCGCCGTTAATACTAAATCCATTGGCTGTAATATCGCCAGTAACGTCAACTGTGGACGCCCCATTAATATTCAGATCTCCAGTAAACTCGAACCTATCACTGGGGACATCTCCCAAAGCAACTGTTCCTCTATTTCGAAATGTAGTGTCTCCAGCGATCGCGTTCTCAGCCCCTGAGAAAGAAATGTCAAAGGGCTCAGCCGCAATCGTCAAGCCAGTCAAAATATCGATGTCGCCTTCAAAGGTCACGGAGCCATCCGTGTGGCGAAGGTTCACCCTTTCAGCGGTCAATTGCCTGCTAAATGTTGTATCGCCCGAACCATTAATATCAACAACACTCGCAACTACCTGATCGCGAAATGTCGTGTTGCCTGTGTTATTAATTCGAAGGGTTCCCACGCCGCCGCCAGCAGCGCCTACGGCGCCGTCAAACAACACATCCCCCGATCCTGCATTAACGATCAGATTATGATTTTGGCGATTGGCGCTATCAACGGCGGATAATGTGACATCTCCCCCACCCGTGATAATTTGAACATCCTGATCTAACCGGATATCGCCATCAGCGACCCGAACCTCACCCCCATTAGAATTCAAGTTCCCCTTAAGGGTAATGGACTCGCCATTAGCATTAAGTTCAATGTAGCCCTCTCGATTTCGAGTTCGAATGCGGCCCACCGTAATGCCATTGATAGTTGTTCCACTCTCCGGCCTAAACGTAGTTCTCCCAGTATTAACGGTCAGATCTTGCGGGGTATTTTCCGCCACGTTGGGATTGTTGACACTGCCAACATTTGAGCGCAGAATCAACGTCGAATTTTGGGTGAGTCTGTCTAGATCCGCCTGAGCGCCGCCAGGAATATCATCCCTTGTCAGTCCACTGATATCGGGCCCGTTAATGGTGATATTCCCCGCCTGTATCCCTTCCGCCGCCACCACCATCAAAGCGCGTCCTTGGTAGTTGCCAAAGGTCACATCCTGCTCCGCTCTAATCACCGGATCAAAGAAACTGACATAATCACCGGGATTACCCGCCGTATCCAAAATCTCAAAGCGGCCGCCGCTGTCAAAGTGGGCGTCCCCTGACACCATCCCGTCGCTCACCAAACGTAAGTCTCCACCACTCTGAAACGGGGTATTCTCTAAATGATTCAAGGCCAGAATATCGACCTCAGCATTCCCTTGAAGTAACAGATCTCCTCCAGAGACAGCAAGGAACGGCGTGTCTACGCTATCGCGAATCCGCACGGTCTGTTCCGCAATTAGAGACAAGTCTCCTTCAGTCACCAAGCGGCTCTCTTCCAACACCAAATTCCCACGGGCCGACAGCACTGCAGACCGCGCCTCCACCGCCTGCACCTGCACATCACCCGCTACGCCTTCTACCCGCACCTCGCCGTTGGGCGCAGCCAGCAATCCTGTACTCGTCACTGCCCCTGCCGAAAGGGTTAAGTCCCCCCCCACGGCTAAGTCAGCCTCACTCACCAAAGCTGCCGGGGCGTCCACCCCCAGCTGCAAGCCTAAGGGAATATTGACCGTCACCAGAGGCGCCGCGTTGGGGTCTGTGGCGCGGAATTCACTGCCATCCGCAAAGCGGAAACGATCGGACGTGCTAGCCACAAAAGCGCCCTCGACATCTAATTGGGCGTCCGGCCCAAAGATAATGCCATTGGGGTTCAGAAAAAAGAGATTCGCAGCGCCGTCAACCCCCAACACTCCATCTATTTGGGACGCATTGAACCCCGTCACGCGACTCAAGATATTCTCAATGCCGACGGGGTTAGCGAAGTAAACCTGTTGGCCTCCATTCACATTGAAGTCTTCAAAACTATGGAAAAGAGCACTCCCTCGAACAGCGCCGCCCTCAATCAAGTCAACGATATCTCTAGGCGTCACAACGGACGACTCCGCCCCGAGGGTGTGATCGGGAATAATTTGCCCGTAGGCTGCGCCCGCCAAGACCCCAAATGCTTGGCTGGCCAGCAACAAACCAGCCAATCCTGGAGTCGCCAGTTGTACTGTTCTCCGAATTTTCATAGGGCGCCTCGCCGTCTCAGGCGTAATGATGATCCAGTCTTTGAAAGCAAGACACCCTAATTCGGAGATCAACTTGAGCTGGGACATTCTAACGGGGCAAGAAGTCAGGAGACAGGAGACAGAATCCAGTTCCTGACTGACTTCTGACTTCTGTATTCCTTCTCTACTGGATTGTCCCGTTTAAGTTGGAGCCCCCTAATTCAAACCAGGCTTAAGCAGGCATTGCGGCAATGCAACACAACGCCTTACAGCTCTGCAAGTCATTATGCAGGAACCGAAAACTCACACAATAAAGAAGGTATGAACTTTTTTGGAGTTCTTGTCTGAATTTATTCGTCTGATTAAATTTGGCTGCAGAAAGCCAGTCTGCGATCGCGTTGAACCGTTGCGTTTAAGGCCTCATCCGCCGCCGCCTCAGAGGTCATCGCGGTCCTACCGGGCGGTTCCAACGTCACCCAGTCAATATCCTGGGAGAGAGCCGCCCCCAGCGCATCTGTCGGAATCGGCGGTAACCCGCCACGACCAATCGAAGCGACACTGCTACCCCCCCCTGATGAGTCAACAGAGCATTGACTGATGATTTCTTTAGATGTCTCATCAAACTCAAACGCCAACTCCGCCAATCCACTATCGGGGTCTGTATTAAGGATATTCAGTACAACTGTCCCTTGAAGTCCTTCCTCGGAACTAGCTGTAATGTCATTCAGAGGGGTCCTTTTGGGACGAAACTGAATGCCAAATACACCTAAGGCATCAATACGAACATTACCGCCAGCCCCTTTTCCTGCATTCGCAAAAATGTCACTACCAATAGGCCCCGTAGGGTATTCAGCAATAATGAAATCAGCATCAATTTCGATGTTGCCGCCACTAGCAACACCACCAATTGCAGTTGCTGAAATTTCGCTTTCGTTCCTGAGCCACAGAATGTTTTCTAAAGTGCTCTCATTTCCTAAATTCAAAATAATCTGAGCAGATGTCTCATCTCCTGCTGCCCCCGTTTCCGCAGTCAATTTGCCGCCATCAAGCAAAATAGAATCAGCAGCGATATTGAGCCCACCTGCAGCTCCTGCTTCGTTACTGCTCACACTGATTTCGCTTCCACCCAGGACTTCTAGGTCACCTGTGCCCGTATTAATAGTTACACTTCCTGCTGTGCCTGACAGTGTAGCCGCTGAAACCTCAGCCCCATTTGCTACAGTCATTTGACCTGTTGTGACTGAGATATTACCTGCGTCAGCATCTCCCTGCGCCTCCGCAAACAGTCCACTGACAAACGGTTGCGTTGGATCCACAGTCCCAATCGAGCCTTGCTGCTCCGTAACCACCAGTTCGATTGGATTGGCATTAATTTCAAAGTTGCTAATGCTCAATCCTGAGCTAACTGCTGTGTCTCTAGCATCTGCAATTCCCAATCCCAAGACATAATCACCTGGATTGGATATTGCAAGTTGCAATGTCTGGGGGCCAGACCCAAGCCCGAAACCACTCTCCCCCTCCATTAGTGGGATATTTGTGTCCGCTAGCGTATTCAGTCCTACTAAATTCGTGGGCGGTGGAGGTGGATCCAAATTCGTGACTGTTGCGCCTGCAGGCCCACCCGATACATTAATGAAGGCAAAGTCGTTATAAAAGCTAGAAGAAACTTCGTTTGTAAGGTATTGCCAGTCAAAGGAGAGGACTTGATCAGAGCCCGTTGTGGAAAAGAATACCTGGACTGCTGAACCTTCGGTTGCCGTCACCGAATTCAAGCTAGACAGCTCCCCTCCTGTGATTCCAAGACGACTCTCCAAATCTATTGCAAACTGTGACCCAAAACTTGTGGTTAAGAGAGCGCTGTCAAAAAAGTCACCTGAAAAGTTAAAGTTGACTGCTCCAATGGGTACTAAACTACCTGGTAAGATAGCAGCACCAGCCGGTAGGGACGAGGCAATGCCTGAAATTGTGGCGCTATCGGTGGCTACCACGGTAATATCTCCGGCTCTTCCGGTTCCAGTAGAGGTTGTGCGGATCTGCCCACCACCACTCACATCTAGCACATTAACGTATACTTCAACATCGCCACTATTGCTGTTGCCAAAGGTTTCTGCACCAATGCGCCCTCGGTCTGAAAGTTCCAGATTACCCATAGGGTTTGTAGCCTGGTTGATGCGGATGTTGCCGCCGAGACCAGAATCTACAGCAACGGACGAGGTTGAGAGTTCACTGATTTGGCCCGTTGCATTAGTTCCAGACACCAAAATTTGATCTGATACTGTGACTTCAATACTTCCAGCAGGTCCTGTACCTGAGGTTCGGGCTTGCACTACGGAACCGCCTGTAATAGCAAGTGAACTTCCGGCAATGGTGATACCACCACCCTCTCCATCAGCGAGGGTGTTAGCTGAGACACGACCGCTGTTGCTGACTGAAATGTTGCCGTTATTTGAGGCTAACAATTCGACACTGCCTGCTGTTCCGGCATCAGATGAAGTGGCCGTAACAACGCTGTTATCCATGCTCAGCTCAGGTGTCGCAGCATTGCCATCATTACCCACTGCAATAATGCGAATTACCTCCGAATTGCCGCTGCCACTGGTACTGGCTTGAATTTGGCTACTATCTGAGATCGCAACTGTATTGCCTTGAATCGTAATATCCCCGTTGTCTGTACCATTGATCACCTGATTCGTGATCACGCCGTTACCGCTCACTGTGACCGCCCCTGTTGCTGCGATACCGATACTGCCACTATTGCCACCACCCCCAGTACCCGTTGTTGTTGTGGTTGCACCTGCGTTGATTTGGGCCGCGTCGGTCAGCGAAAAGGTACTCGCGTCAATCGTAACGGTTCCTCCACCACCACTGCCTGATGTCTGAGCAAAAATGCCGCTGCTAAGAGACTGAACCGGACTAGGCTGGGGCGTTAAATTTTCAATTGATATATGTAGATCATACGAGTCGCCAACATCAGGAACGTTACCCCCAATCAGCGATACCGGCGTTCCATCAGTTAGCATAGTGGGCTCTAGAAATGAGAAAAACTCGCTCACCCCGAGGACATATGTCCCTGGCTCAAGGAATACATAGTTCAGGTAAGAGTCAAGCCTACTCGTACTACCCCCTTCCCCTAGTTCAGTTAAGTTGTCGTCATTCGCTGCAAGTAAATTCCCAAACTCATCAAATAAGAAGATTTGCGTGTCAATATTGCCCGATCCCCCGATGCCGTTGTCGATGTCAAAAATGCCCTGAGCCCCCGCTGCTGGAACCTCGAAGGAGTAGTAAACGAACTCGTTGTTACCCGGTGTATTAATAAAAGACTGATAAGGAATCGTGGCCGCTTGTTCAATATTTGGATCGTCCACTGTACTAAAACCGCCAGCGGCAAGCATTACTAAATCTGAACCTGTAGGCAATAGATCCAATTGAAATACTGAAGGGGGTAGCTGAATCTCAGGCGCCGTCCCTTGGATATTCACAGCACCGGTTGCATTGACATCAATAGCGCCAGCTTTACCACTGTTGAAGGCCGTAGTCAAAATTTGTCCGCCCCCCTCAAGGGTCAGGTTATTAACGTTTAGGATAATGTCACCACCGTCAAAAGTGCTTCGAGTAGTCGCGTCTAGAAATGCCCGGTCAGAGATCAGCAGGTTACCTGTAGGGACATTGATCGTGATATCGCCACCTTCACCACTGTTGTCTGCATTCGTAGAGGTTGAAACTCGGCTGCCCAATTGACCGCTTGGGGTTGTTCCTGTAATGACAACGCTATCCGTTGCATTGATGATAATTTCACCTGCTGGAGTAACACCACTGGTGGCAGCTAGAACCGCTGAGCCATCTTGGATAAATACAGATTGGCCTGACAGAGTAATTCCACCTCGGTTCAGGCTATCTCCTGAAAAGCTAACTACAGTAGAAATGATGGATCGATCAATCGTTACGCTGTCAGTCGCACCAGTTCCCGTAGCAGTTACCGTAATCGTCCCAGACTCACCAGATTCGACCACGCCTGCTCTGAGCTGACTATTGACAAGATTAACCGTCGAACCCGTGATCGTAATTTCACCAGAGTCGCCCGTACTAAAGCTGCGGGTGTCAATAATGCCACTGTTAATGGCAACAGCTTGCCCAGCTTCGATGAGAACATTACCACTATCACTATTAGCTACAGTTGAGCCTGTCTCAATTGAAGCGGCGGTAATCGTCCCTGGCGCCGTTAGGATAACAGGACCGCCCGCTACTGTTACGGAGGATGTCTTAATTCGACCTGTCACTGTAATGTTGGCGCCAGATGTCGAGGCATTTGTGAATTGTGTACCAGAATCTGGGTCAGTGTAGGGATAGGTAATAGGAAAAGGATTGGATCCTCCTCCAGGTAAACCATTGTCAGCCTCATTTGGTGTGCCAGGGACACCTGCACGTAGAATCAAGGCTGGACGGCTTCCGAGCAATGGAATGTCGGGATCGCCTCCCGTAATATTAAGCGGATCGGCTCCCAGTAAGAAATTGCTGGCATTCAAAGTAGAGCTAACAGCAGTGTCGGTTGAGTCAGCAACCCCAATCCCCAGGGCATAGCTCTCATTAGGAGTAATGGTAAAGGTTTGAGGGGAAGCACTGGATGAGCCTGTATCGGCCAGTTCAACTAGCCCAACTAGCGTGTTTGTCGTGGTTTCGATGAGCGAAGCAAAGGCGAAGTCATTAAAGATGCTGTCGAATCCTTCAAAGGTTTGAAAGTCCCAAGAGAAACTGACTGTTGTATCGCTTGTCCCTGCATCAAATGAGATTTCAATCGCCGATCCTTCTGTAGCAATCTGTGTATTAAGACTATCGATAGTTTCTCCAGGCATAAGTCCATCTAGGCTCAAAAACGAATCGACTTCTGCGGCAGACACAGATCCACTGGAGTTTGAAATCGTTGCGCTCGTGATAGTGGAGCCGCTAGCAATTTGGTTGGTGTTACCAATACTGCGGAAAGAGCCCATAACCCCTTCAAAACCAGGATCTGGACCTGTAATGGTAATATCACCATTGACTGTGATGCTACCAGCTGCCTGTACCTTAAGCGCTACCCCTTCATACTTACCAAATGTGACGTCGCCATTGGAACGAATGATAGGGTCGTAGAAACTAATGAAGGGACCTGGATTACCATCCAAATCTTCGATGGACAAGTTGCCCCAGCTGAAAAAATGGGCGTCGCTTGAAATTGGCCCATCGCTTGCCAAAGTCATATCCCCACCCGACTGAAATGGAGTCTGAGGATGATTGAGCGCCAGAATATCAACCTCAGACTCTCCCTGAATTAACAGATCACCGCCTGCCGCTGCGAGAAAGGCCGTTTCCTTACTGTCGCGAATGCGCACAGTTTGCCCTGCCAACAACGACATATCTCCTTGGGTTACGAGGCGGCTTTCCTCCAATACTAAATCCTCACTGGCGGACAATACAGCAGACTGCGACTCAACCGCCTGTACCTGCACATCGCCATCCACCCCTTCTACCCACACCTTCCCATTCGGCGCAGACAGCAACCCCGTGCTCGTCACCGAACTCGCCGATAAGGTTAAATCTCCCCCAACCGCCAGGTCCGCCTCACTCATTAACATCTCAGGCGCATTGGTTCCTAGCTGCAAACCCAGAGGAATATTAATTGTCACCAAAGGAGCCTCATTGGGGTCCGTGGCGCGAAACTCGCTACCATCTGCAAAACTGAAGCGATCGGACGTACTGGCCAGAAATGCGCCCTCCACATCCAATTGAGCATCGGGGCCAAAGATAATGCCATTGGGGTTCAGAAAAAAGAGATTCGCGGCGCCGTCAACCCCTAACAACCCATCAATCTGCGACGGATTGAGCCCCGTCACTCGACTCAAGATATTCTCAATGCCAACGGGGTTCGCGAAGTAAACCTGTCGTCCCCCATACACATTAAACTCTGCAAAACTGTGGAAAAGGGCGCTGCCTCGTGTAGCACCCCCCTCAATCAAGTCAACAATGTCACCCGGTATAAAGACTGACGATTCGTCCATAAGGGTGTTATCTGGAACAATCATCTGCCCATGCGCCCTCCCAGCAAAGAACGCCGCTCCGTTACTGGCGATGACTAAAACTGCAAAGCCCGACGCAACCAGCCGAAAAGCCCGCCAAATATTCATAGGACACCCAGCCTTCTCAGATGCAGCAATAGTTCAGTGTTGAAATCCCGGAACCGTTATGACTTTAGTCGAGCCAATATTTACATACATAAGGGACATCATACTGAACTTAATTCCCTTATTTTCTTAATTGTTCCAGAACTCAACATTTTTTTGTTGAAGAAAAGTAAACACTGCCGCCATCAGAAAACTTCAGCTCAATCACGGTTCATGATGATGCTCCGCTAACCAGTCTCACAGCCAATTGCCCAGCAACACAAACGGAGCCCAGTAGTAAGGGTGGCTAAAATCCAGATCGTCAATCAAAAATTGTTGAGCGCTTCGAAGCGCTGCCGCCTTATTTCCAGATTTGGCTGACAGCTCTTCATAAAACTTGGTCATAAAAATCGAAGTAGCCACATCATCCACTTGCCAAAGACTGGCTAACGTGCTGCGGGCGCCTGCCCGAATCGCAACCCCGGCTAAACCGAGGGCGGCCCGCTGATCCCCCGCTGCAGTTTCACAAGCGCTGAGGACTAAAAGCTCCAGAGGATTATCGAGATCGCGCCTTAACCATTCACTCAAATTATCGACCGTGATATGTTCATCCCAGGCTTGAATGAACGTTTCATTAAGCTGAGAGCTAAATTTGCCGTGAGTGGCTAAATGGACAATGGGTAAGGAAGACGCTTGGATAATCTGCTTAAATTTTTTAAGGGTGAACTTGTCATTCAGGTAGGTTTCAACCCGGATCTGTTTTCCAATCTCATCCAGCTCTATCTCAACATTCGGTAACGGGGGGAATCCATCAACAGATTCTGTCAGGCCAAAGGTCAAGGCCGCCAATGATTTTTCCTGGAACGCTTTGGCGTCGACAAGCTTCAATCCTGGAGGCACAACTGCGACGCTATATTTTTCAGCCAAGTAAGTTTTACCATCAGAAAGGGCGGCGATTGGAATGTTACGAAGAACACCATCAGGGATAAACACCAAGGTTTCTGGCAGACTACTCCCTAAGTCAGTCAACAACGCTTCAGGAAAAAGTAAATCGTAAAGTTCCCTGCCTGTACTTTGCACGCCTTCGTAGTCGACGAGCACCATGTTGTTTCGGAATTTGGAAATGGTGGTTTCTAGTACCCCCGGATCGAGAGGAGAGCTGTAGAACTTAAATTCCCCCTTATCAGTTTCTTTTTCTGACTGTTTATTTTCTGACGTGTTATCGGATGCGGGTTCAGGCAATTTTGCCAGAATGCCTAACTGATTTTCCAGGATGATGGGATAAATAACGGCGACCCGTTCATTGCCCGAAATGTCATCGGCGACTTCATCAACCGATTGTTGTAGTCCGGCCAGACAATCCGCCCTTAAAAAATTCTGCACCTCTTGGAGTTGGAGAGACTCTAGAACGGTGGCGACATAGTGCAGATTGTCTTGGTTACGGGAGGTATCTTTGTCCAACAGCAGGGTGATAAGTTTTCGATGGAGGGGATCAACAATTTTTTGGAAAGAGAATCGAATTTCGGGATTAAGGTTTGTCAGATCGCTTCTTAAGGATTTCAGCGAATTCACCGCCCCTTTATAGGATGCGATCGCACTTTGCTTGTCGTTTTTCCCATCCGACGAGCCCTCCAGTTCTAGCTGGAGATCCCCCAACTGTTCGTACCAGAGAAAACTAATATCAGCGGCATTGACCGTTTTGGAATAGAAGAGCGCCTTTTCTGTCAAGGCTTTGGCTCCCTTGAGCCGCCCCTTATCTTGCTCAATTTCCCCCTTAGCTTTGTAGACTTGTCCTAGATAACCTAATACATGGGCTTCGGCTCGGACATCTCGCAGCTCCACTGCATTTTCCTGGGCGGTTTTCAAAATCGACAGCACCTGCCCCCAATGGGGACCGCCCGGAAGTTGTTGTTTAGCCAATTCTTCCAGACTAACCGCTAGATTAATGCGGGTGTAAATGCCTTCTTGGTCCGGCAGAATCGTACCTACTTGCTCGTAGGGCTTGGACCATTGGCGCACCGCATCGTCATACATTTCAAAATGGATGAGTAGGTTCAATTCATTTAACTGAGATCGCAGTCCATTCGTCCCGGAATCCTCCGCTGTTGAAACCAGGCGATACCATTTCAGAGCCTTTTCGACGGCGTCAGGAATCAAGCCGTCCTGATTTTGATTCTCATACTCTTTTGCGCGGGCATACTCAATATTTCCGAGGGTGAGTTGGGCGGCGTAGACCTCATTCCGCAGCGATAAGGTTTCAGCTGCCGCTAAGCTTTCCTCGGCGGCGCGCTGGGCCTGATCCAAACTATTCGCAACCGTCAACGCTTCCGCCAAATTTCTTAAACTGGCGGCTTTGATCAGCGACGGCGGTTCACCCAACAGTCGATTACGTAAGGGCTCCAGAATTTCATCCACCGCTCGACGATGCAGCGCCATCGCCTGGAGCGCCCGGGCTTGGCGCAATTGACTGCGAATTTCTCCGGCGCGATCGCCTGCCGCTTGATAGGCAACAGCCGCTTGCCCCCAAAGTATAAACGCAGCTTCGGGGTCACCCTGCCCCAAATGCAAACGACCCTGAACATTCAGAGTTTGAGCCCTCACCCGCTGCCAGCTAGGACCCTCTTTCCCAGGCAAATTCAGTAACGCCAGGCTGCTTGCGATCGCACCGTTTGCAGCATCCCAATCCCCTAATTGTCCATAGACTAAACCTAAGTTACTCCACGCCAGCACCTCCATCAGGCTATCGTTTTGGGAATGGGCTAGCTTCTGTGCTTCCGTCAGATTCTCAACCGCAACCAACAACTGCCCGCGGAGAAAGTTTTTCCTGCCCTGGTCCAACAACGCTTGGACAGCCCCATTGGAGGGGGCAGCCGCAACACTGGCGGCGGGGTGTAGCCCCATACCATCTAACAGCTTTGGCCCAGACAGAGACACCATGAAGACCATCGCCAAACCCAACAGGCCATACCCCACCCGGCGCAAAATTGTTTGATGGATTCTCATCGTTAAACCTTCGCCAATCGCTTGATTTAAACCCGGGCAACCTTATGCCGCACACCCAACCCTTTTCCTAACCACGATTATCGTAACGCTATTGCTCAGAGAGCACTTGAGAAAGCCGATCTAATGCCTCCTTCGCTAAGGGTTGCTCCGGATCTAGCGCCAATGCTTTTCCCAAAGACTCCATGCCCATATCTACTTGATCTAGCTGTAGTTGAAGAATGCCTAAACTAGCCCAAGCCACCGCATTCTGGTCATCCAGCATGACGACTTGTTGGTAGCTCACCACTGCCGCTTGATAGCGATCGAGGGCTGCCAGAGCCGCACCCCGATTCTGCCAAGCTTGGGGGGAGGTTTTATCCAGGTACACTGCCCGATTCGCCGAGCTTAAGGCCGCGTCATACCGGCCCTGTAGCCACAATACAACACTGTAGTTCGACCAAATCCCAGCGTCTTCCCGGTCTAAGTTAAGCGCCTCCTCATAGGCGTCCACCGCACGTTGGTAAGTGACCGCTGCGAGTTCCCCTCGACCCCAATCTGAGAACAATTGGCCCTGGCTTCTCAAAATCCGGCCTAAGTTCGCTAGGGGTCTTACCGCCTCCGGATCCAACTCAGCGGCGCGGCGCGCCGAGCGCTTCGCCTCTTCAAATTGCACCATGGTTTGCTCGGGCGTTTCTTGCTGAATCCCGAAATACCACAAGACAACACTGCGATTGCTCCACGCCTCGGCAAACTCAGGATCAATCCCCACCGCTCGGTTACTGGCGGCCAAGGCTTCCTCCAACTGACCGGCGCCGGCTAGGGCCTGGGCCTGTTCGCTCCAGGCCTGAACTAACCGAATCGGCCGCCAATTCCCATCCCCCTGAAGCGCTTGTTGACAGGCCGCCAAGGCCTCTTCATATCGCTGCAGCTGATTGAGAACCGTGCATTGCCCCACTAAAGCTTGGGAGGAGTCTGGCGCCAACTCAACAGCACGGGCGTAGGAGGTCAGGGCCTCGGTGGGACGACCTAATTGGTCTAACAAAAATGCTTGTTGGATCCAGGTGTCAGCCTTTTCAGGATCAATCGCAACCGATTGATCGTAGGCCCGAATCGCTTCTTCGAACTGCTTCAAGGCCCTATGGGCGACCCCTTGATAAAACCAGGCTCGTCCAGGGGTTTCCGACTCCCAATTACGATCGACGGCTAAGGCGTCTTGGCACGATTTGATCGCAGGTTCATAGCGCTCCAGCTTGATCTGCGCCTGACACTGAAGGGTCAAGATTTGAGAGTCTTCCGGCTGGAGCAGCAAAGTCCGCCGATAGGCCACCAAGGCCTGCTCAAATTGTCCCTGCCGGTCTAAAATTTGACCTCGATGGCGCCAGGCCAGAACAGGGGATTCATTCCCCCAATCTCCGTTGACCCTTAATGCATCGTTACAGTTATCTAGCCCCGCTTCATATTCTTGCAAAGCGAAGAAAGCCATGCATTGATAAGTTAAGGCTAGGGAATTGTTAGCGTTATAGGAGAGGGAAAGCTGGGCGGAAGCGATCGCTTCCGGATATTGTTCTAACCGTAGCAATACACCGCTGTGATCGGCCCAAATGCTCGCCTCTTTGGGTTCAAGTTCAATCGCCTTTTCACAGGACTTCTGGGCTTCAGCATATTTCCGGGCCGCTGTTTGAAGCCTGCACAACTGTTGCCAATAGTCAAAATCCTCCAATTCCTCTAGGTTGACTTGGGCGATTCGTCGATTTCCTTCCCGTAATGAAACGTGACTGTGGGTCAGATCAGCATTTGCCGAGCCATTGATCGATAAAATCCAGATAAATAGAACGAAGACACTGGATTCCAGCATTTGCCAGCGATTAAACTGGGGGCGATTCAGACAGACTCGACACCTGCCTAGTAATGGGAGATCAACCACATGAAAATAGCGTGGAAGCATGGGGCTGTGCTTTGTTGGCTACTCTTTGCTGAAACCATTTTGGCAGCAAATTCTAACGACATCCAAAAATTAAAAGAAACTCGGCAATGTCCAAATTGTGATCTGCGGGATGCAGATCTGGCAGACGCTTACCTACAACAGGCTAACCTGCGCGGCGCCGATCTTT
>JASJDH010000196.1 GCA_030065175.1 Leptolyngbyaceae cyanobacterium MO_188.B28 | reverse complement strand
ATGGTGATGGAGTATCGGCTGCATCAATTAACCTGTGAGTGCTGTGGCGAATCAACCCGAGCCAGGCTGCCTGCGGGGGTGTCGCCATTAGGCTATGGGGATCGTCTGAGCGCTATCGTGGCGATGTTGAGCGGGTCCTATCGACAGAGTCATCGCCAGGTGCAAGCGCTCATGAGCGACCTATTCAATGTGAGGGTGTCGCGAGGCGGCGTCGGTCGACTGCGACAAGCGATGAGCGAAGCGGTAAGCGCCCCGGTAGCGGAGGCCAAAGGCTATGTGCAGGCGCAAGCCGTGAAGCACAGTGATGAAACCAGCTTTGTGCAAGGCAACCGAGACGGCCAAAATCCGCAAAAGAAAAAAGGGTGGTTATGGGTATTGGCGACCCCGTTGGTGAGCTTTTTCGAGGTGGTGTTGAGTCGCTCTCAGGCAACGGCTAAAGCCTTGATTGGCGAGAACTTTTCAGGCGTTGTAAATTCTGATCGCTATAGCGCATATTACTGGATTGCTTTGAACCAATGGCAAGTGTGCTGGGCTCACCTCAAACGAGACCTCACTGCAATAGCTGAACGCAGTGGAGTTTCTAAAGAGATTGGCGAAGCGCTGTTGAATCGACAGAGGCGGTTGTTTCGGTGGTGGTATCAGGTGCGAGAGGGAACCCTCTCTCGTGAGGCGTTTATTGAGCGAGTGAATTACCTGCGAACTGGCTTTAAAGCAGAGTTAGAGGCGACCGCCAACTTGTCCATCGGCAAGTGGGAGAAAACCCCGTTGGCTAGAACAGTGCGCACCTGCCGACAATTGTTGAAGGTGGAGCCTGCATTATGGACTTTTGTCTATACCCCAGGGGTAGAGCCCACCAATAATGCAGCGGAACGAGCGTTGCGACCCGCCGTCATTTGGCGACGCACGAGTTTTGGGTCCCAATCGCAATCGGGTAGCGAGTTTGTGGCTCGGATGCTAACGGTGACGACTTCATTGAAGGCGCAGAACAGAAATATTCTCGATTTTCTAACTCAAGCCTGCCATGCAGCTCGATTGGGATTACCTCCCCCGTCGTTGATTCCTCAAGCTCCTTCCCCTAACACTCCGATACTTGAAAAGCCGCTATCGGCAGCTTAAATGATTTTCTGAGGGATGGTTACCGCTTCACCAGCGTTGGAGTCATCATAATCTCTTAGGCGATAGCGCCAATTTAGACTTTGTGAGTATTCCCTATTGGGGCGATGATTCTCATCTAGAAAATAACTGGTCAGGGAGTCGAAACAAATCCCTTACAAGCATTCTGGCTGTTTTAGCTCAAGAACCAGATAGCGGCGTCATCACCTATGGCGATACCACTATTCGTCATGATGGGCAGTCTCGTGTAGCCGTAGAATTCTTAGACTTTTACCGAGCTAATGATACAGACAACACGCTCAAGTATTTGATCTTTGACAGTAAATTTACAACCTATGAAAACCTCAGAAAACTTGAAGATGCTCCAACGCCTATCAAGTTTATTACTATCCGTAGACGGGGACCCAAAATCATAGATGAACTCAATGCATTACCGGCATCAGAATGGACCTCTATCAGAGTTACAGCCGCTGATGGGAAAGGCAGGACTGTACGGGTCCATGAGGAAATTATATTCCTCAAAGGTTACGATAAAAATATTCGACAAATTGCTATTTCTGGAACCCGTAGAATTCAGCCTGCTCTAATTATCACAAATGATTTTGATTTGCCGCTTAAGGATATTCTTAGAAAATATGCCCGACGATGGTTAGTGGAAACAGAGATTTCTGAACAGGTTCATTTCTTTCATCTAAATCGGGTCTG
The DNA here is from genome assembly GCA_030065175.1 of Leptolyngbyaceae cyanobacterium MO_188.B28. GTDB lineage: Bacteria > Cyanobacteriota > Cyanobacteriia > Phormidesmidales > Phormidesmidaceae > JAKSDM01. The sequence goes on along the minus strand of JASJDH010000196.1, from coordinate 12,802 downwards.
CTCATCCATGGTCATCAAGGTTGACTTTGATCTAACCATGTCAATTTTAGCTCACAATATTTATCGTCTATTTGCAGCTGACTTACCTGGATTTTCCCATCAGGCGTCAGCATCATTATTTGATAAGTTCATGGACAATAGTGGCAAGGTCATCATTGATGATGAGCGGGTTACTGTGGTTCTCCATAAGAAGCGCAATGTGCCAGCATTATTACACGCATTGGATAGATTCCAAGATAAACCGATTACATCTATAAACAACCTTAAGTTTCGATTTGTCGCTGATTCAAGTTCCTAATGATTTGACATTAATCGCCTTTAGGCAAGTAGATGAACAGGGGGATAATCGCTATCTCCTAAAATATTAAGCGGAAAAATAATAATCGCAGATTTGAGCGACTTTTTTTTGCCATGAAGATCCAGGAAGACTTTGCTCGGCTAGCTCCCTGAAACAGCTATTGAGCCTTAATCTTTTTACTGCTCAGCTGTTATGAAATTTCCTCTAAATCCTTCGGGCAAAATATATTTGGATTTTTAGTCAATACTAACCTGCGACAAATCCTCTAAGATTGCCCGCATCAAATGAAGTCGGGAGGATTCAGCCTGAAGAGTCTGCAAAGGCTGCCTTGGAGATTCACAACAAGCCTCAAAGAGGTCATTCGCAGTGCGTTCATAGGCGTCTAACGCAGCAGTCGCTTCAATACTAAAGCGAGAGAGATAATTCCCCGCCGCTTCGTGATAAAGCCGATCCACCTCCTCAGCCGAAATCTTCACCTCCGACGGCGTAGTTCCTTTTTCCCGACCTGACTGGTTCAAGAAATAACTCGTCCCCCCCAACAACGTCGCCCCCAACGGTCCCCCTAAGACCCAACCCAGACCAGTGGCGATCGCAACCGGCGCCACCCCCGTTCCACTCGTAGATCGAGCAGTCTCCGGTTGCGCCTGGGAGGGAAACTCAGCCGTAGGTTCATCCGGCAGCGCTATCCAGAGGTCCGCTGGGCGAGGCCGTTCAAAAAAATCGCAGGCTTTATGCACCCAGTTGACCACCGCCTTGCGGTGTTGGGTCCAAGCCGGTTCTAAGGTGAAGGTTTTCCAGGCGCCGTAGTCAAACTGCTTCAGCGCGATCGCCAGTTCTGCTTGATAAAGGCTGAGCAAGTTTTCCGCAATCAGCCAATTCCGGAGGTCCCGAACGCTGATGTCAAACCCCTGCTTAATCAACGTTTTGGCCTTTTGCAGCACAGCCGCTTTCTGTTCATCGCACCGCTGCTGCGAATTTTCTAGAGAAGCCGCCAGAGCTTGGGCCCGAGGCTCCAACACCCGATGAACTTCCTGGGCCAGGACAGCCAGCCTTTGTTGACGGAAGTGCTGCACCTGGGGGCGGCGCTCCTGCACAATGGTTTGCAACGCCGACTCTAGCATCGGCAATCCCGCCACTTGGGCGGCGGAGGCATCCCCCTTCAGTCGGGCTCTCAGGGCGGGTAAGGCGTCCACACGGTAGAGGTTGCTGACGCCCATCGGCAGATCGGTGCGGAAGCTCTCCGCCACAAAGCGCAGGCGATGGGAGACCTGCTTTTGATCCTCCGGCAGCATCAAATTCAGAAAGTTGACCACAAACACGACGGTTTTAATGCCCCGATCCAGAAGCCAATCGCGCAGATGCTCCCGTTCTCCCAGCGTCATCAACTTGCGGCCGTCTAGCATCTGGATGATTAAATCGGCGGTTAACAGCTGGTCTTGCACTAAATCATTTTGCTGTTCGCGATCGTCGGTGCCGGGTAAATCCAGGAGTTCCACCCCCGATCGCAAAAAGGGATGGGGACATTCCACCGCCACCGCCGCTACATCTTCCCGCATCCGACGCTGATCGTCCAAGATGGCGTATCGCTTGAGGACCGCCACCCCCTCTTCAGTAATCACCTGACCCGATTTCAGCGTGATCCGGTTTTGCAGGGCCGGACCGTAGCAGACGCTGATGGCTGCCCCCGTGGTGGGAATCAGATCAATGGGGAGAGCCTTTTCCCCTAATAGGGCGTTTAGCAGGGTGGATTTGCCATAGTTAAACGGGCCAAAGACGGCAATGCGATAGTCTCCCTGGGTGACGCGATCGCACATCGTAATGACCGACTGCTTCAGACGCAGATCAGAGTCCTCCGTCAAGAGGCCAACGGCCTGACGCAGGGTATTGACTAGAGACTGATGCATTGATGACTCTGAATGTGTCATAACGGCTGTCTACAGGGCAACGCCTTAGGAGATCTCTAGAAATAAATATACCGCTGTAGGTTGGTGTCGAGGGACGAGACCCAAGGCCTCCAATCTCTCTGGACCGTTGGGTTTCACTCTGTTCAATCCAACCTACGCAATTGACTTGAATTTGTCATAGCAGTTGTCTTACAAATTAACAGGCCCAAGAAACTCTCTTCAGCGCTTTAACGGAACTGCAGGTTAGTCTCATCCTAGTCAAAAATCCGGCATCCTCATCCCTGCTTCAAATCATCCAGTGGGTAATTTCCACCCTACAGCTACAGCCTATCCCTTCCCTAATACCCCTGAGACGCAAAATTTTGCGTCTCTACACGTTCCCCATTCTCTCCATCCCTGCATTAAATAGGCCGGTGGGCAATGCTGCCCACCCTACGGCTCATCCTATCCACCCATCCACCCATCCACCCATCCACTTCCCTAAGAAGACTGAATCAACAACATTTGATACGTCTGCTCAATGTCATGCTTGATGGTCGAAACTTGCTGCTCCGACGCCTTTAATCTGGCGAACTCAGCATCCCGATCAATCTCATAAGATGCTTTCTGCTTCAGTAGATTATTCAGTTCTACCTGACGGGCTCCAATATCGTCATTAATTCGCCGAATGACTTCAGCTTCGTATTTATCAAAACAGTCCCGCACCGATTGATAAATTGGCTGCCACTGCTCCTGGGCCACCTGGGGTAAATGTTTGACCAACTCCCGTTTCAACGCCTTCACCAACTCCTTACGCCCCTGATCAGCCTGGAGAGCCCCAACCCCCAAACCCACCAGCGCTAATGCAACCGGGCCTAGCACGACGGTAAAGATAGAGCCCGCCACTAGAGCGATACTGGTGACCGTCAAAAAGTTCAGCAAAATGCTTTTCCAGTCAAAGCCCGTAGCGGCTAAGGCAACCCCCGCCACATTGCCCGTTGCGAGAGAAACTAAACCCATTGCCCACTTTGCCCACCCGGGGGACCCATCCTCAAAGTCAGTTTGGCCTCGAACGTCAATCACCTTTCCGGTCAACTTCTCCGTCATCCGGTCCGTCACTTGGTTGTAAGAAGCGCCATATTGAGAGGCGCTGCGGGCCAGTTTTTCAAACGCGCCATCCAGTTCCTTTTCAGCGGTTTTCAACCAAGCCTGAAACTTGTCATTGACATATTGCTCAAACGCCCGCTGCAGTTGCCGACTAAACGCCTCTCGACGACCCTGCTGAAGAAAATCCAGCATGCTTAGTTCTGGCTGGTAGCGCAGAAAATCCTGCTCAAAGGTCTGTTCTACCCCCAAGACATAGGTCCGAAAGGAATCGGCGATGGCCCGGGCTTTTTGGTCCCGCAGGGTGCGAATTTCGTCTTTGAAGCGATCGCGGATAGTGTTCAGCTGATTAAATTCAGGCTCAACCGAGGCAATCCGAGCCTTGAGTTCATCCACTGTTTGACTCAAGAGGGGAATACGGCGCCCAATGGCGTCCGATAATCGAGTGTTGGCTTGACGCGCCAAGGTTCGCACCTGGCGAAACTCTGCAATCGCCCGTTCCTGGGTCAAAAAGATATTCAGCGCCCCCATAAATTCCGTCAATCCTGTGCCGTCCAGGGAGGCGTCGGCATCCTTGACCCGCTTGCGCAAAGCCTGGAGCGCCGAAATCGGAAACACCCGCTCGTCATACCAATCCGCTCCATCAATTTGGCAATATTCCTTCAGATTACTGCTAAAGACTCGGTGTAACTTCTCTTCCGCCTCCTGCAACTCCTCCTCGTCGTCAGGATCAATCAAGCTTTCCTTTACCTGGTCCCAGGCATTAATCAAAAAGAAAACCGACAATCCCCGATCCTGGATATAATTTTCTAAATATCGGCGTTCCGCCAATGTCCAGGGTTGGGTCGCCCGCAGCACAAACAGAATGGCGTGGCAATTATTGATGTAGCCGAGGGATAATTCATTCCGCGCTTCGGTGTCATTCAACCCCGGACTATCGACAATTTCCACCCCTTTTTCCAGCAGCGCCAACGGGTAGGTCACCACTGCATGGCTGACGTTGGGAAAGGCGTCTTCTTGCTGGGATTCCAGTTGCTTCGCCTCTTCCGGCGCGATGGTGTACTGCCGCTTAAAGGTTTTGAAGTCAATGATTTCTGGCGGACTGCCATTGTTGAAATGGATCTCCACCAATTTTTCGGGTCCATATCTCAAGACTGTGAGGAGGGCGGTACAGGGATTCACATCACTGGGCAGTAAATTTTCCCCCAACAAGGCATTGAGGAACGTGCTTTTGCCCCGCTTCATATCCCCCAAAACCAGGAGTCGAAAAACGCCTTGGGATAAGTTATGGCCTGCGATCTCGACATCTTCAATCTCGCGCTCTAGCCCCAGCTTGCCGGAGGCGTCGACGCCCTTGGATTCCACCTCTTCTAGAATGTTGGCCAGCTGCTTCAGGTGCTGAGCCATGGCAAAACGGACTTGGGCGACCCGGTCTAAATCTTTAAGAAAACTTTGAGGTTCGACGGTATAGGCCATGGCGCAACATTCCTAACGTGAAAGGTATGAATAAGGGAAATTCAATGCTGAAGCTGCATCGCCTCTGCCCCCTTCTGGGCCTTGGCGCTCACTGTGTTCGCGGAGGCGATTACCCGCTGGCGTCTCCCCCCAAACGCCCTGAAACGCCTCCCGAACGTCAGGTTGCTACAACGCAGCAATAGTTTCAACGTCATCGGCGATGGATTGCTTCAGAGTGGTGAGTCTGTCAATTTCGCGATCGCGGTTAATCTGATGCTTTTTTTTCTGTTGCAACAAATTTTCCAATTCCCCTTGGCGAGATTCAATGTCAGCAGAGATGCGACTAATCACATTCTCTTGATAAACATCAAAACAGCTCTGAACGGCCTCATAAACGGGTCGCCACTGTTCGTCGGCGATTTTGGGCAAATGCTTCACGAACTCTTCTTTCGTGGTGCTGAGAAACTTTTGGCGCACCACCTCAGCCTGCCCCGCCAGAACACCACCGCTCACTAAGAGCACACCCACCACATTCAACACCAAGCTGCTAAACAAAATACCTAGGATATACAAGGCGACATAAACACAGACATATACTAAAGCTAGCCTGAGAACCCCCTGCCAGAAATAATTAAACCGACTGGCGGAGTCATTCAACACATCAGGAATTGACTCAAACAGATCTTTGATGTTGTCACTCCACAGGGAGATGTCATCCGGGTTATAGCGATGGCCAACCGCATAGAAACGTTGCCCCAGAAGCTTTTCATTCATCCGTTCAATCACCGCTGCATATGCTTCCTGATATTCTTCAGCGCTGGTCTGCAGATCTGCAAACGCCTTGCGCAAGTCCTGCTTGGCGATAAACTCCCAAGCCGCTAATCGGTCATTCATATAGCGTTCAAAGGCGCGCTTGAAGTTGGTGTAAAAAGCAGCCCGTTTGTCTTTTTCCAGGAATTCTAGGAAGTCCAAATTGGGTTGAGAGGCGACAAAGTCACTCTCAAAGGTTTTTTCCAGATTCAGGATGTATTCCTTGAAGGAATCAGCCGTGGCTTTAGATTGTTTAGCACTGGTGGTGCGAATCAACCGCTGATACGCATCTCGAATTTCCTTGAGCTTGGCGAATTCTGATTGCACTGAGTCAATTTTTTGACTCAGAGTTTCCGTCGTCTCATCCAATAGGGGAATGCGTCTATCCACCGCTTCCGACACCTGATGGTAGGTTTGCCGCGCCACGGTCTCCGCCCACTGACGCTCAGACTGCCCCCTCTCCTGGACTAGAAACTGCCCTAAGCTCGCCATAAATTCTGGAAATCCAGTCTCGCTGAGATCGGCGTTTGCGTCCTTAATGCGCCGCCGCAGAACCTCTAGAGCAGAAATCTCAAACACCCGCTGGTCATAACGATCTTCCCCATCTACCTGACAATATTCCGCCAGATTCTGCCGAAACACTTGCCGCAGTTTTGTCGCCGCCGCCTGCAGCTCATCTTCATCGTCAGGGTCCACCAAACTATTTCTGACCCGGTCCCAGCCATTGACCAAGAAGAAAAGGGCGAGCCCTCGATCTTTTAGATAGTTGTTTAAATAGCGACGTTCATCTAACGTGCAAGGTTGATTGGCGTTCAGAACAAATAAAATTGCTTGACAGTCACTGATATAGTTTAGGACTTGTTGGTTGCGGGCTTCGGTGTCATTTAAACCAGGTGTGTCTACAAATTCAACCCCTTGCTTTAGCAAGGGCAAGGTCGATTCCACGACGGCGTGACTCACATCGGGAAACGCCAATTCCTGTTGTTCGTCTAGTTTTTTCGCTTCGTCTGGATCAATGGTGTAATTCTCTTTAAAGGTCTGAAAATCAATCGTTTCGGGTGGCTTATCCCCCTTAAAGTGAATGGTGACTTGCTGACTGTCGCCGTACCGCAAAATCGTCAGAATGGCGGTGCAGGGATTCACATCGCTGGGGAGTAATCGGTCCCCCAACAAGGCGTTCAAAAAGGTGGACTTACCCCGCTTCATGTCTCCCAACACCAGCAGCCTAAAAGTTCCTTGACTGAGGGCTGCTTCTACCTGCTTGATTTGTTTAATCTGTTGCGATAGCCCTAATTGGCCGGACGTTTCTGGGCTGACGGTTTCTGCTTGAGTCAGCGTCTTGACAAGATTGCCGAACACTTGAGAGACGCGATCGCGAGCTTGAGCCGACTGCTCCAGATTCTCGAGAAGACCCATTGTATCCATTGCGGCTTCCATAGAAATTGTCCTCAAATAAGCTGGACCTCATGGTGATCAAGTTCAGTTTGAACAGGGGCGTCTGGCGATACAAAAGGTTGAGTTTGAATCGACTAGAGAGGCTTAGGGGCTTAATTCTCGCAGCTAGAGCTTTGGTCAACTGAATTCTAACTTCCCGATTCAGGGGAATTCTTGGATTATGAAGTTATGTTGCTCTTGCCGCCTGAGTAATCCTAAATAAGAAAGCCTGACTGCTGCACTTAGAGTAGAGCGGTTATTTTTCAGCTCTACCAGCGTCTACTCTACATTTTTCATTGATGTCAGACGCTCTGGTCTGAGCCAGTTAAAGATTTGTCCATCAGGTGAGATCGCGCAGTGACCCGAAGCGTGCGATCTCACTCCTCAAAAATCCCAGTTTGCTTGAGCCTGTCTATCCCAAACGAACCCGGAACCTGTGGCGGGGTTGCTTGAGCCCCAGAATTGGATCGAGGTGTCATTCCCCATTAAAGGCTTTCACTGATACAGGGCATAGGAACAGCACTTATTTTGGCCTCTGTTCTAGCTGTTTCATCAGTACCTAAGCGTCTAAATCAGTGACAGTAGAAAAGCACATGTATAGAGCAGAATATAAATTCAATTCAAGCTATCGACATTCGGTAAATATCACTGATATAGGGTTGAATTGCTCCGATGACGGGTTGCTTCCCCATAGACACGCTTCCTGCTTAATTGAGTCTATGGGGAAAGGGGCATGGTCTGACATCATGCCTTGTTGGGTTCACTATCTTCTCTACCGGACCCCTCGATTGAGCCAAATATCAATCGCCGCTTTTTCGGCCATCATCTGAATGGGTAGGGCAACAAAAACACCAGGAATTTCAGGAAACACAGACGCATCAACGACCCTGAGGTTATTAACGCCTCGTACCCGAAACTGGCCATCTAGAACCGCCAGGGGATCGTCTGCTTTACCAATCTTACAAGTGCAACTAACGTGATGCCCCCAGGCATGATTTCTGACAAAGTCCCTGATCTGCTCAGGGGTTTGGGCGTCTGCACTTTCAAAGACTTCCTTGGGTTCCAGTCGACTGAAAGGTTCTGTTTTCATGATTTGACGAATCATCTGCACCCCATGAACAACAGCATCAAGATCCTGGTTTGCTGTCATAGGGCCCCCTTCTTCAAAATGGGCAAAGTTAACATTCAGTTTACTAAAGGGATTGTTATCTACAAGCTGCACCCGACCGTTGTCATTTTTGGTGTGCGCCTTAAGCACTAACCAACTCAAATACATATGGCCTGGTTTGGTTGGACGGTAGCTAGCAGGAATGTCTTGTTCCTCACTGTCCTTGGTATAGCCAGGGTAATAGCCACGGAACAACGACGGCGCAGCAAACAAACAGAGATCAGGAGATTTCTTGCTAGCTCCCGGCGGGAAATGAGCAAAGTCGGAACGCTCCATCATCCCAATAACTAACAAGTTCGAGCTGTAGGGGCTGAGGGTGGGATCATCGGAAGTTAGCAGTTTCAGACAGGGGTCGTTTGGACCCAGTTCACAGTCGAGTTCAAACCCCTCTTTCATCTCATAGACAATGGCGACCTCATAGCGATCCTGGAGGTTTCGGCCTACACCAGGGACATCTAAACGCACTCGTATCCCTTTAGATTGGAGGTGCTCCTTGGGACCAATCCCCGATAGCATTAGCATTTGAGGTGTGTTGTAAGCTCCTCCACAGAGAATGACCTCTTTTTGGGCAGTGAGCGTAAAGGGTTGTCCTGGTTGGATTCGCTCACCCAAAGCCGCATCGTACAAGAAAACGCCGCTCTGCTCAGAATCCTGCGGCTGCACACAGTTAACGCCAGTGACGGTTGGCCGACCTCTAGATTTGCCAGAAAAATGCAGATCTGTGACAAAGGTATTTTGCAGAACCGTCAGGGATCCCTTCAGCTTTCCTTGCCGAGAATCACTTTCCGTGTTCCGGATGTAATTTAATATCCCACCCCGTCTACCCCCCTCGTTGACACTCAGTGGAGGCACAAATAGCCCGATGGGATCTGATTGAAAGGCTCGAGTATTACAGTCTAAATTAAAGGCGTCGGCATTCGGAGAGGTAAACCCTGCCCAAATTGCTTCAAAATAGTCTTGGCCACTCTTGACCTGATCTTTGATTGAAGTTGGGATACGCCCAGTAGTGTAAGCATATTCACACAGAGATTTCCAAAGCTCAATTACCTGGGGCAATTGCTGTTGAAGCATCTCAAGATTGAGACGGTGTGTAGGCAACCAACCGTCTTTACCATGGCCAATCCGCCTCAGGGTGACGGCATCCACATTCTCACCAAAGAACAGGCATCGTTCAATTTTCTTTACATACAAACGGCGCATAAACTCCGGATTCCAGTTTCGGTCACCGGTGAGTTTCATAAGGAAACGCCAGTCCTCATCATGGGGGTACATCTGAATCAAGGCGTTATGTACGGTGCTGCCCCCAATCGCTGAGGCTCGCGGGTAGAAAATCCCCTGATAGTTTCCATGGGAATCCAAAGCCTTAAAATCTTTTTCCCGTTGTAGTGGATCAGCATAATGATCCACCTTGAACGCCCAGCTAATTCTGGGGTCTTCTGTCGCTTGAACGCTAAACAATGGGAGTTCGACCAGATAATTTTTGGTCGTATATTGACCAGCCTCAATGAGCAGCACATTGGCTCCCAGAATTGCTAGGCGACAGGCTAAAGGCCCACCCCCTGCACCGGAGCCGACCACGATGTAGTCAAAGTCTTTTTCTTCGGCATCGCTACGGATTAGTTGAGCATTGGCGTTTGAGTTAGGCGATTTATACTTGGAGACTGCCAGACTTGAGGCTACGAAGACCGTCGCGCGAATAAATTTTCTGCGGTTAAATGAATTTCTCATGTCAAAAACTTAATAAAGTATAAAAATTCGAGATGAGCCTTCGAAGCTGGCGCTGAACGCCTCAATAAATTCGCCTTTAAAACACTCGGTTTTAAAACACTCGGTAAATCGAAAACAGCCCAAGAGAGTGTAAGGCCAAGCAGAAAGGGATTTCAGATCAAGCCATGAAGCGTGAATTATCAGAACAATTGTTATCTCCCCTTCCAGGTTTGAAGCCCCCCCTAGAAGTAGCTATCAATTGTTTGTTAAACCATTTATCTGTTGAAATTCTGTTGAAATGGAGGGGAATTACCCCCAAGCAGATCTCTATGAAATTACAGGATAGTTTAGAAATTGGCGTCTAGGGACCGAGGCAGGGGATAACTTTACCCAAAGCAATACATACGATGGTGGGCATTGTATCTTTTGCATGAGTTTTGGGTAGTCGTACTTTGGGTGTTGCCCCCAAAAGCTTGATTTACATCGCTTTTAGCCATCCCGAGTGAGATCGCGCGCGCGCCTCATATATCAATTCATACTGAGGGGAAGCAATACAAACTTTTACAGTCATGAGAATTGATAGTTGAAGCTTTGCCCAATCTAGCTTCCGAGCTTGCCAGCAAGTTGTAGCGCCCAACTATAAATGCAAAATTTTTCCTAAGAAAGAATTCAGCCGTCAGAAGCCAGAATCTACTTCATGACTGACTTCTGACTCCTGTCTTCTGTCTTCTCTCCCCCTGAACTTTTCCAGCCCGTATTACACCCCAATATTTTCCTAGAAGTTTTTCCGGGTGGATATACGGAGAGGTCGTAGTCCTTAGATATCTAAAAACCTGGCTTAGCCCCTCTGCCCCTTTTACTGGGCCAGTTTAAGCCATTGGCATCTCCTCCTCCGGACAGTCGACCTATGCGCCCTCGAAAAGGTCTGATCGAAAAATTTTCGACATTTGTACAATTCGACGCTGACCAATTTCAAACCTGGGTCATCGACCCTAAATTGCGTCGAAGTATGCAGAGCTGTATTGCTCAGTCACAACACACTGAACAGTCAGAAACCTTTTGGGTTCTCTACTGGTATAAGCTTTGGCAAGCAAATCCTAAGAGTTTAGCGCGGAACCATTTAGCAGCCTATGTTCAGGAGGTTTGCTTTTGGAACGCTCAAAGAACAACGGGAAGCTTTACCATGACCCAATATAACCTAGCCGACTGTTTTCAGATGGCGATCGCCCGTCTGGATCGGATTTTAAAAGGCTTCAACCCAGACCAAGGATACAGCTTTAAAAACTACGCCAGCGCCGCATTTGGCAGCTTAATCCGAGAAAGCTTACGGCAACAGCACGAAATTGGCATCTGCACCGACTGGGCCTTGCTGCGGAAATCCAGTCAGAAACGACTGGTGGAGGCGCTGCAAAAGATCGGCCTGTCGAGAGACGCCATCCATAGCTACGTGCTTGCTTGGCAGTGCTTTATCATTCTTTACACCCCTCAACAACCCACCAAAACCCGCAAACTTCCTAAACCTGATCAGAAAACCTGGGAAGCGATCGCCCAACTCTACAATCGCCAACGTCAAACTCAGCTGATTGTCTACACCCCGCCTGTCAGTCCAGAAACCCTGGAAAAGTGGCTTGCCATCTGCGCTCGAGCGGTTCGCTCCTATCTTTACCCAATTATTGTTTCCATCAATACCGCCAAAGGAGGCAAGGAAACAGGCGACTTTTTAGACCACCTGTCCAGTCCGATCCATACCTCCCTCCTCAGCCAGATGATCGAAGCCGAGGAAGCACAAACCCGCAGAACCCAGCAAGCCCAACTCAGCGCCGCCTTAATCGCCACGCTGGATCAACTCAAACCCGAGTCTCAAGAAATTTTGCGGCTTTACTACCAACAAAAACTCACCCAGCAAAAAATCGCAGCCTACTTGAATCTCAAACAATGCACCGTCTCGAGACGTTTAAGAAAAGCTCGGGAAACATTGCTGAGAACCCTCGCCATCTGGAGCCAAACCACGTTGAATATCTCCCTCACCGCCGAGGCGCTGAACTACACAAGTATGACCCTGGGAGAATGGCTGGAAATTTACTATAGCCAAACACCTCAGCCGACCTTAGAAGAAAAAATGCTGGTGGAAAACTCACCCCAATAGACTAAATGGCAGACTAATTAGCTGCCTTCAACTCTTCCTGCAACATTTCTTCGTAAATTCTAGGCAGGGCGGCGCTCATGCTATTGGTCTCAATCCCATATCCCAAGCTGGTCCAGGTACCGGACAACATCTTCAACACCTCGTTAATACGTCCCTGTTTCAATAACTCAGACACACTAACGCCCCAAGCATTGGAATCCATCAGCCAATAATACACAACCTGATCTTGATATTCAGGCTCAAAACTGTAGGAATCCCAAAACTCAAACCATGATGGAGGCTGCGGGTGATACCTTTTGGCTTTATCTATCCAGGTAGTGGTTAAAAACTGATAGCGTCCAGCAGCTGTGGTGCAATCCCCTCGATTCGGCCCCGACACAATCTCAACGCAATAGTCCGGATGCCGACTCAAGTCTTGGACATATTCCCCGCCATACAGGATGTGGTAAGGATAGGCGTCATTGGACTCAGAGGCGGAAATGGTCCGCATCAGGGCGCGCACATAGGGATCGCCCCCTTTCATGGATAACAAAACTGGGGAGTTGCCCCCCCAGTTCGGAGAAAACCCATTGGAGAATCGATAGAGCGGTGAAGATTGATTGATGATCCAGGCCACCCCTAGCAACATAAAGGCCGTAATCAAAAGGGGGCCATGATCCTCTTTTTGGATGGAGGATTTTGAAGGTTGTCCGGTGGGAAATTTGCGATCGCGGGGAGGTAAAAGACTCACAGGCGCAACTAAATATTTGGATTTGGACTGAATTCGCCTAGAGGCTAACTATAACTACGTCCTAGGC